>JAFGKL010000047.1 GCA_016928585.1 Sedimentisphaerales bacterium
GATTTGAAGATAATATGGTCATTGACATCCCAAATTTCCCCCAGCAGAACCCTTACAAAGAAGTTTGGCTGCAAATGACCTTCTATGGTGATACTCCAATCGTTAACTTAACACCTTTCGGTGGCACAAGCACTCTTATGAATTTGATCGACATCGTTGCAGATGGCCCGGATTACTGGAGCGCTACTTTCCAAGGATTTTTGGATCCTAATCCGGTAGGTGAGACAATCCATATAACACCACGCAACTGCTCAGCGTACATTGATGATATCGTAGTGGATACTATCTGTGTACCAGAACCGATGACTTTATCGCTTCTGGGTGTTGGCGGCCTTCTGCTGAGAAAACGAAAACACAGATAGCAAAGCAGAGAAAATAAAGTTTTTTTCAACGGATTGAAAGTCCGATGTCTTTGTCTAAAATACAAAGGTAAACATAACTGTTAAATGATATATAATATCATATCATTTAACGGTTATAAGGACGAATGAAGTTCTTGTCAGTCTTTTCGTATGACAGATTAGCAAGCGGTTGCCTCGCGGGTGGGTGATGTTTTGCGCGAATACATCCTCTAAAGCAGACAGGTTTGTTATCGGGCGAACCTCCGCCCAAAACAATTTGCCCATATTAACAATTCGTAAAAAATTTTTTTTCCTATAAAAACCCTCGTTATCCATATATGAACCCATTGTTTTGTGAAAAATCCCTGTTTGGGCTACCCTGAGAGGCCTCCAGACAAGATATGCTCCCTGTCAACTGGATACATCAACACCTTAAATGTTAATTTTTGGAATTATTTAGGGGTCAATTAAAACTTTTTTGCTTGACTTTTTGACGTTTTATAGATAGACTAAACAGTACTAAACTATAGGTTTAAGTTTATTTATATAGCCTTCTGGAGGAGGATGTAGGATGGAGAGAGGTAAGAGGATGGAAAAGCATTTCTTGATCGCATGCGCTGTTGCGGTGATGTTCAGTTCAGGTATCGTTTTTGCTGCTTTAGACTATGTCCCTGCACCATGGCGAACTGATCCGATTGGACAACCGCCAACAACTTATCAAAGTTGGGATTTCACCACAGACGCTAACCCTACGGCTCCGGATGTGGATTTGAATCCATATGGAACAGCTGAGTTGACTGTAACGGGTGACTTTTTCAGCAATACTGTGTGGTACGAGACACTGCCTGGTTATCCCAATCACCAGGGTATCTGGGGATACGAAGAAGATATTCAGGTTCTCCTGCCTAATAATCCTGTGCAGAATCCTTACAAGGAAGTTTGGGTGCAGATCACCTATACGGCCTCGAATGCCCCGAATATATATGTTCTGCCGGAAGGCAACGAGCTTGAATATGTATTCATGGACTTGGTAGACAACCAGGATATTGGCGATGGTTGGTTCCACGCAGCTTACTATGCAATCGTAGAACCAAACCCAACTTTTGAACTAAATGTGATTCGTCCGGCGGATTGTACGCTGTATGTGGACGATTTGATTATTGAAACAGTCTGTGATGTTCCTGAGCCGGCCACGCTGGCAATTCTGGGACTTGGTGCTTTGCTGATGAGGACCAAACGGTCTTAATTTTTAGATCTTGCTACTAAAACTTATTAGCGTCTTTCTTAAAATTTAAGAAGACGGGAGGAATGGGACATGAAGAAGAAGTATATCTTGTTTGTCATTGTCACCCTAATTGCGGGTCAGGGGTTTGCGGCTTTGGATTTGATCCCGGCGCCATGGCGGACGGATCCGGCAGGACAAGCACCAACAACGTATCAAAGCTGGGATTTTGCGACATCTGCAAATCCTGTTTTGCCAGATGTGGATTTAAATCCGTACGGTACAGCCCAGTTAGAAGTTACCGGCGGATTTTTCGATAATACCGTTTATTTCAATGATTATTACGGTCATCTTGGTGTGTGGGGCTTTGAAGAAGACATTCAGGTTGTGATCCCAAATAACCCTGTGCAAAATCCCTTTAAAGAAATGTGGATCCAGACGACTTACACTTCCGATGAAGGAAATGCCCCGATCATTTACGCATTGCCGGAAGGCAGCGCAGCGAATTATCTCGTTATGGATTTGGTTGGCGTTACAGATTTGCAGGACGGCTACTACCATGCAACATATCACGTAGTCATCGAGCCGAATCCGACAATGGAAGTCACAATTGTCCGACCTTTTGATTGCACACTGTATGTGGACGACTTGATCATTGAAACAATTTGTATCCCAGAACCAGCAACGCTGGTACTGTTGGGATTAGGCGGGTTGCTTCTTCGCAAAAAGAAATAATGTTTTAGACGTAATTACAGCCCTGTCAATTGGCAGGGCTTTTTTTTTCAAAATTTGAGGGGAAAATGAAAAACCGTTCAACTATGGGGATCTTTATCTGTTGCTTTTTGCTGGCTGCTTCCTGCAGTAGTTACGGGCTGACATGGTCGGAATTTGGACCTGTGGAACTGATCGAAGCGGGGGATCCGAGCGAGATCATTGCAGTAGAAGCCTATTCGGTTCCATCGCTTGCTGACTGGAACAATGACGGTCTGGCTGATCTGATCGTGGGTGAAGGACCGACTTTTCTGGGCAAAGGGCTGGTGCGTTTGTATCTGAATACCGGTACAGCGGCTGAGGCGGCCTTTACAGATGGTTTCTCGTATATTCAGTCCGGCGGCAGTCGTTTAGAGGTACCTGGGGAAGGATGCCTGGGAACGTTTCCAAGGGTCGTTCAGTGGGACGGCGATGGCAAGAAAGATCTGCTGATCGGACTCAGTGATGGCACGATTCGGCTCTATTTGAATACCGGTACAGACGCTGCGCCTGTATTCAGCGGTTGGCAGTCAATTGAAGTCGGCGCTGCCGGCAACAAGGTTCCAATTGACGTAGGTTCCCGAGCGTGCTCGATCGTTACAGACTGGAACAGCGACGGCAAAAAAGACCTTGTTGTTGGAAGCATTGATGGAACGATAACGGTTTTTATCAACACCGGGACTGATACATCGCCTGATTTTTTGACGGGTGTTTATGTTGAGGAAGACGGTTTGACACTACTCGTGCCGGGGGTGCGATCCAGTCCGGCGGTGGGAGACCTGAATAACGACGGCAAAAAAGATCTTCTGGTAGGGAATACGGAAGGGAATTTGTTGGTATATCTGAATGTGGGGACAGATGAGAATCCGACGTTTTCCGGGTTTACCTATGTTGAATCAGACGGAGAGATCATTGATCTTCCACATGATATTCCCGCCTTTTGGGCCCGATCACGACCGTTTTTGTGTGACTGGACGGGCGACGGATACTGGGATGTACTGGTCGGGACGAACAGTTACGGCAAGGCGTACCTGTACGAAGGGTTGGTCTTCCTGGGCGATTTCGAGCCGGACGGTGATGTTGACTTCGATGACCTGTTAGTATTAGCCAACCAGTTCTTACAAACACCGGAAGATCCGATAGTAGATATCGCTCCTTATCCTTCCGGAGATAACTTTATAGACCTGCAGGACTTCGCTGTTTTCTCGCAAAACTGGCTCTACATAGGATCACCTTAAACCTGCGTTGCTAAAACTGTTTAGCATCTTAAGAATTATCCCCGCTTTCAGTTTATTGATTGGGATGGTTCATGTCTGCAGCAATAATAATATGAGGATTTTGCGAGACCGGGTTTAGCTCGGTAAGAACTTTTGCCCCATAAACCTTCTGGATCATTTCCGAGGTAAGAACTTCTTTCGGGGTCCCGAACATAACAACTTCACCATCATCAAGAACCATTATTTTGTGACAATACTCGGCCGCTAAATTAAGATCATGAAATACGGAAACAACTGTCATATTCGTCTGTCTGTTTAGTCTTCTGATCAGATCAAGAACGGATAACTGATGTCCAACGTCAAGATGATTTGTCGGTTCGTCCAGCAAAAGCACTTTGGGTTCTTGCGCCAGACACATGGCGATCAGCGCTCGCTGACGTTCGCCGCCGCTAATCTCGGTTATCAGCCGATCGCTTAAATGAGAAATATCCGCCAGCTTCATTGCTTCTTCGGCAACCTCGATGTCCCTGCCGGTTTCATGGCCAAGTTTTGACAGATACGGGAACCTGCCCATAAGCGTCATCTCCCGAACAGAGAACGGCAGGTTCAACGATATCTCCTGTGACAGGCACGCCATGGTTTTGGCAAGGTTGTTTCGGCTGATCTTTTCTATGTTTTCGCCCTTAAGCAGGATATGTCCGCTTTTTACCGGAAGCACTTTGCTAAGAACTCTCAAAAGTGTGGTTTTTCCCGAACCATTTGGTCCTATCAGCCCGATGAATTCTCCGTCGGCAACATCCATGCTTATATCCTTCAGGACAAGGCATTTGGTATAACCTGCATTTATTTTCCGGATAGATATCATCTCAGCACCAATATGAACGCTTTTTGCGCTTTAAAAGGAACAGGAAAAAAGGACCGCCTATAAAAGTAGTTACAACACCAATGGGTATTTCGGTTGGAGCAATTATCGTACGCGCAACACCGTCTGCCAGAACAAGGAACGTAGCACCGGCTAAAGCCGAAGCAAAAACAAGTCTGCGATGATCCGGCCCAATGGCAAGCCTGACCGAATGCGGGATTATAAGCCCTACAAAACCGATCAAGCCGCAAGCCGCAACGGTTGCCGCCGTCATCAGCGATGCGAGCAGAAAGAATAATTTTTTCGTCCGCTCGACATTTAAACCCAGATGTGCAGCCGGTTCTTCGCCCATCGTCATAATGTTAAGATCGTTCGACAAAATCACAACCACTGTAAGACATACCGCCACTACAAAAGACGCCAGTTTCAAAAGCTGCCAGTCAAATATCTGCAAGTTGCCAAGTAACCACCATACTACATTATGCAATTCATCCGATGACGAAACCGAAACAATGAACATTAAAATACTGCTAAGGGCCGCATTAACGATCACGCCTGCCAGCAACAACGTATATACCGGTACAACACCGCTCGGCTCCCTTGCCAGTCTGTAAACCAAAAATATGGTTAGCATTGCCCCTGCAAATGCCGTCGCAGGCAACGCCCAAATACTCAGTGTACCTAAACCAAGAACGATCGCGATCGAAGCGCCTAATCCCGCTCCGGAAGAAACACCAAGAATGTAGGGCTCTGCCAGCGGATTTCGTAACAGAGCCTGGAATATAACCCCGGAAACCGAAAGGGCCGCACCTGCAAAAATTGCAAGCAGAATGCGCGCTATACGCAGCTGAATGATCCCTGATTCGAACATCTCGCTGATAGGAACACGAACGGCACCAGCAAAAAGAGATACCCCACACGCACCTGCCAATATAACAAGCAGCACTAAATATATTATCCAGGATTTTTGTTTATGCATAAGCACTACCGGACTACATACTCTTTATTCGATTTACCGTGCAGATGTTGAGCAAGAATTTTTATTCCTTCGATCAAACGCGGACCGCCGCGCATGATCAGATCGCCGGGAAAATCTGAATAGATCTGACCCGACCTGATAGCCGAGATGCCATCCCAGCCGATCCGGCCGGATATCTGTTCGGCTATATTTTCTTTATTCCCCATGTAGCACGGAATAATAACATCTGGATCCCATTCGATCACTTTCTCGGGGTTGATACAGGGATACGACTCTGAAATTCCAGCAGCAACATTAACTCCGCCTGCCCGGGTAACAACATCGTTAATGAATGACCTCCCCCCTATAGTTACCAGCGGATCATTGCTTATCTCAATGAACACACGGGGGAGCTCGTCATGGTCAGCACCTTTATATAGTCGCGCAACAACATCAAGCTCGGCCTGCATTTCAGCAATAACCCTTTTTGCAAGTTCGGGTCTTCCAACCGCCTGACCGATCTCAAAAAGTTCGTCAAGCATTCCTTGAACATTTGGTGCCTGAACAACAAGCAGTTTTATGCCTGCCTGAGAGATCAGTTTATAAACTTCTTTTTCAGGTTCATTGGGCGTTATTAGTAAATCAGGCTTCAAAGAAAGCAGCTTTTCAATATTTGCGATTCCAAGTCCGCCGACGGATTCTATATTTTTTGCCGCGGGAGGATAGTCACAGCAATCCGTTCTGCCAACAAGACGATCCTGAACGCCCAATACAAAAAGCATCTCCGTTATATTAGGCGCAAGAGAAACAATTCTCAAATTACTATTATTAACACCGTCATCGACAGGGGGTGTTTGATTTGTACCTGAAAATATCATAACTATTGAAACGGCAACGAGTACCGTAGCAATCATGTAATATTTAAGATTGTCTTGTTTTTTTACTGCCATATTTATTTCAAATCATAAGAACTATTGTCAAGAGGTTCTATCATACCCAGCAACATACTTCTATAAGTTTCAAGGTAGGCATGCACACCATCATAATGCTTCGGCATATCGATCGAACTAACATGACCGTCAACCCAGCCAACGTTAGTCTTTAAGTTATGACGAAAATGTATCGAAGGTATCGGCTTTGCATTAAGTTCCGGTTCGCCATCCAATAACCAGTATCTTGCTTCGGCAAAAGAATACTCTATAAGCTGGTCGTCTTGGGGATACGCAGAATCAGCAAACATCAAAGTTTCGCCAGACCGAAGAACCTGGGTTATTTTTGTGGTTTTGGCATAACACTGCTTCCACTCGTCAATTGTCATAATACCATAACGCCAAAGTGTACTGCCGAGATAAGCCATGTTATAACCATAGCCGCCGCAACCTTTTTCAAAGCTCTCGTTCCAGGATCGGCCTTCGTGAGATATCAAATTAGCGGGACATTCTTTGGATCCTCCGCCTTCAAGGTACGAAACCAATGGCCCTTTTAGCGGATCAAATGCTTCATCAGGATTTTCTCTTACTCCGTGCCATCGTTGCAAACCTCCGCTGGTATCCCAAAGGTCACTTGCAGCCGCAACAAAACTGTCTCTGTTCTCTGTGGCATAACCAATATTTGCTATTATTAGCTGGCGGAGGTTAGCCTTACAGACCGCTCCTTTACTCTGCGCCTTTACTGCCCCTAAAGCAGGAAGGAGAATTGACATTAAAAGACTGATGATCGCAATCACCACCAGTAATTCAATCAATGTAAACGCCTTCATTTTAATACTAAACTGAGAATTCATTTTTTACCACACATAAGAGCTTCGCCATTTTTCTACACTAAGCCACTGCTCAACAAATACGATTAGATCAAGAAAATCTATTACTTTATCTCTTGGTTCGGCAAGATTACAACGCCCGATCCAGTTAATATCACCAAAGTTTTTTTGCCACGCTGATGCGAATATATAAAAATCATGCATATCAACAAGACCGTCAAGATTGATATCAGCTTCAAATTCCTGCTCGTTAAGCACTCCTACCGCTTCAAGGTCGAATCCCCCGGATCCTACCGTAACCCATGCGTCATAGATCGGATGATCATTTCCGTAAATATTGTATTCTGGATACGTGTTCGGATCTATATACCCTGCACTGTTAGCCTGATCAAAATACCACCCTCCTCCCGGTATATCGACTATTCGAATATATTTGATATTATTAAGATTCACCGAACCAGACAAAACTAGTGGATCATTTGCTAATTCACTAAGATCAAAAGGGGTACCGGTACAATCATAAGCTCCGTTTGGATGTTTGCCCGCAAGATTGTAAACATTACTTATTTCGATCGTTCCATAATCTCCTGTGCGCCCTGACGTAAGCGACACGGACGGAAAGCGGGCAAAATCATTGCAGTCCGTCGAAACTTCTACAAACGCCAGTTCCGCAAACATCTCACCTGCTACTATACCTGTCTCGGAGTCCGTATCATCCGCTACAAAACCATTTTCAAAGATCGCAAAATCATATCCTTCTGTATTCTGGATGACATTATTGGGCTCATTAAAGGCAATAATAATTTCTCCCGGAGGTGTGTCTGGATATATATCCGTATTAACATCTCCCAGGCTCACCGCATCGAGCTTATCTCCTGTTGGAGGCCCTAAAGCCAAACTTGTATCCCTGAAAGGAAACGCAACTCCCGGCGACGGTTCATATTTGTATATTTTTTTAGCCCAGTCTCTAAAGATTGGATTCACTCTGCTGCTGCCGTCATCATTAGGATCTGCCGGCCTCCAATCATCGTCTATATAGCCGTTGACACCGGCCTCAGTATACGGCCCGGCATAAGCAGAACCCATAAAGAAAAAAGTTATCAAGAAAAATATTATGATCTTTTTATACATGTCAAAACCAAAAAATTTGGGTGCCGGCATCAGTGCCGACACCCTATCCTACTTATATATTAGGATTGCCCTCTTCGCTTCAAGAGGGCTACTCCTCCGAGCCCTAATAGAATTATCGTGGCAGGCTCCGGAACTGCCGTTACTTCATATACTGTGGTAGCCCAAAGTCCCCAGTCGGTATCAAGCAGGTAAATGCTCTCGTCATCAATTACAAACTGCCCAATACCGCCAAAAGCAATATCAGTGATCTTTGTACCAAGATTCAAGTCAAACACCGAAAATGTTCCACCCCAGTCAGTTGTAGCATAAAAGTTGCCATCATCATCAAAACCTATGTAGCCGGCTGCAATGTCGAGCACAATATCATATGTGCTCATATCGAGCACACCAAAACCGTCAACAGAAAACTTCAAGATGCCTGAGCCGGTCTGAGAGGCATAATATAGATTGCCTGCCGAATCAAAAGTAATACCTCCGGCATAACCGCCAATACTTGCCACTTCGGTCGCATATCCGGTGCTAAGGTCATATTCGAATATTTTACTGCCTCCGAAAGCCGGGTTGGCAGCTATATATCCTGTCCCGGTTGGACTTATAGCAATGTCATAAATACCGTCCTGGTTCCACTGGTTTTGGTAGTTACCGCTGCCGTCAATGTAGCCCATTTTATAGGGATAAGGTTCATCGTAAGTAGTCGCATAGGAAGTATACGTAGTTCCGTTATAACGAGCCACTAAAGAATTAGTGACCGCGCCCGACAGAATGCCCGAAGGCTGTAAACTGTTATCGCTTAGATCAAGACTCATCAAATCCGTTCCCTGGCCAAAATATAAATTACCATTATCATGATCAAGACCGCCGATAATAGGCGACATTCCGCTTCCGGTATAAAGAGCCGTACTGTCATAACCTGCTGCAGTTGAAAAAGCTGCCATAGCACTGCCAGAAACCAACACAATAAAAAATAAACATATTAAATTCTTAAAACTCATATCATCCACCTTCCTCTAGTTATTTAATGTGTTTTCACAATAGGTTGCCGCCTGTCTGAACAGGCCGGTTGTTACAAACAAAGCCCGATTTAACTCAAGATGAGTTTTCTGTAACAACACCATTTATCAACGATCGCATCATATGCCTGCCTCCTTTCTTTGCTTTCTTGCCCCTTGCCGCGAGGGCTCAAAAAAACCAATAAAAAAACCGCCATTCCCGCGAAAGGAATGACGGCTTTTTAATTTCGTCTTTTGAAAATTCAATTGCCCGCCCAAATCCGTGATCTACAGACCGGCAAAACAATTGCAGCTATTAGTTCCAAACGCGAGAACAACACACTTAAAATTAACTAATGGCAGGTTTTCTGACTTGCTTCCTACCTCAAGACCCCTTCCCTTCCGTTATCCGGTCAGTGGGACAAATGTCTTTCGGATTTGCAATCACCGATTGCAGCGGACGCTCACAGCGGCGCGACCGTCGCGGAATTTAACCGCGTTCCCGTTTGGTTATCTCAAAGCAACTCGCTTTGGGACCAATAGTTAAAATATACTTTTAAAAGAGCAACTTTAGGTAATATATCGAGCCCAATAGTGTCGGTCAAACATAAAATATATAATTATTCTGCTTTTATCGTTAGCTTCAGCAACTGCCGCCTGTCAAAACTCAACCCCTTTTTGAGCCTTGATCCCGTGATCATATCCGTGTTTGATGCATTTTATTTCGCTTACGGTATCTGCCAGTTCGATAAGACCGCCAGGGGCGTTTCTTCCCGTTAACACAATACAGCTTTCAGCACTCGCATTTTTTATACATTCAATAACTGCTTTTTCCTCAAGAAGATTTTTTGAGATCGCAAAGCATATCTCATCGAGAACAACAATTTCGTACTTTCCTGATTCAATGGCCTTCTTTGCAACTGATAAACCTTCTTTGGCTGCAGCTATATGCTTTTCAAATTCTTGGCTTGATTCTTCCGGCAAAAATCCCAGCCCCACCCGAACGAACTCCACACTAAGGGTGTTTTTTAATACTTCCATTTCTCCCGTTGGTGCTTCTTTGACAAATTGGATCACCTTAACCTTCATGCCGTTCCCCACAGCACGAACAGCCATCCCCACAGCAGCGGTTGTTTTGCCTTTGCCGTCGCCGGTAAAAATAAGAACTCTTGCTTTTGTACTCATTGGTTCTTCTCCGTCAGCACCTAAGCTGCACAATATCATTTTTGACGCCAAATAGCAATTATCATCTCCGTAATTCAACGATTCATATCGGCCGTGTTTTTCAAAAGATTTCACATTTTACCTCAAAATAGACCACTTTTTTATTCAAACTCGCCACTGCCTGCTTTATAATGCCGCGACGGCCTGAATTTGAATAATTGTTCGAAAAGGTATTAATATGCTCTCAAAAACTTGTTTAAAACTGTTTATTTGTATAGCGTTTTTCACAGCCGGCATATTTATCAACGGATGTGAGGAAGAAAAAAAAGTAAATGATCAAAAAAAGACTGGAGAAATAATGACCGACCAGAAACCACAGGAAACACCAAAGAACTCTAACCTTGTAAAATTGCAAACTTCAAAAGGTGACATTGTCATCGAACTGAACGAAGAAAAGGCACCAATTACCGTTAAGAATTTTGTCGATTATGTTAAAGACGGGTATTATGACGGGCTTATCTTTCACCGCGTTATAAAAGGCTTCATGATCCAGGGTGGAGGTTTTGATGCCAACATGAAACAAAAAGTGACAAAAACACCTATCATAAACGAAGGAAACAACGGTTTGCGAAATCAAAGAGGCGCAATCGCAATGGCAAGAACCAACAATCCGGACAGTGCTACAAGCCAGTTTTACATCTGCGACAAAGATAACGACTTCCTGAACTACGCTCCAGGCAGGCCCGGTTATGCAGTATTTGGCAAGGTCATAGAGGGTATGGAAACCGTCGATGCTATCGCCGCGGTTAAAACCGGGATCAAAGCCGGCATGCAGGATGTTCCCATCGAACCGGTAATAATAATATCAGCAAAAATGGTCTCCGACCAGTAGCCTGGCAACCGAAACAACGGCTCCATGGACAAACTATAAGGGTGACCAAAAGCTCTAACCCAAAGAAATAGCTGGATTTAAATCAGGCTTTTGCTATAATGATATAGTGAATTGGTAAGTTGTTGGGGTAGAAAGGTTCTATGGTTTCACACCTTAGAGAACAATCTGACGCTCAGTTGATAGAACTTTATCAGCAGGGTGACGAAAGAGCTTTCAGAGAGATTGTAGATCGATACAAAAATTCTCTTTACGGCTTCTTAAGGAGGTTCCTGAATCAGCAGGATCTTGTAGAGGACGTCTTTCAGGACACTTTCCTTCAACTGTTCATCAGTAAGGCCTCTTTTGACACCAACAGGCCTCTTCGTCCATGGCTCTTTACAATAGCCGCTAACAAGGCGAAAGACGCCCTCAGGAAGATACAGAGACACTCAACCATAAGCCTCGGAGCTATAGCCGACTCCGGCGAAGCTACGGTTGATGATGTAGTAAATATACTCAAATCATATGAAATGACCCCAGACCAGGAAGTGTCAGATGACGAGACAAAGGCCCTCGTAAGGAAGATTATTGCCGATATGCCCGAAAATTTGAAATCTATTTTAATTTTAGCGTATTTTGAGCAATTTTCTTACAAACAAATGGCGGAGATACTCAGTATACCTATAGGAACGGTTAAAAGCCGCTTGCACACCGCTGTGGTACATTTTATGGGAAAATGGAAGGCTATAAACAGGAGCAACGATATCCTATGAATACCTTAAGCAAGGAAGAAAAAGATCTGATTCTGGATTTCTATTTTCGCTGTGGTTCCACCGAAAAGATCAACCAGGCACGTGACATGATTGCCTCAGACCCGCGTGCTGCAGAACTCTACACAAGCCTCGAATCCTCTTTAAAACAGCTTGACAGCGTAAAGTACGAGCCGTGTCCGGACAATCTTGTAGAACTTACAATTGCCCGCCTGAAACTCGCAGCATCTTCAGAACAGGCACGGCTGGAAAGCCTCCTGGCAGAAGAACAACGCAAAACTCACCTGGAAAATATTCAGCCGGCTACCGCAAAGAGAGGTTTTTGGCGGAACGCCGCCGAGGTCGCTGCCGTTGCAGCAGTATTCTTAGTAGTCGTCCTTGTATATTTCCCTGCCACTTTCAGCATGCGTCAAATTGCATGGCGAAATAAGTGCTCTTCAAATCTTGCAAGTGTCGGCGCAGGTATTGCAGGTTATGCACATGACCACGATGGCGAACTGCCAAGCGTGGAAATGGATCCCGGCTCTCCTTGGTGGAAGGTCGGAGATCAAGGTACCAAAAACCAGTCAAACACTCGCCATATCTGGCTTTTGGTTAAAGACGGTTATGTGGACCTCAACGATTTCATCTGCCCCGGCAGAGAAGACGCTCAAATACCTCAGTTCGATCAGGCTGCCGCCTTAAATGACTTCCCAAGCAGACAGGCAATAAGCTACAGCTTTAAGTTTACCCCAAATAAAACTGAAAAAAGCAAAGTGGACAGCAAAACCGTTTTGCTTTCTGACTTGAATCCTGTCTTCGAGAATGCTTTTTCTAATAGCGATCTGTGGAAACAGACCGATGAATTTACCAAGATACTCATCAGTAAGCAGCTTCTGGAAATGATGAGCACAAATCATCTTGGTAAGGGCCAAAACGTACTCTTCGGCGATGGAAACTCGGGCTTCAAAAAGACCCGGACTATCTCAGGTGATGATATTTTCACAGTAAACGGCAAAACCGTTTATTCCGGATGTGAAGTACCGGCCGATAACAAAGACATTTTTCTTGCACCGTAAGATGCAGGCTACACACAATACTTTAGTTGTGCCCAGATAGGTTTTTATCGCATATCTGGGCATTTCTTTTTAATCTCTCAAGTCCGCTCCGAAGGATCGTTGAATCTTTGAATTTTTCTTCAAACTCGCTCGGCCCCATCCGATCAACCGAATCCAGTGCTAAATATTTTCTGTCTCCATAAAATTTGATCTCCTTATTAACTCGGCACTCTGCCCGCATATCATAGGGACATGCAAGCATACACTCATCGCACCCGAATATACGATCGCCGATCTTTTCGGCAAGTTCAGCTGCTACCTGACCCGAATATTCTATTGTAAGATAACTGATGCACTTGTTCGAATCGAACGATCCACCCGTTGACAGTGCACCCGTAGGACAGGCACGAATGCATTTACAGCAATCACTACAGCCGCTGTTTAAGGCTTTGTCTGGTGAAAGCTCAATATCTGTGATTATTTCGCCAAGCAGTAGCTGCAAACCAAGCTCGGGGTTTATAAGCATATGATTTTTACCGATAAACCCAAGTCCCGCTTTTTCTGCGAATACTCTTTCTAATATCGGCACCGAATCCACACATGCCTTGAACTTAAGATCGTCGTTACCGGATATCTCCTTTATGAACTCAGCAAGTACAAAAAGTTTCTCCTTAATGAACCCGTGATAATCCTGGTAAGTTGCAAAATTTGCTACGGCTCCGAATTTACCCGCAGGGACCATCGTCTGTTCTGGCGGCTTATAGTTCAGAGCCACACAAACTACCGACTTTGCCCCTTCAAGAAGCCTGTCTGGATCAATGCGCTTATCGAAATTTTTTTGCATATATTCCATTTGCGCATTCATGCCTTCCTTAAGCCAGTTTTGCAGGTATTTGACATATTTCGCTTCCACAGGCTCAGCGGAAGCTATCCCAGCCGCGTCAAATCCAAGATTGATCGCCTTTTGTTTTATTGCCTCACTTATGCTCATGCAATGATTATACACAATTCCTTGACTATTTGGAACTTCTTAACTCTAATAGTGATATCTTGAACCGGTTAAAGGCATTTTTTAAGGAAAGAAGCAATGTCAGATTCAATTATCGGCATAATCGGCGGTTCCGGCTTAGGCGAGGTGCTTGCTGAACACATTACGGATGTAAAAACCGAAAACCCCGATACACCCTTCGGCAAGCCAAGCGCACCGATAGTCATCGGCAAAATGGGTTCTCGAAAGATCGCTTTTCTAAATCGTCATGGCGAAGGTCACGTCTTATCGCCAAGCGAAGTACCCTATGCTGCTAATATTTTCGCGTTAAAAAAACTCGGCGTCAAAACCATCATTGCTTCCGGTGCGGTCGGCTCATTGCAGGAACGGATCGCTCCCGGCAACCTCATCGTCGTCGATCAGTTCATCGACAAAACTTTCCGCAGACAAAGCAGCTTCTTTTCCGGTGTTGCCGCAGTTCATTGCGAACTTGCAAACCCCTGCTGTGACAGATTAGAGGAGATCATTTTAGAAGCTGCCAAAAATATTTCCGCCACCACCCACGCAGGTGGAACATACGTTTGTATGGAAGGCCCGCAGTTTTCGACAAGAGCCGAATCAAAAATGCATCGAAGCTGGGGAGGCGACCTTATCGGCATGACAGCTATGCCTGAAGCAAAACTTGCCCGTGAAGCACAGATGTGTTATGCACTGATAGCCCTTGCGAGTGATTATGACTGCTGGAGAGAGCATGACCCGAATGTAACAAAACAAGCGCTGCTCGCAGAAATCATCGGAAACCTGACCGAGGCAACCAATAATGCCATCGAACTGATAAAAGCCGTACTAAATTCCGACAGCCAACTGTGCTCTGATAAATGCGGCTGCAGAAAAAGTCTCGAACTTGCCGTTTGGACCAAGCCAGAAAAAATAAATGAAAAAAACAAAGATAAATTAAGCATACTTTTTGAATAAGATCTTTCGTTCGAAGAAAAAATTAAAACTATAAAATGAATTTGTCGGAAAATAAGTTTGCCCGCCTTTTTACTTTGTGTGCGATGTACGCCGCACAGGGAATACCGTTCGGGTTTGTAACCCGCTTGCTCGCCTCGTATTTGGTAGATGAAGGCGGCTACGATACGGCTGTCGTTGGAAAGCTTACAGCTATTGTAACGCTGCCGTGGGTAATAAAATGGATATGGGGGCCGGTCATCGACAGGTACACATATAGACCAATGGGCAGACGACGCCCGTGGATACTCTTCGCTCAGCTTTTCATGGTTATAACTATCGCTGCAATGCTCCTGATTCCCGATGTAATTAAAAACATTAACACCTTGCTCGTATTGGTTTTCATAAATAACGTCTTCGCATCGCTGCAAGATGTCTCGGTTGATGCTTTAGCAGTCGAACTGCTCGAAGAAAAAGAACGAGGACTTGCAAACGGGCTCATGTACGGCTCCGCTTCGGCAGGAGCCGCTTTCAGCTCGATAGTACTTGCTCACGTAAAGGATAGCTACGGATTGCGCACTGCAATGGCCGTCCAGGCTGCGGTTTTATGCCTGATAATGTTTTTACCACTGCTCTTAAAAGAACGACGTGGTGAAAAATTACTCCCCTGGACAAAGGGAAAACCAATGGATCTCGATAAACAGGAAACAATGGCATCCATTTTCCAGTTTTTAGTTCATCTAAAAGCCGCTTTTTCAATACGTTCGGCATTTATGATGATTTTCCTGGCCCTCTTCATCAAGGTGGCGGTCGACTTGCATGGAGTTGTAAGCATCGTTTACTACATTAAGGAAATGGGCTGGACAGACGTCGAATCCTCCGACATAAGGGGAAAAGTGGATTTCTTTGCGCTGTTGGGATGTTTTCTCGGAGGATTCATTGCTGACAGACTCGGACATAAAAAAATTGCTATCTCCGCAACGATTTTATTCGGCGCTTCATATATAATATTCGCATCTATACCCAGCCTCTGGGCGATTAAGATGGCTGTTAAGATATTTTTTGCTGTAGAAGGTGCTCTGTATGGAGCGCTGGCCGTTGCCTTCTTTGCTATGTGCATGGATGTTTCGCTGCCGTTAGTTGCAGGCACGCAGTTCACGGCATATATGTCTTTATCAAATTTATCAAGCACGTTAGGCTGTTGGATGGCTGATTGGTTTTACAAAAGAATGGATTATGGACAAATCCTTATATTCTGGGGAATATTTCATATCGTCGTTATTACAATAATATTATTGTTTATAAACCCAAGGCAACGAATCCAGACACTTGAAGACAGTAAAAGGGAACTCCTGGTGACAGATGTAAATAATAATTTAAAGGAAAATCAAAATGAAAAAAAATAAACTTATCATATTACAGCTTTTGCTGATGATTACAATGGTCGAATTTCTCGGCTGCGTCCCTGAGCAGGGATGCAACTGTAATAACGAATGGATAGACCTGTTTAATGGCAAAGATCTAACCGGGTGGACTCCAAAGGTTACCGGCTATCGGGTAAATGAAAACCCCCGCAATCTCTTTCGCGTAGAGGACTGCATCCTGAAGGTTTCTTATGACAAGTACGATAAATTCTCCGGCCAATTCGGTCATCTTTTCTACAACGAAAAGTTTTCGCATTATATTTTGCGAGTCGAATACCGCTTCGTCGGTCAACAGCTTCCGATGGGTCCCAGCTGGGCATTTAAAAATAGCGGAATAATGATACACTCACAGTCGCCCCAAAGCATGAGGATAGACCAGGATTTCCCCGTTTCAATAGAGGTACAGATGCTCGGCGGCGATGGTACGAATCCTCGCTCAACAGGGAATTTATGTACACCTGGTACCAACGTCGTCATGAATGGAAAACTCGTAACCGACCACTGCATATCATCGACCTCGCCAACATACCACGGCGACCAGTGGGTAACGATGGAGGTTGAGGTCCACGGTAATGAACTTATCAAACATATCGTAAACGGTGAAGTTGTAATGCAGTACACACAACCCCAGTTTGATGAAAAGGACCCCGACGCACTAATGTTGATCGACAAACAGGGATTAATGCTCTCCGAAGGATTTATCTGCCTGCAGGCGGAAAGTCATCCGGTAGAATTCAGAAAAGTACAGATCATTCTTTTGAACGAATAAATTTTTGTCCGGGTCGCTCATGACGAAAAGGAACACACCCAACCTGTTCGGATTCGACCAGGCCTATGACACACCAGATGGCCGCGTTATCCGTGTATCTTTCGAAAGCGGCGTTGACGCCGAGTTCGATTATAACGTCCCTGACAAACTCTGGCCCGTCGGTATAGGCTGTCGCGTAGAAGTTCCCTTCGGCCGAAAAAATAAACTCGAAAATGGCTTCTGCGTTGCAGTACTTGACGAAAACGACGCACAAAAAAGTAAAACCTTTAAACTAAAAAGTGTAAAAAGGGTCCTCGACGAAAACCCCCTGCTTGATACGCAGTTAATGGAACTTGCCCGCTGGATAAGTAGTTATTATGTTTGCCCGCTCGGGCAGGTATTGGCTGCCATGGTGCCTGCTGCCGTTAAAAAAGGGGCCGGAATAAAAAAAGAAAAATACGTATATCTTGCCGTCAAAGAAAACTCCGAGCTTAAACTTACCAGTAAAAAACAAACAGCTATCGTAGAAGCCCTGAAAAGTTCCAAAGCCTTTGACTCAAACTCTGCCGTTAAAAAAGAAAGCCTTTTATTAGAGGTCGGCTGCAAAGAAGGTGTGCTAAAAACTCTCTCACGTAACGGCTTTATCAAGGTTGCCTTGCGTGAAGTTTTTAGCTCGCCGCCAGTCGTACCTTCAGCAGCTTCGGCAGCTAAAGCCAGCGGTAAACATATAACCCTTAACAACGACCAGCAAAAAGCTCTCAAAAATATAAATTCCAAAGTTAACACCGGCTCCTTTGGCGTATCTCTCTTACATGGTGTAACCGACAGCGGCAAAACAGAGATTTACATCCGGGCAATACAAAATGTTGTTGAAAATGGAAAATCCGCTATCGTCCTGCTGCCTGAGATCGCATTGACCACACAAACTATAGGAAGATTCAGCAGGCGGTTTAAAAACATAGCGGTACTTCATTCTCGATTGACCGGCCCGCAGAGAAATGCCGAATGGCAAAAAATAAAACAAGGAAAAGCAAACGTGGTTATTGGTGCCCGGTCGGCGGTCTTTGCCCCGTTGGATAACCTGGGCCTTATCGTCGTCGATGAAGAACACGAACCCAGCTACAAGCAGGACACCGCCCCACGATACCATGGCAGGGATGTTGCGATAAAAAGATCGCAGATATGCGGCGCTCACTGCCTGCTCGGTTCGGCAACGCCGTCATTGGAAACGCTAACCAACTGTAAAACTAAAAAACATTTTCAATGTCTCGAACTTCCCAAACGCGTAATGGATCTGCCCATGCCGCAAATGCAGCTTGTCGATCTCTCTGACCAGTTCACACAAGCCGGCTTAACGCTGATCAGTCCGCCTCTGGAATCTAAACTCCGCCAGGTCCTCGAAAAAAAGCAGCAGGCAATACTGCTTTTAAACCGCCGCGGCTACAGCAGCTTTATCTACTGCCCGAGCTGCCGCCACTGTTTAAACTGCAAAAATTGCGACGTAACCCTGACCTTCCACAAAAAAGCCCAAAAGACCCCACTACAGGAGACTATACTCGGCAATCACATACCTTCCGGGCATGCAATTTGCCATTATTGCCTGGCAAAAACTCTCGTACCTAAACGATGTCCGCTTTGTAACCACAAAATGACAATGATCGGCTTAGGTTCACAGCGGCTGGAAGAAGAACTTAGTAAAAAATTCCCAAAAGCCAGAATATCCCGTATCGATAGTGATTCTATGCAGGGCAGAGATGCACAAAAGTATTATGATGTTCTAAGCAACTTCGCAAACGGCAAAACCGACATCCTCGCCGGCACCCAGATGCTGGCAAAGGGCCTGCACTTCCCCAACGTAACACTTGTCGGCATTATAAGCGCCGACACTTCGCTTACGCTGCCGGACTTTCGTGCCAACGAAAGAACCTATCAGCTCATTTCGCAGGTCGCCGGCAGAACGGGCCGATCAACAAAGCAGGGAACCGTTATCGTCCAGACCCTCCTGCCGGACAGCCCGGCTATACAATTCGCTCTTAAGCATGACTATGACGGTTTTGTTGCGGAAGAACTAACACATCGAAAAAAATGCAACCTGCCCCCGTACTGGCGTATGGCCCTGATCGGTCTGCGCGATCCAAAGTTCGACAAGCTAACCACCGCCTGCAACGCCTTACGCGAAAGGATCGATTATGTCATCACTGCCAATGATCTGCACATCAAGGTTCGCGGCCCGATGCCCGCAACCATCAGTCGAATCCAGCAGTACCACAGAATGCAGATAATCCTACAGGCTGCAAACGTAATACCCCTGCAAAAACTTTTCGCGATCATGCGAACCATGAGCCCCATCCGTCCCGGCGTAACAATAACCGTAGATATCGACCCCGTCAACCTGATGTAATTGGAGATATGCAATGAATCACAAAAACCGGATAAAAAGTCGTTCTCGAAAACTAATTCGGCCAGGCAAAGAGAAACAGGTAATCTTGCTATTTGTTGTCGGGGCAATTGTAGCTTGTATTTTTGCTGTTCTGCTAACCATTGGACTTTCAACAAACAGACAGCTTTGTTTTTTTGGAGTTGCAACTTTTTTCGTTGCAGCATGTATTGTTGTTGCACTTGCTGTTATAACAATGTTTATTCCGGCAATTTTTCTAAATATTAAACATTGGAAAGAAATCAAAAAACGACGTATGACAGGTTCGCCATGGATTGTAGGCGCACACATGGATTCATTATATGGTAAAAAATTATTACTTCTTAACAGAATCAGTGCTTATATAGGGGTTGGCTGTTTTGTATTGTGGTTTATCCTGTTGGTTTATGTAATAGTGGGGGTTTATATATATAAAAACCCCAAACTGATAAAAATGCTTGAAATATTTAAGTGACAGGCCCCTAATTATAAGCCGATTTTGCTCTGCTTTCTACTATCTACCCTCTACCTTCTGATTTTAAGCAAAGCTTAAAATCGGGGAGACAAGATTTGAACTTGCGACCTCTGCGTCCCGAACGCAGCGCTCTGGCCAAACTGAGCTACTCCCCGAACATCTCGGAAAAATTCAATATACACAATTCCAACCCAAAAAGCAAGCCTGCCAAGCC
>JAFGKL010000048.1 GCA_016928585.1 Sedimentisphaerales bacterium
AACGGTGCTTATGAACCTATCATAAGTGACAACTGCAGAATCGAGGGGGTTGTCATCGGACATCTTAGACGCGTTTAAATTTTTGATGGCGGTTGCGGGACGGGAGATCTAGGAGGATTTTCTTAGAGTCGGTTTTTCGACTTTTTCGTATTCAGCGATGAACCGGAGCCATTGCGACCAGCTTTTTCTGTATGTTTCGCCGGAGTGTAAAAACCCATCGTTGTGCGTGCCGAATATCTCGACAAATTCCTTGGGTTCGCTGGCAGCATCGTAAAGTCTTAGGCCAAACTCGAAGGGAATGATCTCATCGTTTCGGCTGTGTATGATCATTATGGGACAGTGGACCATTTTGACATAGTCAATTGTTTTGTAACTGAAAGTCGCAAACCAACGAACTGGCATGTAAGGGTATGACTTTTTGCCCATGTCGATATATGAAGTAAAGCTGCTTTCGACGATGAGGCCTCGGGGGTTTACCTTCTTTGCAAGGTGGGCAGCGATCGAACCGCCGAGCGAACGTCCGAAGATAATGATGTTTTCCGGATCGACGTTACGGTTAACGGTGAGCCAATCCCATGCGGCTTTTGCATCGAGGTATGTTCCTTCCTCAGTAGGTTTGCCATTTGAGTTTCCGTAGCCTCGGTAATCGAAGATAAAGCAGTTCAAGCCAAGCTCATTGAGGATGTTTATCGTGTCGAGTCTGTGTGTCATGTTGCCGCCGTTGCCGTGGCAAAACAGGATGGTGAACTTTGCATCCTTTGCGGGGATGAACCATCCGTTGAGTTTTATTTTGTCCCTTGAAAGGAATGTTACGTTCTCAAAGTTGAGGCCGATATCGGAGGGGTCGTAAGGGACCCTTTTTACGGGACTGTAGAGGAACTTTGGCTGCATAAAATAAAGAGACCAGCCGAGTATGGAGTAGGCAATTAATATGACCAGTGCTATTGAGAGCCAAATCGGCATTTTCCGTTCCTTTTTAAATCCTTTCGATACAACCTTTGTAAGTAAGACTATAAGCAGTAATAAAACAGCATAGTTCATAAACGAGATAAGGTATTGCAAAAGCAAATTATCTACCCTTTCGAGCGAAAATCAAACCCTTAAATATTTTAATTTGCCAGAAGCGGTCTGGCAAGTTAGAATTCTACCTTTCAGGGTAATAAGTTTTCGCGAGTAAAATTGTAACTGATTATTGCAAAGCAGGTTATCCGCAAATAAACAGAAAAACTAAATCGAGATCGGTATTTTACTTATGATAAACAGGCGAACAACAATGCTAGTCGAGGTTGGCGGTTTGAAGCTCGGATGGGGTCAACCTATCGTTATCCAGTCTATGACGAAGGTTTTAACGACGAATGTGGAGAAATGCGTAAAACAGGTAAAAGAGCTTGCAGCCGCGGGTTGCGGTCTTGTTCGTATAGCCGTACCTACGAAAGCGGACAGTGAGGCGTTCGGCAAGATAGTCGGCAAGTGCAATATACCGATAATCGCAGATATTCATTTTTCTGCGGCACGAGCGATAGAAGCGATCGAGGCGGGAGCGGCAAAAATCAGGCTGAACCCGGGAAACATCAAGGACCCTGAAGATATCGTACGGATAATCGACGCGGCTAAGATGCACGGTACGGTGATACGGGTTGGCGTGAACGAGGCGAGCATTCGGAACGTTAGAAAAAAGAAGGTCGATACACCGATGGACGAGCGCGTTCACCTGATGCTGAAGGAGATGGAGTATTATGTAAAGTTCTTCGAGGACAGGAGGTTTCCTTTTCTTGTGCTGAGTGCAAAGAGCGTTAATACTGTCAGGACGATCGAAGTCAACCGGGCGATAGCGGAGAAGTTTCATTACCCGATGCATCTTGGGCTAACACACGCGGGTCTGCCAGAGGACGCAAAGGTGTCATCGTCAGTAGCGATAGGAACGCTGCTTGCAGAGGGGATAGGAGATACGATACGTGTGAGTACAGCTGGTGACCCTGTTCGAGAAGTCGAGATAGCAAAAGAGATATTGATATCGCTTGGTTGCCGGGAGCGTGAGGAGCCGGAGCTTATTGTTTGCCCGACGTGCGGTCGCTGCCAGGTTGACGTTGTAAGATTAGCAAAGCAGGTCAAAAAGACGCTGAAGAAGATCAAGAAGCCGATACGCGTTGCGGTTATGGGTTGCATCGTTAACGGGCCAGGGGAAGCGGCGGATGCAGACGTTGCAGTGTGTGCGGCCAAGGGCAAGGGGTTTATTTACCGGGGCGGCGAGCAGATAAAGACCGTTCCGGAAGAGAAGCTGCCGGATGCGCTAGCGAAAGAGATAGAAAAGCATTTTAAATAATAATCGGTCAATAATTACTGGTTGCCAGCAATAAAAGCAGTGCTTTTTACTTTCAACTCGGGGCGAAGCAGATTAGAATAATTTATTAGGAAACCACTTTTTGGAGGAGTGGGAAAATATTTTTTGAGGAGAGAGGAAATGAAAAGAACACTTCTTTTTTGCATAGTCCTTATTATTTCTGTAACAATATCTACATATGCAGACGTATTGTATGACATTATCGATCTTGGGGTAATCGCCGGAGACACAAGAAGCGGTGCTAATGCTATCAACGACAACGGGCAAATAGTCGGATGGTCAATAAACAGTTCCGGAAAGATAAGGGCGGTATTGTTCGACAGTACGGGGAACAGCAACAATACAGATCTCGGTACGCTCGGGGGGGACAGAAGCTCCGCATACGACATTAATAACTACGGCGACATTGTCGGATATGCAGAAGACAGCTCGGACCTTAATAAAGCAACATATTTCGATATTTCCGGAGGCGGCTCTAATCATAATCTCGATCCGTTAAATCCATACGAAAGTTATGCACGCTCAGTTAATAATAACCTGGAAATCGTTGGGGCCGTAGGCGTAGATGAAGGAGGATATCCAACAGGCAGAGCCGCTTATTTTGACGGTTCTGTCGCACATGATCTTGGAGCTTCGTGGGGAGTCCAAAGCTATGCTTACTGCATAAACGACAACAGTGAAATCGTAGGCAGCGTTGCTCTTAATCTAATTGCTTCTGATGCGCTGTATTTCGATCCGGCTTTAGGGTGGGACTATGCGATCATCAGTGAAGGAGTTCCTTTGTCGATAAATAACAACGGACAAATGGTTGGTCACAGTGCTTTTGAAGCAATACCTAGCGCTACTTTATTCAATCCGGGTGGTGATAATATTATAATCGGAGATTATGACAGTTATGCATATTCGATAAACGACAACAGTAAAATTGTCGGATCCGGGTGGTTCGCCGGATTGGGGGAACGAGCAATACTTTTCGATCCGACAGGAAATAAAAATAATATCATTCTCAATAACGTTATCGATCCGGCTTGCGGATGGACGCTTTTAAAGGCTTATGATATTAACAACAACGGGTGGATCGTCGGTGACGGTGAAATAAACGGCGAAGATCACGCATATCTTTTGATGCCTGTCCCTGAGCCGGGGACGCTGGTTCTGCTTGGATTAGGGATGATGATGCTGCGAAAAAATAAAAAATCATTGAATCACTAACCAAGATAAGACATTATTCTTTTACGACCACCGAAGCGTTGGGATTGAACGGGCTTTTTCTCATTGCAAGGCTGAACAAATAAGGGTATGAGGCCTTGAGATGTTTCATGTATATCAACCACTGAACAACTATCCGTGTGTATGCACGTTCTATATCGCCGTTGATGTGGGCAAGGTCGGTGTCGGGCACATCTTCAAAGCTTCTTCTGCTTGCCAGTTCTTCGGCCAAATGAAAGACCGCCCAGAGCAGATCGGTGAAAGAGTCGTGCTCAAGCAGAGTAGGGTTGCCGAGCAGACGGATAAGAAAATTCCGTTTGGAAACCAAAAACGCACAGAGTTCTGAGATGTCTTTTGGTTCGACATGGGTTTTATATTTTCTATGAGAGAACTGCCTGACGGCTTTGGTGAATTTTTTCTGCGGCCAGTCACAGGCAGAACTAAGCTGGGTTATCATTTCTTCAAGCTTAGGATCGTTCTTTGAGAAAAACTTTAAAAGGTCGGTTCCTACTTCACTGAAAAACGTGCCTATGACCATGTTGAGTTTTCTCATTTTTGATTTTTTTTCACGGACGGTGAGCAGGCGATGTATTATAAGAGTTACAAGCAGGACCTCCATCGGCACGAAGGCTATGTCGCCGAGGAGATAAATAAAGACGTGGTGCGAGTCCCTGAAGATGAGAAAATGAACAAAATAAAGAATTGCAGACAGCGCAACTAAGCCTATACCAAGAAATATTTGCCATCTAAAATGTTTCATATTAAAAATCCTTTAAATCACTACTATAAAGATTTTACTTTTTCTTAGCCTCAATATATCTATAATCATATCGACAAATTAAAAGAGTTTTATTTCAGGTCATTTTAGAAGTGAGCTTTATAAATGTCAAAACAATACTTTGTTTATATCATGTCAAATAAATACAATACCACTTTATACACAGGAATGACAAACAATCTCAAAAGACGTGTTCAACAGCACAAAAGCAAATTCGCCAAAGGATTTACGAGTAGATATAAAGTTACAAAGCTTGTTTATTTCAACACAACCTAAGATGCTCTTTCTGCAATAAAAGAAGAGAAAAGAATCAAAGGTCTACTGCGAGAGAAAAAAACAGCCTTGATCGAGACTAAAAATCCGAACTGGAAAGATTTAAAGATTGATTAAGACAACAGTAATACTTTACTAATCGTAAGGGGAGGAGATTCTTCGCTTTGCTCAGAATGACAGAATGATTAATAATCATTCTGTCAGCCATGTCGGGCCTATAGAGATATCGACCTTAAGGGGTACGTCGAGGTTTATGGCGTTTTCCATTTCGTGTGCGATCCATTTTGCATGTTCTTTAGCCTGATCTTCGGGGAGTTCAAAAACGAGCTCATCATGGATTTGCAGGATCATTTTAACGGAGAGGCTTTCGGTGTCTATTTTTTTCTGGATGTTTATCATTGCGACCTTTATAAGGTCGGCGGCGGAACCCTGTATAATCGTGTTTATTGTAAGCCGTTCGGCCTGAGAACGGATGTTGTGGTTTTTAGAAGCCAAGCCGTCGATGTTCCTTCTTCTGCCAAGGACGGTTTGGGCATAGCCGGTATCTTTCGCTTTTTCGATAGAATCGTCCATAAATTTTCTTATCGAGCTGTAGCGAGCGAAATAATCGTCGATGAATTTTTTCGCGGCGGAGCGACTTATCCCTATGGAACGAGCAAGCCCGAACGGTCCCTGGCCGTAGATGATGCCGAAGTTGACGCCCTTTGCATGTGAACGCATTTCGGAATCGACATCTTCAATATCAACGCCATAAACCTGAGAAGCAACGAAGGTGTGGATGTCACGGTCCTGAACGAACGCTTTTGTAAGGGTTTTGTCGCCGGAGAAGGCGGCGAGGAGCCTTAGTTCGATCTGGGAATAGTCGGCGCTTAAGATGCAGCCGGTTTTTTCGGCAGGGATGAAGGCGGAACGAATTTTTCGGCCAAGCTCGGTCCTGACGGGGATGTTCTGCAGGTTGGGGTCGCTGGAGCTTAATCGGCCGGTGGCGGTTATGGTCTGGTTGAACGATGCGTGGACGCGCTGAGTACGCGGGTTTATCAGTTTGCCGAGCTTGTCAACGTAGGTGTTCTTCAGCTTGTCGAGCTGGCGGTATTGTATTATTAAGGGGATGATGTCGTGGTCGTATTGAAGCTGGTCGAGGACATTGGCGTCGGTGCTTCTTGATGTTTTGCCGGTGCGAAGAGAATTCAATCCGAGTTCGTCGAAGAGTACCTCTGCGAGCTGCTTGGGGGAGGCGATATTGAAGACTCGGCCGGCGTAAGCGTGTATCTTCTCGGTGAGTTCCTCGATATCCGCGGTTATTGAGAGGGACATTTTTTTGAGCAGTTTAAGGTCGAGCGAAACACCATTGAGTTCCATGCGGGTAAGGACATTGACAAGGGGCATTTCGAGCTGTTCGAAAAGTTTTTTAAGTTCGGGGTGTTCGTTGAGCTGCTTAGAAAGATATTCGTAGAGCATGAAAGTAATGTCCGCGTCCTCGGCGGCATATTCGGCGGCCGGTGCGGTATCAACGAGATCAAATGTAAGCTGGTTCTTTCCTTTGCCGATGAGCGTGGAGATCGGCACCGGTTCGTAATTTAAGAAATCCTTTGCCATGGCATCCATTGAATGACTTCTTCGGTCGGCGGCGAGGCAATAGGAGGCTACCATCGTATCAAAATAAAGGCCCTTTACGGGGAGCCCGGCGTTCTCAAGAACGATGAGGTCGTACTTTGCGTTTTGTGCGATCTTTTTTATTTTTTCATCGGCGAATACCGGGGCGAGCTGCTCTTTGAGCATTGCAATATCAAGGTGATCCTGGCCGAGAGGCGCTTTGACAGCGAGATAAAATGCGTGGTGCGGCTTCCATGCGAAACTTATGCCGACAAGATCAGCACGGACGGGATCAATAGAAGTCGTTTCGGTATCAAAGGCAATTAGTTTTTGTTTTTTTAACTCAGGCAGGAACTTATCGAATTTTTGCTGTGTATCGATGAGTTTGTATGTTTTTTTGACGGTTTTTATGCTTTGGACACCTGCTGAAACATCGAACAGATCCGTTTGGGAATCTTCCGGTGATATTCCGAGTTGTGTTAGAAAACTGGAAAAGCCAAGCTCGTAGAATAATTTTCCGAGGGCATCTTTGTCAGGGTCCTTTAAGGCAAAGGACTTTTGGTCGAGTTTAACGGGTGCATTACGGTCGATGGTTACGAGCTGCCGGGACAAAAAAGCTATGTCTTTTGAAGAGCGAAGGTTTTCGCCACGTTTGCCTTTTATTTCGTCAACATGATCATAAAGGCCCTGCAGCGAGCCGTATTTTTGTATCCATCCGAGAGCGGTCTTTGGGCCGACATCAGCAACGCCGGGGACGTTGTCGGCAGTGTCGCCCTGCAAGGCAAGGACATCTACGAATTGTTCGGGGGTAACGCCCATGTCCGAAAGCATTTGTTTAGCAGTAGTACGGAAGTCGCTTTTGACGTCGTATGTAAAGATGTGTTCATCAATAAGCTGAAGCATGTCCTTGTCTTTTGAACAAATGTAAGCGTCAATGCCTTTTTTTTGTGCCTGAGAAGCAAGTGTCCCTATCAAGTCGTCGGCTTCGTAACCATCGAGACGAAGCATCGGGATGTTCATTGCAGTCAATATCTGCTCGATACGCTGAATTTGTACGGGCATTTCTTCGGGCATTGGCGGACGGTGGGCCTTGTATTCGGGATATATTTCTTTCCTAAAGGTATCGGCCTTGCTGTCCATGGCGACGACGAGCATGTCGGGTTTTTTCTTTTCGATGAGGCCAAGTATCATGCTGGTAAAGATATAAGTTGCCTTTGTGGGCTCGCCTGAGGGGCTTTTTAGCGGGCGCATCGGCGCGTAGAATGCGGCGTAGATGTGGGCGTGGCCGTCGATAATGTAAAGCGTCTTTGGCATGAAGTAACTGTATTGTGTAAGTAAGGCACTGTCAAGCAAAAGCTTATGTCTTTTAGGATAATAAATTTCCGGCTTTTAATCATGAAAACAATTGTTGCTTTCCCGGCGTATCAATGTACAATTACTGACAACTTATAATGGCCTTTATTAAGGGGGAGAGCAAGGAGCAAGTATGAGCGAGGAATTTTCAGTCGATAACAAGGTCTATCCCGCCAATGACGGCTCGAAACTGAGCATCGACGATATGTTAGCCTACTTCGAGAGACAAGGAGCATTGCGAGTTTCTGACCTGCATATCAAGATCGGCACACCGCCTGCATACCGTATCGACGGCGACCTTGTGAAGCTTAAGGGGGCAAATGTCGACGAAGAGATGGCAAAGGCACTTATTTATCCCATCGTCGGCGAAAAATATATCGAACAGCTTAAAAATGACAATACCGTCGACTGCTCTTACAGGTATGGCAATATTCAGTTCCGCATCAATGTTTTTATGGAAAATGACGGTATGTGTGCGGCGATAAGGGCCCTTGGTCTTGATATCCCGGAGCCGGAAGATATCGGATTTCCCAATACGGTGTGGAAGGATATCGTAAAGAAAAAACACGGTCTTGTGCTGTTTACGGGTATAACCGGAGCGGGTAAGAGCACAACCATCGCCTCGCTTATCGAAAGGATAAATAAAGACAGAGCCTGCAGGGTCATAACACTCGAGGACCCGATAGAATATCTTTTCAGCCAGAAGAACTCGGTGATATCGCAACGTGAGGTCGGTCGGGACGTCGGATCTTTTTCCAAAGGGCTAAGATCAATGATGCGGGAGGACCCCGATATTATTTTTGTAGGTGAGATGCGTGATTCCGAGACTGTATCCATGACCCTGACAGCAGCAGAAACAGGACACCTTGTTTTTTCGACACTGCATACTCGGGACGTTGTAGGAACGATAACGCGAATACTTGATTTTTTCCCTTCCGGCAGCCAGGATGAAGTTCGTAACCAGTTGTCATTGGGTCTTGCTTACGTGATATGCCAAAAACTTGTGCCAAGGAAAGACGGCGAGGGAAGGCTTGTTGCGATGGAGATACTGAACAGCAACTACGCGATATCAAATCTTATCCGCAAGAATAAGATCGAACAGATATATTCCCAGATGCAGATCAAGACGCGTGATCACGTCGATGAGCGTATGATGACGATGGAAAGACACCTTGCCAAGCTGGTCAAACAGAAGAAGATAGAATTGCTCGAGGCCCAAAAATGGGCGAACGACAGCAAGAGTTTCATCGACGCGATGAACTCCAGTGCAGACCCCGAACAGGAATAATCAGATGAGCATTTCATTTTACTGTCCGAGCTGCGGTAACTTTTGTTCGGTCAAAGACGAATACGCCGGCAAAAGAGCACAGTGCCAGGCTTGCAGTCAGGAGTTCATCATTCCCTCCGAGGACGGCGGTCATATCAAAAAGATAAAGGCGTCACGAGGAAAACCTTTGCCCGGATTCTGGAGCGGAGCGTTGGCCGGCACAGTACGACAATTCGCGAAACCACGAAATATAACAGGTTTGATATTTATCTTTACAATGATGGGGTTTAAATTTTTCATAGGCCATGCCGATTACCAGATATGTGTTTTCTTTATCCCGATAGGTACTATGACCAGATTTATCTGCTGGGGATGTATGTGCTGGTATTTCATGGAAATTATAAGTACCGTTTCAGATGAAGAAGACGAATTGCCGGGTATCGATATAGGGGCCGGTTTTGAATTTTTGTGGAACGTTTTCAAATCCATATATCTTTTCGCAGCAGCACTGATCATTGTAGAATTACCTTTTGCTTTGGCATCAAAACTGCTTATAAGAAACGGCTATGACACTTTTTTTGTTCGCTACGGTCTTTTGCTGATCGGGCTGTTTTGCTTTCCGATGGCGGTTCTTGTAATATCAGTGGCAAGAGGTTTGTGGATGGTTTTTTGGCCGATGAATATCATAAGACCAATCGTGAGGGCATTTCCCGCATATGTATTTACGGCATTTTTTGTAATCATGACGGCCAACCTGCATATTATTCTTCTTAACTACGCCCAGATAGAGATAAAGAGCAATTCTGCGATCGCAATGCATCTTGGTGCTAATCTTGCGGTCGGTTTGCTGTCAATCATCGCAATGCGTTTTGTGGGGCTTCTCGGCAGACATTATAGTTGTTATCT
>JAFGKL010000049.1 GCA_016928585.1 Sedimentisphaerales bacterium
ACTGATGTGTTTTATTACGGGGTTGTTGTGATATTTTGTGAAGGACCGACCTTTGTCGTTGCTGTATGCGAGTGACTGGGTGAATTTTGAGTCGGCGTCCTTTGACCATTTGTTCCTTCCTCCGGCCGAGGTGTAGATACAAACAAGAGTATCCTCTTTACCATTTTTGAAACCGGCGGTGTTGTTGTTGTCAATGACAGCCGAGCCCGAATAGACGGTTCCCAGTTCGTCGGGGTGCAGGGCGTCTTTTAGTTCGGTCCAGCGGAGCATGTCTTTGCTTACGGCGTGCCCCCATGTCATGTTTCCCCAGCCGGCGCCGTAAGGATTGTGCTGGTAGAAGAGGTGATACTCACCTTTGTAATATACCAAACCGTTGGAGTCGTTGTTCCAGCCGCGTCGGGATGAGAAGTGTATTTGCGGGCGGAGCCTTTCGGTATAGAAGCGTTTGTATTCCAAGGGTTTTGAGGTTTGGGTTATTTTATCGAGCGCGTTGCCGGTAAGCCCGTCATCGGTTTGCAAGACGAATTTTACTTCTTTGCGTTTTAAGTCGCTTACATCCATGAAGACATGGAACTGCGGATCTGTTTCGGCATATTCTATCGTGAACTCCCTGACGAGTTTATCATCTATGAACATTCTCATGAGACGTTTTGCGGCGCCGGTTGTTACGGGTAAATTTATGAACTGTTTTTTTATCGTTATTTTACGTTCGATGAATTGGAGGTCGCTTATGCTTTCGGCACGGATGTTCGAAAGGGATAAAAGCCCAAACAAGAAAAGGAATTTACAGAGTTTCATGACAGATCCGTCCTAAAAAAAATTCTGATGAATTGGGTATTTTCCATATAACATTTTATATCATTGCAACCAGTTGTACGCAAGAACGATCTTTTTTATTGACAATTGAGGTTTAGAAGGCTATAATGCATTATTAGAGGATGGAGTCAAATAGCACGTTAGGAGGAATCTAATCCATTTGGTTTCACCATGACTTTAGCGGTGTTTTTTTATAGCTGCGATGTTGATGTTAATCTTATCAGGCAGATATGAAAAAACAAATTGGGCTGTTTAACGTTGCGGCGATATGGCTGGCGGCAGTATTTTTTGGCGTTTGTCCGGTATATGGGTACGATTATTATGTCAGCCCGACGGGCAATGACAATTACGGCGGGACCATTAATTATCCGTTCGCTACCATCGACTTTGCCGATCTTGACTGCCTGATCGCGAATTGGCTTTTATCAAACTGCGGTGAATGTGGAGGCGCAGATTTTGACGGTACTGCTAATGTTGACCTTGGGGATTTTCAACGTCTTGCTGAAAACTGGCTTCGTGAAGGGCTATAAACACCTGTATATCAGAAGAACCACCAATTTCAACTTATGTCTTCGCTCTGTGATCTTTGCCGCGACAGGTTGACGCGGCAGGAATCCTGAACAAATTCTAATTTCACATATTAAAACATTGTGGTAAGATAGGCCGGCAGAAATAACAGGAGTTAAAAGGAAAGGAGTTCTTTTGAAAAAGATCATAACGGGTTTGTCGGGTTTGGTTGTTTTGAGCGTATTTTTGATCACGAGCGGCTGTGCAGACGAAACCAAAACATACATTGGCAAACCGCCTACCTGTCGTATTTCAGGAAGAAGCGTTAACGGTAACCTGTCATGGGCACGGAGGATGAATCACCAAAAAGTTCTTTTGAAACAAGAGTGGCTGGCAGATTATATACTGTCGCTGCAGGTTGAATCGGGCGGAAGCTATGTTCCTCTATACCGCGCAGACGAATTAAAGCCTATAATCCCCTCTATACAACAATCTCTGGCCGAATGCGGTAACGTAAGAATAGACGGTGTTTCAAACTGCACAATGTCTTTCTCTGTTAGAAAGGGGATCATGTATCACGGCGGAAATGTATATGACGGAGGCGGCGGCGTTATAGGCGAGCCCAAAGAAATTCCCGCAGATGCATATGTAAGACATAGAGAATAACAGAGGGATTGCTGCTTGATGTGCTTTTATACTGATTTTCTGCCTGCGCAGGAACGACAACGCAGATGCTTAAATCTTAAGCACTAAATTCTCAACAATTTATATTTTTGCTTTACGAGCTATAATGCCACAGGTGTCGGCTATATTTCGCTCGGCAGCCGGAAATTATTAGAGCCATCCTTAATTTGAGAGCTTTATCTTATTGCCGGCATTGTCAGTAAATGCCCCACAGATGATCAATATCATATCTATAAGCCACCAAATACCAAAGCCACCAATTGTAATCAGCATAAGAATTCCAGTGCCAATCTTTCCGACATAAAATCTGTGTGCCCCAAAAGTGCCAAGCAAAAAGCATAACAAAAGACACGCAATGCCACTCTTGTCGCTAATACCATCCATTTTAAATCCTTTCCTTAAGATAAAGTTCTTTTAACGGCTTTCAGCCAGTTTGAATATAGTTTTTGGGCGTCTTTCTTTGACAAGTTTGGTTTGAAGACTTTTTGTTTTTTCCAGTTCTTTTTTATTTCATTAGTGTTTTTCCAAAGTTTAACGGCGAGTCCTGCAAGATAAGCAGCGCCGCAGGAAGTTGTTTCAATAACTTTAGGTCTTATGACATTTACGCCAAGAATATCGGCCTGGAACTGGCAGAGAAAATCATTTTCTACGGCTCCGCCGTCTATTTTCAGGTTTTTAATTTTTAATCCGGAGTCTTTCTGCATTGCCATGAGCACGTCTTTTGTTTGATAGCATATAGCCTCAAGTGCAGCCCTTACTATATGATGTTTTTTGGTGCCTCTTGTGATTCCGTAAATGCTTCCCCTTGCATTCTGATCCCAGTAAGGAGCGCCAAGGCCGACGAGAGCCGGTACAAAGTAAACTCCGGCGTTGTCCTTTAGAGATTTAGCCATTTTTTCGGAATCTGAAGCGTTTTCTAAAATTTTCAGTCCATCCCGAAGCCATTGTATCGCAGAGCCCGCGATGAATACAGCACCTTCGAGTGCGTAGACGGGTTTTCCAGTCGGGCCGGGCGTTAAAGTTGTAATGAGTCCGTGTTTTGAGACGGGACGTTTTTTTCCCGTATTCAACAGAACAAAGCATCCCGTTCCGTATGTATTTTTTATTGTTCCTGGGCCAAAACACATATGTCCGAAAAGGGCGGCCTGCTGGTCGCCGGCGATCCCCGATATTGGAATGCCCGCAGGCAGTCGGTCGATCTTTACTGTTTGTCCGAAGATGCCGGAAGATGTTTTGACTTCGGGGAGGATCGAATCAGGAATGGAAAATTTTTTTAGAATTTCTTTGTCCCAGTTTAGTTTGTCGATATTAAAAAGCATTGTTCTTGAGGCGTTTGTGTAGTCGGTCGCGTGCGTTTTGCCGCCGGTTAGTTTCCATAAAATCCATGAGTCGGTAGTTCCGAAGCAGAGTTTGCTTTTTTTTGCCGCCTGCATGGCACCTTTGACGTTTTTTAATATCCACTCGATTTTTGTTGCGGAAAAATAGGCATCAACGGGCAACCCGGTTCTTTTCCTGAAGAAATGAGCCATGCCGTTTTTCTTTAGTTTGTCGCATCGGTCGGCAGTTCTTCTGCATTGCCACACAATGGCATTATAAACGGGTTTTCCGGTTTGCCTGTTCCATATTACGGTTGTTTCCCGCTGATTAGCAATTCCTATTGCAGCGATCGCTTTTGCGGGTACTTTTTTGAGGACCTTCTGAATAGAGTTGTTGACGGTTTTCCATATTTCCTGTGGGTTATGCTCAACCCAGCCTGGCCTGGGGAAATATTGCGTGAACTCCTGATAAGCAGTTGCTATGGTTTTACCGTTTTTGTCATAAACTACTGCCCGGCTTCCGGTCGTTCCCTGATCTATCGCTAAAATATATTTCATATTATCATCCTCATTTTTACTATTATACTCAAAGGCGGCGAGGCCACAATTGTTTATTTTTCAGCCGATCATTGGAGCGGCGCTTTGTCAAAACCAATCCTCAACAATTCACAGACTTGCACAGCTTTTACACAGATTTACACAG
>JAFGKL010000050.1 GCA_016928585.1 Sedimentisphaerales bacterium
CATGAAAATTAAAATGACATCTTGAGTCTACAATGCAAAAAAAATGCAAAAAAATTAAAAAAAAATATTAAAAAAATCGCTTTTTTACTTTGCCTTTCCATATTCAACCTATATACTCTCAGGCTTGTGTGTAGGGAAAAAACAAGGGAATCCCTACGGTCTTATCGCGCAAATTGCCTTATATGGCTTGTTTAAGCCATTCTAGGGCTATTCGCTGCTGTAGCTCAGTGGTAGAGCACGTCCTTGGTAAGGACGGGGTCATGGGTTCAAATCCCATCAGCAGCTAAATGACAACAAAGTAAGCCAATGTGCTGTTTTCAGTATTGCCGGACAGGTTTTTTATATTAAAAAAGGTATCTTAGGCGACTAAGATTAAACGTGAAATAAGATAAAAATTGAGGCTATAATACTTTAGGGAGGTTATAGACAGATGGCTAAGGCTGTATTTGAAAGAACAAAACCACACGTTAATATTGGTACGATTGGCCATATTGATCATGGCAAGACAACACTGACTGCGGCGATCACTATGCGTCTGGCACAAAAAGCAGGCGGCGGTAATGTCAGAAAGTTTGACGAGATCGATAACGCTCCTGAAGAGAAAGAACGCGGTATCACTATTAATACCGCACATGTGGAGTATGAGACCGAAGGTCGTCACTACGCACATGTTGACTGTCCAGGACACGCGGACTATGTCAAAAACATGATCACCGGAGCAGCACAGATGGACGGTGCTATCCTCGTGGTTGCTGCAAGCGACGGCCCGATGCCCCAGACTCGTGAGCACATCCTTCTTGCACGTCAGGTAAACGTGCCGAAGATCGTTGTGTTCATGAACAAGGTCGATCAGGTTGATGATCCTGAACTGCTTGAGCTGGTCGAGATGGAGCTTCGTGAGCTTCTTGACAAGTATGAGTTCCCCGGCGACGAGATCCCGATCATTAAGGGTTCGGCTTTGGCCGCGATGGAATGCGAAGGTAAGGACGATGCGGCATGTGCTTGTATCGATGAGCTGATGGCAGCCGTCGATGACTACATCCCGGTTCCCGAGCGTGCTGTCGACCTGAATTTCCTGATGCCGGTCGAAGACGTTTTCAGCATTAAGGGCCGTGGTACAGTAGGTACCGGTCGTATCGAGCGTGGGAAAGTAAGTGTAGGCGATGCAGTTGAGATCGTAGGCCTTGCGGATGAAATCGCTAAGACAACAGTAACGGGTGTTGAGATGTTCAACAAGACCCTTAATGACGGACAGGCAGGTGATAATGTTGGGCTTCTGCTTCGTGGTGTTGAAAAGAAAGATCTGGAGCGAGGTCAGGTTATCGCAGCTCCCGGAACCATTACACCTCATACCCATTTTATTTCAGAGGTTTATGTGTTAACAAAAGAGGAAGGTGGACGTCACAGTCCGTTCTTCGCAGGTTACAGACCTCAGTTCTTCTTCCGTACAACTGACGTTACCGGTGCGGTAAACAAGATTCAAAGTCGTGATGGCAAACCTGTTGAGATGTGTATGCCGGGCGACAACATTGAGATGGAAGTGGAAATTATTTCCAAGATCGCAATGGAAGACGGCTTGCGTTTTGCAATTCGCGAAGGCGGCAGAACCGTCGGAGCCGGTGTTGTAACGAAGATTCTTGGGTAAAACTTGATCTTATAGTAAGTGCCGGAAAGGAGACTGACCGGCACTTTTTTAACCCATCCGTTCCGGTTGGCGGGGTTGGGGTGTCTTATTATTACTAATGAATTTAAATAAATGCGATTTTGCTATCCCAGGGTGCTGCGGGGTCAAAAGAGTCTTTTTTAGAGAAAGCAAGAACAATGGCCAGGTCAAAAAAACGAGAACATATTTGGTTGGAATGCAAAGACTGCGGCGACAGGAACTATCGCGTAGAGGTTAATGTACAGGGCGGCACCCCTAAGCTGGAGTTGAAAAAGTATTGTAAGCGAGAACGTAAGCGTACGGTGCATAAGATAAGGCGCAAGTAGCTACTAGGCCAGTAGCTCAATTGGCAGAGCGACGGTCTCCAAAACCGTAGGTTGGGGGTTCGACTCCCTCCTGGCCTGTTTTGCGGTTGGGTTATTTGCGGTAATTTTAGCAGGCACAGGATGCATTAAATCAAGGTCGATTATGGAATTCAAAATTTATAAAAGAGGTCAGGGCTATTACACGAGGCTTTACAGTGCCCTGGTGTGCTTTGGTATCATAGTTGTAGGCTGTTATGTTTTGTACGGCAAACTTCAGGTGATCGAAAATATCTGGGTCAAGACCCTGGTTCCAGCGGGAGTCTGTGCGGTATTAGGCCTTTTGGTATTCTGGCTGGTCAACAGGGCGAGCATTGCTGATTTTATGATATCGGCAGAGGGAGAAATAAAGAAAGTAAGCTGGTCCAGCAGGCGGGAGATAGTTGCCTCGACTGTAGTAGTTATCTGTGTAGTAACTTTAATGGCGGCACTGTTGTATTTTACAGATATGGCGTTTCAACTTCTCTTCAGGTACGTGGTTAAGATCTATTAGCAGAAACTTCTGGTTTACGGTGTCAGGAAAATATCATGCAATGGTATGTTTTAAAAGTTGCATCAAATAAAGAAGAGCAGGTCAGGGAAACCCTTGCCCGCAAGCTGAAAACCGAGAACGTACAAAGTGTCGGCAGGGTAATAGTTCCTGTTGAGCAGATAAAGCGTATTCGCAGTGGTAAGCAGCGAGTTCATAAGCGTAAGCTTTATCCGGGATATGTTTTCATGGAGATGGAGCCCAAGGAAGACGGGCATATTCAGGATGATGCGTGGTTTATAATAAAGGATACCATCGGAGCCGGAGATTTCATAGGGACAGACGGGTATCCGACAGCTATGCGTGATACCGATGTTGCCAAGATGCTCAAGGAAGTTGAAAAACCCGAGGATACGCCGAGCATCAAGGTTGAGTTCGAAAAGGGCAACATCGTAAAGATCCGTGAAGGGGCATTTGAGAACTTTGAGGGTGTGGTCGATGAGATCGACAGCGAGCGCGGAGTTGTTCGTGTTATCGTAACGATCTTTGGCAGAAGCACTCCGCTTGATATAGAGTATTGGCAGATCGAAAAGGTCTAAGAAAGATAAATAGTACGAGTTTTAAGAAGGATCAGTGATGGCCAAAGAAATAACAGGTAAGATCAAATTGCAAGCACCAGGTGGACAGGCTACGCCGGCACCGCCTATAGGCCCGGCTCTTGGTCAGCATGGTGTTAATATTGGCCAGTTTGTATCACAGTTTAACGAGAGGACAAAAGAGCATAACGGAACTACCGTTCCAGTGGAAATAACCGTTTATGCAGACAAGAGCTTTGATTTTATAGTAAAAAGTCCTCCGGCAGCAGTGCTGCTAAAGCAGGAAGCGGGTTTGGCTAAGGGCAGCGGGGTTCCCAACAAGGAAAAAGTTGGTAAGGTGACCAAGGCCCAGATACGCAAGATAGCCGAGACCAAGTTTAGCGATCTTAATGCTTATGATCTCGAACAGGCCGATCTGATCATTGAGGGTACCGCCCGGAGCATGGGTATAGAGGTTGAGGAAGGCTAAAATATTTTTGGGGGCCGGTCCTTTTCTGTGTAAAAGGCCCGTTGGATATTAATAGTGTAAGATGCAAACCACGGCTTAGTAGTGGGAGCGAAATTAATGATGAAATTCGCGGAGTAGATAATGAAAAAAAGAAGTAAAAGATACAATCAAGATGCCGAAAAAGCCGTAAAAGAAGCGTTAAGCATTACCGACGCAGTTAAGAAGGTCAAGTCTTTTGGTTCCCTGAAGTTCGACCAGACTGTTGAATGTGTAATGCATCTTGGTATCGATCCTAAGCAGGCAGACCAGATGATCCGGGGTGCTATCAGCCTTCCTAACGGTATTGGCAAGGCAAGGAGAGTTATCGCTTTTTGTGAAGACTCTGAAGCAGAAGCCGCCAAGGCAGCCGGTGCCATTGAGGCCGGTTGTGATGAACTGGTTAAAAAGATCACCGATGGGTGGATGGATTTTGATGTTGCAATAGCATCTCAGAAGGTCATGGGTAAGGTTGGAAAACTTGGCAGGGTTCTTGGTCCGCAGGGAAAGATGCCGTCTCCGAAGAATGGCACAGTTACGGCGGATGTAATGTCGGCGGTAAAGGATTTCGCTGCTGGTAAGGTGGAGTTCAGGAATGACGCAGGCGGTAACGTACATGCAGTGGTTGGTAAACTGAGTTTCACAGAGGATAAGCTTTCTGAAAACATCGGTACTTTTGTAGATCATATCAGGAAGATGAAGCCGGGTTCTACGAAAGGTACTTATATCAAGAAGGTTGCAATAAGTGCCACGATGAGCCCAAGTGTTCTTTTAGACGTTGCGTAAAAAACAAAGTATAAAACTTTTTTAGCAGGAAATATAATGAGCAAGTACGTAAAAGATTTAGTTCAAAAGGAACTGGAGAAAAGATTTAAGGATGTAACTGATTTTCTGGTTCTCAACACAAAAGGTGTTGGCGGTAATGACAACAACGAAATGCGCGGCGTTCTTAAGGAGAAGGGCATTAAGCTTTCGGTTGTCAAGAACATTATGATGCGAAGGTCACTGGAGAAGATGGATCTTGCGGCGGCAGCAAGTTTGTTTATGGCAGGTCCATGCACAGTAGCTTTTGGCGGGGATAGCATCGTTGATGTAGCTAAGGAATGCGCGGACTGGGCCAAAAAGATCGAAGCTATCTCCCTGAAGGGAGCCTTTGTTGACGGTACTGTAATGGATGAAGAAGGTGCCAAGGCCCTTGCGAAGATGCCGAGCAGGTCCGAGCTGCTGGGAGCTATCGTAATGTTATCCAAGACTCCGGGAGCGAATGTTGCCGGTGCGATCGCCGGTCCCGGCGGTATTATCGCGGGCTGTATAAAGAGTCTTGTTGAGAAACTTGAAAAAGAAGCAGCTTAAATACGAACAGATACCGGTTAATCCGGTTTATTAAAATGAAATTTTACTTGGTCTTTTGGCTGTCCCGATCAGGGTTAAAAGAAACGGCGTAGTTTCTGCTACCTTAAGACATAAATGATACAGGAGTATTATAATGTCAGACGAAGCAAAAGAATTCAGTGCGGATATCAAAGAGCTTGGCGATAAGATCGTGGGGCTTACCCTTATGCAGGCTAAAGAGCTTGGCGATTATCTTAAGGACGTTCACGGTATCGAGCCGGCAGCAGGCGGAGCAGTTATGGTAGCAGGTCCTGCAGCAGGCGGCGACGGCGGTGGTGAAGCAGAAAAGACCAGCTTCAATGTTATCCTGAAGGAGTTTGGCGACAAGAAGATCCAGGTCATTAAAGAAGTAAGGGGCATTACCGGTCTCGGTCTTAAGGAAGCAAAAGAACTGGTAGATAATCTTCCCAAGCCACTTAAGGAAGGTGTCAGCAAAGAAGAAGCCGAAGAAATAAGAACTCAACTGGAAGCGTCAGGAGCAACAGTAGAGATCGCCTAAGAGGCGTTTTAAACTGAATTGTCGTTTGAAAAAAAATAACAGGCTTAGTGGAGAGTGCTTAATGAAGTCACGACCCATTCGTAATTTCGGTTTGATCGGCGATGCGATCAAAGTACCTAACCTTATAGAGGTTCAGTGCAAAAGTTATAGTCGATTCCTGCAGGAAGATGTTGCGCCTAATAAGCGCAAAAAAATAGGCCTTGAAGGTCTGCTGCAGGAGATATTTCCTATCGTAAGTTACGACAAATCCATGGAATTGGAAATCTTAGGTTATGAGCTTGAGCCGCCCCGGTATAACCCTCAACAATGCAGGGAACTTCGTTTAACATATGGTTATCCACTCAAGATCAGATGTATGCTTAAACGTAAAGAGGCCGATGATATTTCCGAACAGGCGATCTATCTTGGTGAAATACCGATCATGATCGGCGGGGGTGAATTTATCATCAATGGAGCCGAGCGTGTGATCGTAAACCAGCTTCACCGCAGCCCCGGTGTGGATTTTGTTATCGACAGCAGAGATGGTGACAGAGTGCTTCATGGCTGCAGGATCATTCCGAACCGCGGAAGCTGGATCGAGATGAGCGTGACCAAAAAAGACATTCTTATTATAAGGATCGATCAGTCAAGTAAGATCCCGGCGACCACATTCCTGCGTGCTATGAGCGAAGATTATGGAAAGACCGAAGATATTATTCGTCTTTTCTACGATACCGAGACAGTCAAAGCTAAAAAGCTCGATCCTTCTATGTGGACAGTCGGGCCGATCGTTGACATGGAGACAGGAGAAATAATTGTCGAAGCCGGCTGTCAGCTTGGTGACAGCGTAGTACAGATACAGTCAAGCAAAATAGGCAGTGTTGAAGTGATCACAAAGGCTACAGATCCGCTTATTCTCAATACTTTGTCAGAGGATGACTGTCAGAGCCATGAGGAAGCATTGCTGAAACTTTATGTCAAGCTTCGTCCCGGTAACCCGGCAAAGATCGAAAAGGCAACCCAGTTGTTTACAGAAAAGTTCTATGATACTAACCGTTATCGTCTTGGTAAGGTCGGAAGATTCAGACTTAATCGCAAGTTTAATCAGGACATCGACGAAGACGAGATGGCACTTCGCCCGGCAGATTTCCTTAATACGATGAGGTATATCATGGGGCTTCGTAACAACGAGGGAGTAGTGGACGATATAGACCACCTTGGAAACAGACGCCTTAGAACGATTGACGAATTAGCTGCCGATGAGATACGTAAGGGTTTGCTGAAGCTTCGCAGGACTGTTCAGGAACGAATGAGCATGAAGGGCCCGGAAGATATAGCCCGTATAGCAGATCTTGTGAACTCAAAAAGCGTATCTTCGAGCATCGATTATTTCTTCGGCAGAGGCGAACTTAGTCAGGTGGTTGATCAGACGAATGCTTTAAGTCAGCTTACACATGAGCGTCGTTTAAGTGCTTTGGGCCCCGGCGGTCTTAACAGGAAGCGTGCGGGCTTTGAGGTTCGTGACGTTCATATCAGCCATTATGGAAGAGTGTGTCCGATCGAAACACCTGAAGGAACGAATATCGGACTGATCGTTTCTCTTGGTATATTCTCTACGGTTGATGAATATGGATTTTTGATTACTCCTTACCGTAAGGTTTCCAAAGAGCAGGTAACCGGAGAGGTCGAATATCTTCGTGCCGATCAGGAGATGGAAGCGATATTTGCGCCGCCGAGCATGGTGGATCCCGAGACTAACAGACTTAGAAAAGGGTTGGTTTTAGCCAGACTTCATGGAGACCTTACACAGGTTGACAGCAGTGAAGTTGATTATGTCGATATATCCCCTAAACAGACAGTAGGTGTGTCTGCGTCTCTTATACCGTTCCTTGAGCATGACGATGCAAACCGAGCATTAATGGGCTCAAACATGCAGCGTCAAGCGGTTCCGCTACTTATTACAGATCCGCCTTTAGTCGGGACGGGGATGGAAGTATCTGTGGCTGAGAATTCCAGCATGGTTGTTCATGCCAAAAAACCGGGAACTATAACCGAGGTAGATGCCAATAGAATAGTGATCGATGATTCCGACGAATATATTCTTAACAAGTATATCGGTTTGAATGAGCGAACATGCCTGAATCAGAAGCCAATCGTTACGCTTGGCCAAAAGGTTAAAAAGGGCCAGATAATTGCTGATGGCGGGGGAACTGGCCAAGGTGCTCTGGCATTAGGCAAAAACGTTCTTGTCGCATTTGTTCCCTTTGACGGCTTCAACTTTGAGGATGCTATTTTAATAAGCGAAAAGCTGGTAAAGGAAGATGTATTTACCAGTATCCATATAGACGAGTTCAGCGTTGAAGTTCGCGAGACAAAGCTTGGCAGAGAAGAATTTACAAGGGATATTCCTAATGTAAGTGAAAAGGCGCTTCGAAGCCTCACTGAAGACGGAATAGTACGCGAAGGCACCCGTGTTGCTCCCGGTGATATTCTTGTAGGTAAGGTGTCTCCCAAAAGCAAAACAGAACTTACACCGGAAGAGAAGCTTTTGCATGCTATTTTCGGAAGAGCCGGTGAGGATGTTAAGAACGATTCACTGGAAGTTGCCAGCGGTTACGAAGGTGTTGTAATAAAGGCTAAACGATTTACCCGCAGAGGTGCAGGCTCCGACGAACAGCGAAAAGCGCTTAGAGCAAAGATCAAGCAATACGACGCAGAGATGCTGAAAAAAGAATGTACTTTGTTTAAGCAGATGATGGATGAAGTTCACACTCAGCTTAAGATCGATGTGATCGATCCGACGACACGTCAAAAGGTCGGAGCAAGCGATGATATCGATGTTATCTATGAGCAGGTTGAAAACTTCGATATTTCCTGGGTAAAACCGGCCAAGGTTCGAGATGATGCTCAAAAAATAATCGATAAGTACTGGCCGAACTTAGAAGAATTGCAGGAAGAAAAGAAACTCCAAATTGCCCGTATGAAACACGGCGATGAACTTTCGAGCGGAGTTTTAGAAATGGTAAAGGTTTATGTTGCCACAAAACGCACCCTTTCCGTTGGTGATAAGATGGCCGGTCGTCATGGTAACAAGGGTGTGATCGCCAAGATCATGCCTGAAGAAGATATGCCTTTTATGGAAGATGGGACGCCGATCGATATATGTCTTAATCCTCTTGGCGTACCTAGCCGTATGAATGTTGGCCAGATACTGGAAACACATCTTGGGTGGGCAGCGAAGGTGCTTGGGTTTGATGCGGTAACACCGGTTTTTGATGGAGCAACCGAAGAAGCAATACTCAAGGTTACTGAAGAGGCAAACGAGCATGTCCGTAACAGAATAGCAAGCCTTGAAAAAAACAAGCAGATCCCCCCGGTGGATGAGTTATTTGTGCAAATACCGAGGGATCTAAAGGCAAAGATCTATGATGGACGAACAGGTGAGCCATTCGATCAGGAAGCGACGATCGGCTGTATCTATATGATGAAACTGCATCACCTTGTTGACGATAAGATCCACGCTCGTGCGACAGGTCCTTACAGTCTTATTACCCAGCAGCCTCTTGGCGGTAAAGCAAGAACCGGCGGTCAGCGATTTGGAGAAATGGAAGTGTGGGCGCTGGAAGCATACGGAGCGGCCTATACGCTTCAGGAACTTTTAACAGTAAAAAGCGACGATATTGAAGGCCGAACGAAAATATACGAGTCTATGGTGAAGGGCATGAATACGCTCGAAGCCGGTACGCCTATATCTTTTGACGTTCTCTGTAATGAGATCAGGGGACTTGGTCTTAATATCCAATTAGAAAAAAAACGTATTGGTAGTTTGCCAATATAGTTAATTTATATAAGTTTATCGGAGAGACTTATAAATGGTTGAATCCATATACGATCGCATAAATGATTACGGTTCAGTCAAGATATCCCTTGCAAGCTCCAATGATATACGCAGTTGGTCCTTTGGTGAGGTTCGAAAGCCTGAAACGATCAACTACAGGACGTACCGTCCCGAAAGAGACGGTTTGTTTTGTGAGAGGATCTTTGGTCCGGAACGTGACTGGGAATGTGCCTGCGGAAAATACAAAGGGACCAAGTTCAAAGGGATCATTTGTGACAGATGCGGAGTTAAGGTAACTCACAGCCGAGTCCGAAGAAAACGCATGGGTCATATTAGTCTTGCTGCGCCGGTAGTTCATATTTGGTTTTTCAAGGCAATGCCAAGCAGATTAAGCAATTTGCTTGGTATGAAGACATCTGATATGGAAAAGATCATCTATTTCCAGGATTATGTTGTAACCGATCCCGGCCAAAGCCCTCTTAAGGTGATGCAGCTTATGACAGAAGAGGAATACCGTGAGGCATCCAACAAATATGGCAATTGTTTTAAGGCTGCTATGGGAGCGGAAGCAGTAAAAGAACTGCTGGCTAAGCTTGATCTGAATCAATTAAGCGTTGAGCTTCGTGCTGCTATCGATAAGACCAACAGTAAACAAAAAATAAAAGATCTGACGAAACGACTCAAGATCGTCAACAGTATTCGCCAGAGCGATAATCAACCCGAGTGGATGGTTCTTGATGTGGCACCGGTAATACCGCCGGACCTTCGTCCTCTTGTCATGCTTGAAAGTGGGAATTTTGCGACGAGCGATCTTAACGATCTTTACAGACGTATAATCAATCGTAACAACCGTTTGAAAAAGCTGATCGATCTTAACGCACCAGAAGTGATCATTCGTAATGAAAAACGAATGCTCCAGCAGGCGGTCGATTCACTTCTTGACAACGGTCGCTGCCGGCGTCCTGTTCTTGGCAGTAATAATCGTCCTTTAAAGAGTCTTACCGATATGATCAAGGGTAAACAAGGGCGATTCCGTGAGAACCTGTTAGGTAAACGCGTTGACTATTCGGCAAGATCAGTTATCGTAGTTGGGCCTCATTTGAAACTTCACCAGTGCGGTCTTCCCAAGAAGATAGCATTGGAGCTCTATCAACCTTTCATCATCAGAAAGCTCAAAGATCGCGGACTCGCCGATACGATCAAGAGTGCAAAGCGTATGCTGGAACGTCGTGATGAACAGGTTTGGGATATTTTAGAAGAAGTCATCCATCAGCACCCGGTTCTTTTGAACCGAGCACCTACTTTGCACAGGATGGGTATCCAGGCATTTGAGCCTGTTCTTATCGAAGGTAATGCTATAATGCTTCATCCGTTAGTTTGTCAGGGTTTTAATGCGGACTTTGACGGAGACCAAATGGCGGTTCATCTGCCATTAAGCATTGAATCACAGGTAGAGGCTCACACTCTTATTCTTGCTACGAACAACATTTTTTCACCGCAGAGCGGCTCGCCGATGCTTGGCCCATCGCAGGATATAGTGCTTGGTAATTACTATATTTCATTCATGCGTGAGAATCAAAAGGGCGAAGGCATGTTGTTCCGCGATTCTTTTGAAGCGATCACAGCTTGTGAAATGGGCAAGGTAGGCATACACGCCAGAGTTAAAGTATGTATTCCGAAAGAGAAAGTAGTTTATACGGAACATGGTCAGCGTGAAGGCGGAATTATCGAGACAACTCCAGGACGCTGTATCTTTAATGACATTCTACCTGAAGAGATGCCATTCTATAATATGATGCTTGGCAAGAGAAAACTCGGAGATGTCATCCATGACTGTTTTGAGATATCCGGCAGTTCGGCAACGATCGACCTTCTTGATAATATTAAGGATTTAGGTTTTAAGCAGGCTACTCTTGCAGGCCTTAGTTTTGGTCTTATAGACCTTAGAATACCTGATGAGAAGCCGGCTATTATAGATAAGACCCAGAAGAAAGTCGATAAGGTTCAGAAAAATTATAACGCCGGCGTTCTTACCGATGGTGAACGTTATAATCAGGTGGTTGATGCATGGACGCATGCTCGTGTAGAAGTAACCAGTGCTATGATGAGTGCGCTTGAAAATGATACTCGTGACGGCAAACCTTATCTTAATCCGATATGGGTTATGAGAGATTCCGGAGCACGAGGCAGTGTTGACCAGATTCAGCAGCTTGCAGGTATGCGTGCATTGATGGCAAAACCAAGTGGTGAGATCATCGAGACACCGATCAAATCGAACTTCCGGGAAGGCCTTAACGTGCTGGAATACTTCAGCTCGACCCATGGAGCTAGAAAAGGTTTGGCAGATACGGCACTTAAAACGGCGGATTCGGGTTATCTGACACGTAAACTTGCGGACGTTGCACAGAATGTGATGGTAACCGATCCCGATTGCGGTACCCTTCAGGGTATTACAAAGAGCACTGTTTACAAGGGAGAAGCAGTCGATGTTCCGTTGAAGCAATTGATCATAGGAAGGACCGCAAGGGACAATATCCGTAACCCGATAACCGGCGAAATGATCGTACATGAGAATAAAATTATAACCCCTGAAGCAGCAGATAAGATCGAAACTCTTGGCCTTGACGCCATCCGTGTAAGAAGTCCGCTTACTTGTGAGAATGAGGTTGGTATCTGTTCAAAGTGTTACGGCTGGGATCTTAGTACGGGAAGACCTGTCGAAGAGGGGATGGCTGTTGGAATAATAGCAGCACAATCGATCGGTGAGCCTGGAACTCAGTTGACAATGCGTACGTTCCACACAGGAGGTATTGCTGAAATAGAGGTGCTTGTGACCGAACAGAATGCTCCTCGTGAAGGAACTGTAAGGTACCAGAACATCAATTGTGTAAAAGTAAAACAAGCATCAGGTCCAAGTCAGACTATTGCACTTAAGCGCAATGGCGAGATGACGCTTGTAGATGATAAGGAGCGGGAATTAGAGCGGTTTAAAGTTCCCTACGGCGGAGTAATCGTAGTCGAGGATGGTCAAAAGGTAAGTAAGGGCGATACACTCTTTTCCTGGGATCCCCACAGAGTGCCGATTCTGGCTGAGGTTCCGGGTATTGTCCGGCTCGTTGATGTTATCGAAGGCGAGACGATGCGTATTGAGGAAGAGCGCAAAGGTCAAGTCGGCAAGCCTGTTATTATCGAACATAAGGGCGATAAGCATCCACAAGTAATTATTGAAGATTCTGATGGTAAGATACTTGATGTTCATTATCTGCCGGCTAAAGCACGTGTTGAGGTAGCCGATGGCGAAGAAGTTACCGCAGGTAAACTGCTGGCAAGGCTTCCGAGAGGTTCAGGCGGAACACAGGATATTACCGGAGGTCTTCCGCGTGTGACGGAAATATTCGAAGCTCGTAAGCCGAAGGAACCTGCAGCGATGGCAGAGATCAGTGGTAAGGTTGAGCTTAAGAGTGATAAACGCCGCGGTAAGATGACTATCATAGTGCATAGTGAAAGCGGAATGGAGAAAGAACATCATGTTCCGCGAGACAGACATTTGAATGTTCATGCCGGAGATATTGTTGAGGCGGGTGATGCTCTTACCGAGGGTCCCCTGGTTCCTCATGATATATTACGCATTAAGGGTGAAGAAGCTTTACAGCGATATCTGCAAAGGGAAATTCAGAATGTTTATCGTGCCCAGAACGTTACTATCAGTGATAAACACGTTGAGATCATAATCTCACGGATGATGTGTAAAGCTGAGATCGAATCGGTCGGAGACAGCCAGTTCCTGCCGGGTGAAGTTATCGATAAATTCTACTTTAGAAAGGCTAATGAGGAACTTGCCAAGAGTGTTAAGGTAGCCGACGCGGGCGATACGGATCTTAAGGTTGATACACTGGTGACTAAAGAAGAATTTGAAGCCGCCAACGAAAAAGTTGAAGTTCTTGGCGGAACTCCGGCTAAGGGCAAAAAGCCGAGATCTGCAACCGCACAGACGCTTCTTTTGGGCATAACAAAAGCTTCGCTGCAATCAGAAAGCTTTATTTCAGCGGCAAGTTTCCAGGAAACAACGAAGGTCTTGACGGAAGCATCACTTTCTGGTAAAGTTGATCAATTACGCGGTTTAAAGGAGAATGTAATACTCGGCCACCTGATACCAGCCGGGACGGCCTTTAAACCGTATATGGATCTGAAGGTCAAACATCTTGTCGAACCTCCTGTGCCGAAACAACTTGAGGAACTGAGAGAAGCCAAGGAAGCTGATGCGGCAGCCGATAAGGCAGTTAAAGAGGCACTTGGCCTTTAATTTGATAATGAATTTTGAAAGTAAGTTTATAAGTATTTGGAGAATTTATGCCGACTATTAACCAGTTAGTCAGAATGGGACGAAAGGGAAAAGGTAAAAAGCGCGTCAGTGATATTACCGGTTGCCCTCAGAAACGAGGTGTATGTCTTATTGTCAGGACTCAGACGCCTAAAAAGCCAAACTCGGCACTTCGTAAGATCGCCCGTATAAGGCTAACCAATGGTAAAGAAGTTACCGCTTATATTCCCGGTATCGATCATAATCTGCAGGAGCACAGTGCGGTTATGATTCGCGGCGGAAGAGTTCGTGACTTACCTGGTGTCAGGTATCATGTGATCCGCGGCGTTCAGGATACTTCAGGAGTGTCCGGAAGGAAACAGGGAAGAAGTAAGTATGGTGCAAAGAAATCTTAACAGAGATAATAAGGTGTTATAAATGGCTAAAAAGTTTACAGCTTCAGTCAGTCAGTTAAAACCAGATCCGGTTTACAAAAGCAAACTGGTTTCTAAGTTTATTAACTGTTTAATGCTGGATGGTAAAAAAAATACCGCCCAGAAGGTTTTTTACGATGCAATGGACGTTATTTCGAAAAAGATATCAGATACAGCTCCCTTAGAGGTGTTTGAGACAGCGATCAATAATGTAAAGCCATTGCTTGAGGTTCGCAGCAAGCGAGTTGGCGGTGCGAGCTATCAGGTTCCAATGCAGGTAAGACCCAAGCGTCAATTGTCTTTGGGTTTTCGTTGGATCCTTGCGGCATGTCGAGGCAAAAAGGGCAAACCGATGTCTCAGCGTCTTGCTTCCGAGCTCATGGATGCCTATCGCAAAGAAGGAAATGCAATGACCACGCGTGAAAACGTCCATAGAATGGCAGAGGCAAATAAGGCGTTCGCACACTTCGCATGGTAATCAAATCTAATATTTACTGCCACGTCTGATCTCTCGATCAATGTGGCAGTTTTTTTATATTTTTCGCGGATTATTTCGATAATATACAGCTATATAGCATATAACCTATACGGAAATTTTGATGTCAAAAGATCTTAAGAAACTTAGAAACATTGGGGTAATGGCCCATATTGATGCCGGTAAGACGACCGTTACCGAGCGCATTCTTTATTATTCCGGTAAGATATACAAAATGGGCGAAGTCCATGACGGTACTGCGGTGATGGATTTCATGGAGGAAGAGCAGGAGAGGGGTATAACGATTACTTCGGCAGCTACGAAATGCCCATGGAACGGTTATGAAATAAATCTGATCGATACTCCGGGTCATGTTGATTTTACGGCAGAAGTTGAACGGTCGCTGCGCGTACTTGACGGAGCAGTGGCAGTATTTGATGCGAGCGAAGGTGTTCAGGCTCAAAGCGAAACGGTGTGGCGTCAGGGACAGAAATATAATCTTCCGTGTCTTTGCTTTATCAATAAGATGGACAAAGTTGGTGCTGATTTTGAGATGGCAGTTGCAAGTGTAAGGGATAAACTTCTTGCCAATCCGGTTCCGGTGCAGATACCCATCGGTGCAGAGTCCAATCTAAAGGGTTTGATCGATCTTATAAAGATGAGGGCGGTATTCTTCGAGCAGGATAAACTTGGTGCAAAATATACAGAGACGGACATTCCGGAAGAACTTGTTGTTAGTGCCGAGCACTGGCGTCACGATATGATCGAAGCAGCGGCGGAGTTTGACGATGAGTTGATGGAATCATATGTCCATGACGAGCCGATCCAGAACGAAAAAATAATAGGGGCATTGCGTAAGGGAACGCTTGAAAATAAGATCAATCCCTTGTTCGTAGGTTCGGCGCTTAAGAATATCGGTGTTCAGCGGTTGATTGACGGAGTTACATTGTATCTGCCCTCACCGCTTGAAAGGCCCGATATTATCGGACATAAGCCGAATGATGAGACCAAAGAGATCGCGATTACCTGTAACGGCAGCAAACCATTAGTGGCATTGGCATTTAAGATCACAAGCGATAAGCATGGCGATCTTTATTTTATGCGTATCTATCAAGGAACACTTAAAGCCGGAAGCAGAGTTTTGAATACCAATCGTGACCGTAAGGAAAATATTACCCGGTTATTTGAAATGCATGCGGGTACTCGAAAGATCCTTGATTCGGCGTCAGCCGGAGACATCGTTGCGGTTGTCGGACTAAAGGAAACACTGACAGGCGATACGATATGTGAAACAAAATACCCTGTAGTAATGGAAAGCATTACTTTTCCTGAAACGGTAATAAGCATGTCTATAGAACCGAAAACGGCGGCTGAACGTGCTAAACTTGGCGATGCTTTATCGGTACTTCGTCGTGAAGATCCTACGTTCGGATGCAAGAATGACCCTGAAACAGGGCAGACGATCATCAGCGGTATGGGAGAGCTGCATCTTGAAATTCTTCAGCATAAGCTCATAAGAGATATGGGTGTTAACGTTCGTGTTGGAAGGCCGCGAGTTGCATACAAGGAGGCGATCAGCAAAGAAGCCGAGACAGAGGCAAAATTTGTCCGACAGACTGGCGGAAGAGGTCAATATGGGCATGTTGTGATAAAAATCGAGCCTTTGTTTACTGAGGATGGGCATTACAGCCGGAAAAATGAGTTTGAAAGTGCAGTTATTGGCGGAGCTATCCCCAAAGAGTACATTCCTGCTGTGAAAAACGGTGTTATGGAGAGTCTTGGCAGCGGGGCATTAGCTGGTTATCCTATTGTGGGAGCTAAAGTTACGTTGCTTGATGGGTCATATCACGCAGTTGATTCATCCGAAATTGCCTTTGAACAGGCAGGTGTTATGGCAGTAAGAAATGTGCTTAATGAGGCAGATCCGGTTCTTCTTGAGCCTGTTATGAGGGTCCAAATCGTTGTTCCAGAGGCCAATTATGGGGCAGTTCAGGGTAATCTTATATCAAAACGCGGTATGATCACGGATTCCTGGGTGCACGGGAATATGCGAGTTATCGATGCTAAGGTTCCTTTGGCAGAGATGTTCGGGTATTCCGGCGAAATACGAGGAGCGACTGCCGGGCGCGGCAGCTTTTCAATGGAGCCATTGACCTACGAAAAGGTTCCGGAACAAATTTCTGAGAAAATTTTATTAAGTTATTATTGACTTAGTTCAAAGACTCTGATATATATCTTTGTTCTACAGCCGGAGCGAGCACGAAGAAGAATTTTGTGCGTTTCGAGTGGGGCTGATTACACTTCAATGTGGTTCAGGGACGAAAACGGCCTTTTTTGGTTAGTTTTGGGCTTTTTTGGGCTCTTATGAAGTTGTTTTTTAGCAGGCCCAGAAGCGAAAAAGCTATGTTTTGAGCTGATTTTAGAGGCTTAAGGAATGCCTGAATCATTCAGTTAATTCCAGCCGAGAAATTTGCAAAAAAAATTATTTTTAAACGAAATTTACTAAAATATCTTGATTTATAGTATTGAAAAGGTATTTTTGTATGTTTTCGATGGTGATTGTGTAAACAATATATAGGGAATATCGATGGCGACTGAGACAGAAAGAATCAGGATAAGGATGGAGGCCTATGACCATAGGGCTCTTGACACTTCCGCTAAGGAGATAGTCGAGCAAGCTCGCAGGACTAATGCCCGAGTAAGTGGCCCGGTTCCGCTTCCGAGCCGAATTGAAAGATATACAGTGTTGCGCAGCCCTCACGTTAATAAGAAGTCTCGTGAACAGTTTGAGATGCGCACGCACAAGCGTTTAATTGATATTCACGATGCTAACGCCCGCACGGTTGAAGCCCTTAACAGGTTAGTGGTTCCCGCGGGCGTTTTTGTTAAGATCAAGGCATAGTAATCAGTAGGACAGACAGGCCTGTAAGTTCAGGCAGAAACAAAGGAATAAATGATGGCGAAGTTGCTTGGAAAAAAGATAGGTATGACTCAGATCTATGATGAGTCGGGAAGCATTGTGCCGATCACGGTTATACAAATGGGTCCCTGTAAGGTTATGCAGGTAAAGACCAGTGAAACCGACGGATATAATGCGATCCAGCTCGGTTACGATGATGTAAAAGCCTCCCGTATCAAAAAGCCTCAAGAAGGTCATGCCAAGAAAAGCAAAACTACCCCTAAAAGATTTATTCGTGAATGGCGACTCGATAATGACAGCGAAAGTGAATATCAGGTTGGTGATGATGTTACGGTTTCGGCTTTTGCGGAAATAAAGTATGTGGATATATCAGGCACAAGCAAGGGTAAAGGTTATGCAGGAGTTATGAAGCGACATGGTTTTGGTGGTTTTCCGGCATCTCACGGAACCGAGCGTAAGCACAGGGCACCGGGATCGATATCCAGTTTTGCAAGTGACGCCGGTCACGGAGGAAACCTTAAAAAAGGCAAAAGAATGGCAGGCAGGATGGGGGGTGCTCGAGTAACAACACGCAATCATCAAGTAATTTCAATCGATGAAGAAAAAAATCTTTTGATCGTCAAGGGTGCCATAGCGGGAGCATCAGGTGGATACGTAGAGGTCTATAACTCCAGGACTAAAAGGTAAGTCTTATGATAGATGTAGCGGTATTAAATAGAGACGGTAAAGAAGTAGAGAGCCTTCAGGTCGACGAGAACGTCTTTGGCGGTTGCGTTAGATATGAGCTGCTCAAACAGGCAATAGTAAGACACCAGGCCAATAAAAGAGTTGGTACGGCAGCGACTAAGAGCCGGGGTATGGTAAAAGGCTCAACTACTAAACTTTTCAGGCAAAAGGGGACAGGTAACGCACGTGTTGGAAACAGCAGGACGGGTAAGCGTGTTGGCGGTGGGGTTACTTTTGCAAAAGTTAACAGGGACTTCGGTAAGAGAATGCCCAAGAAACAAAGGCAGCTTGCAACGGCTTCTGCAATCCTTTCCAAATTGCAGACCGGAAACGTGGTAGTTATTGACGAGCTCGGTTTTGATGCACCGAAGACAAAGGATTTTGTCGGTATTCTTGGCAATCTGAAGATTGACAGGAGTTGTCTTGTAACAACAAATGTTCAGGATGACAACCTTTATAAATCCGTAAGGAATGTTCCGAAGGTTGATATGCTTCCGGTATCAGATCTTAATGCAGGTGATATTTGCAACAAGCAGAAGATGCTGTTTACAAAGGATGCGTTTTTGTCGTTGATAAATAAAGATTAAGTTTAATGGAATTTTAGCAGGTATATCCGTGGACGACTATAACATTATAATTAGACCGTTGGTGACTGAGCAGGGGATGCATTTTGCGAATACGAAAAATGCTTATTCTTTTGAGGTCAATAAGAGTGCTAACAAGATACAGATCAGAAACGCAGTCGAGAAGCTCTATAACGTTAAGGTCAAAGAAGTAAGGACTGCGAACTATATGGGTAAACCAAGGCGCCGCGGCAGAGACTTTGGAAGGACTGCGAGCTGGAAAAAAGCGGTTGTGGTTTTAGGCGATGATTATCACATTGATCTGTTTTAATTAATGATACAAGGAAGATAGCAGTTATGGCAATTAGACTTTACAAACCGACAACACCGGGACGCAGAGGCGGGTCGGTGATCGATTATAAGGCAGAGCTTACGACAGATAAGCCGGAAAAGACACTCTGTAAAAGGATCAAGAAGCATGGTGGCAGAAATCACCATGGTAAAACGACGGTTCGATTCAGGGGAGGCGGAGCAAGACGTATTTATCGTATTATCGACTTTAAGCGCAACAAAGATGACATGCAGGCAAAGGTCCTGACGATCGAATACGATCCCAACAGGAACTGCTTTATATCGCTTGTTCAGTATGAAGACGGAGAGAAAAGATATATTCTTTCGCCGAACGGTATTAAAGTTGGCGAATCTATTGAAAGCGGAGCGAGTGTAGAGCCGAAGATCGGCAATACAATGCCTCTTAGTGGTATCCCTGTTGGTGTTGAGATCCATAATATTGAAATGACCGCAGGACAGGGCGGAAAACTTGTAAGAAGTGCCGGTGGAGTTGCCAGGCTCATGGCTAAAGAAGGTGACTGGGCAACGATCATTTTGCCAAGCGGAGAGATGCGTATGGTCCGCAAAGAATGCCGTGCCACAATAGGTCAACTCAGTAACGGTGATTATCAGCACGTTAACATTGGTAAAGCCGGGAGGAAGCGGCACATGGGCATTAGGCCTCATGTCAGGGGCAAGGCGATGAACCCTGTGGCCCATCCGATGGGCGGCGGTGAAGGCAGAAGCAATGGCGGAAGGCACCCGTGTTCACCTACAGGGAAACCTGCAAAGGGCGGAAAGACACGCAGTCCTCGCAATACGAATAACAAGCGAATTATTCGCAGACGTAAAAACAAGAGAAACGGACAGTTAGTACTGTAATTTTAAAGGTTAAGGGATTTTAATGGGACGCTCTCAGAAAAAAGGACCTTTTGTCGACGAAAAGTTATACCTTAAAGTATCAAAGCAGATCGATGCCGGTACTTATGACCCGATCAAGACCTGGGCCAGAAGCAGCACGATCATACCTGAGTTCGTAGGTTATACTTTTCTTGTTCATAACGGGAAGATGTTTCATAAGGTTTTTGTGACGGAAGATATGGTAGGACATAAACTCGGAGAGTTCTCCTTGACTCGTACATTTAAAGGTCATTCTGGTGGTAAGAAATAATCAATAGCAGCCAGACAGTGATATTCAGATTTTAAGGTTTTAAGATGTTAAGCAGTGTTAAATTAAAAGAAATTCGTTCGGAGCGCAGTATAAGCATTAATCAGCTTGCCGGGCATCTTGTCCATGGCGGTTTTGATCTTAAAGATGCTTTGGGCGCACTGAAGAACTGGGAAAAGGGGCTATATAAGCCGGAGCCGACAACCGAAGATGTAAATCGGATAGCAAATGGTCTTGGAGTCGAAACTGCCGAAATATCTCAGTGGCGAAGTTCCTATCGTTATGCTCCGATGTCTCCTACGAAGGTCAGACAAGTGACCAAACTTATTGCTGGAAGAAGCGCTCAGGACGCTCTTGATCTGTTAAAGTTTGCTAACAAGCGTGCAGCTTCTCTCATCATAAAAGTTCTTGAATGTGCTATTGCCAACGCAGATGAAAAGCAGGCAGATGTTGAAAGGCTTTATGTTAGTGAGGCTCGTGTTGATGGGGCCGGTCGGCGTATCGGAACCAAAAGCTGGATAGCAAAAGATCGCGGAAGAGCTCATCCTATCAAGAAACAGGCCTGCCATATTCATATAGCAGTTGCTGAGGAATGATCAAAAACAAACGATTTTTGTTGAAATAAAGAACAGGATAATTATGGGTCAAAAGACATCACCAATTGGTTTTAGGACGGGAATCACGCTCGGCTGGAGGAGTACCTGGTTTGCTCCCAAGGCTAACTATGGTGATTTCCTTATAGAAGACTGGAAAGTTAGGGAATATGTCGATAAAAAATTCAACCGTCAGCCCCCTTATTCGGCTGTAGCGAAGGTTGAAATCGCACGTACACGTAACGAAGTTAAGGTAACTTTGCATACTGCACGTCCCGGTATGGTAATCGGTCCTCGCGGAGCTGAAGTAGAGGCTCTTAAGGAAGAGCTTGAAGACCTCATTGATCGCAAAGTTAATGTTAATGTAATAGAAATTAAAGAGGCATCTCTTGATGCTACATTAGTTGCGGAAGGTATTGCCGAGCAGTTGAAAAAACGTGCATCATACCGCAGAGCAATGAAGGCCCAGTGTGAAAATGCGATGAATGCAGGAGCTAAGGGAGTAAAGATCATTTGCGGCGGCAGACTTGGCGGTGCTGAGATAGCTCGAAGTGAAACCCAGAAGCTTGGGAGTATTCCACTTCAGACGCTTGATGCCAATGTTGATTACGGAGTAGCGACATCACGTACAAGTTATGGTGCGATAGGTATAAAGGTTTGGATATATAAGGGTAAATTTGGAGAAGAGATCACTCCGATTTCAAGACCAACACGTCGTCCTCAAAGAGGGGCAAAGCGCGGCGGTCCTGCTCGTGACGGGGTGTCCAAAACAAGAGTAGCTCCATCAGCGGCACCAACAACCAAGCCGCCTGTTGAAGCGGCACCCCCCGAAGCGGCACCAGCAGATGCCGAAAAGAAAACGGAATAGATAAAGTTATTATATAAGGATACGTAAAATGGCTTTGATGCCAAAAAGAGTTAAATATCGCAAACAAATGCGTGGCAAGATGAAGGGTAACGCTGCCCGTGGTAATTTTGTTGCTTTTGGTGAATATGGACTTCAGGCACTGGAAACCCACTGGATCACCGGCAGGCAGATAGAGGCCGGTCGAATAGCTGCGACGCACTTTTTGCATCGTGAAGGTAAAGTACATATTCGTGTTTTCCCGAACCATTCTTACACAAAGAA
>JAFGKL010000051.1 GCA_016928585.1 Sedimentisphaerales bacterium
GAAGACTTTATTTAATAACGTATCAATCCTATCTTGCGGTTAGATTGCATTTGTTGCCGATGGCCCTGAGAACTTTAAGGGGCAATTGTCTAAGATAGTTAATATTTCGGTTTTTAAGATAATACTTAAATCGCTCCCGTTTGTACATGCTATAGCATTGCAGATAGTATTTTCGCGATTTTTTCATGATCCTTTTTTGCTCACTTTCAATGAATTGCTTACCCAGGCCGGTAAAATCTATAGGCAATCCATGTATTTCTTTCTGTAGAGAAAGAAAATATTCTTCTTCATCCTTAATGTAACCAAGCTTTTTTACCTCCTGGTATAAAGCCGTTCCCGGCAGGGCCTGTATAAAATGCATACCTGCATGACATTGAGCGTCGTCCAATAGTTTTTCTGTTTCTTTGATTGTCTCTTTTGTTTCTCCCGGATAGCCGATAATTACGTTAGCGCCCGGGAAAATACCGGCCTCGATGGTCATCCTCATAGCATTGCAGTTTTGCTCAACTGTTGCCCGTTTGTTCATTCTTTTTAATATTTCCGCACTTCCTGATTCAATTCCGTATCCGATTTCCATACAGCCGGTTTTATGCATTAGCTTTAACAGTTCCAAATCTGCAAGATCGGCCCGAAGAGCGCAATGCCATGTGATACGAAGCTTTTTCCTAAGCAACTGTCTGCAGAATTCTTCGATGATACTTTTTTTGAAGAAAAAGAGTTCGTCTATAAATATAATATTGTAAACTTTATATTGCTTCACAAGGAATTCTATCTCTTCGAGTACTGCTTCTATACTTCGTGTTCGATAGGTACGTCCAAATATTCGGTAGCAAAAACCACAGTTATAAGGACATCCTCGGGAACCAAAGATTTGGGCCGAATAGTTTTGTTGTTTCACAAACTCTTTAAAATCAAAGGTTTCATAGTCTTGCCATGGTAATTGGTCCAGGTCAGATATCAATGCACGAGGCTCATTAATAACAACTTTGCCATCCTGAAGAAACCCGACATTTTTAACGTTTTCTAAGCTCTTGTTTTCCGAGATCAACTGAATACATTCCAGAAAGGCCTCTTCTCCTTCTCCTGTAACGTAGTAATCTGCCCCCAAATGTTCGATCATAAATTCCGGATAGGAGGATATTATAGCGCCGCCAACAAATATCTTTGTATTATTGGTTTTTATCTTCTTTAAAAACTGTATAAGCTCTTTTGTGCTCGCATAGTGTGAAGTTAGACCGGTGATGGCTATGATATCATGTTTTTTTGAGAGATATTTTCTTTGGAGTTCTTCCATGCCATGCCGATTGACATCGATGTAATCGATCTCGATCCCGTCGACGTATTTTTTTAGATATGCCGAAAGAAAAGAAAAAGCGTGGTAAAAAACCCATCTGACTTTACCGTCTTTTTTTCTTATTCTGCCGTGTTCCGGTGCAACGAACAATACTTTCATATCGTATCCTTACTGTTTTTTAATTGGAAATAAGCAAATCGTTATTTTAATGCAGAGTTTTCTTTGCCTGCCTGACAAAATCTGTTCTTGTCAATTTGGGAATGATAGAAGTTTATCACTTCCTCATCCCAATTCATAAATTCCTCGTAATCCTGTTTAACATCTTCTAATTCAAGAAGTGACTGAGCGTTACAGATCAACTCGGCGGCTTTGTCGCGATCTCCCTTCTTAAAATAGGCATAAGCTAAACATATGCAGGAAATAACATGTTTAGGGTGAAACCTGAAAACATGGCCGAACATTTTTATTGCGTAGTCAAGGTCCCCGTCTTTTTCTAAAATATTGTAGTTTCTAATAAAGTTGATCCTGATATTAGCCTCATGAGCTGTTTTTATCATCCAATCACGGTCCCAGTGTTCTGTTTCGATGAACCCTTTATTTCTAAGCGTGAATTTAGCAAGATCGATATCTTTCTCGATAAAATAATCGTGCTCTACGCAAAAATCATAGATGTCTGTTCCGGGAAACGGTATCAGCATAGCAAGGGTACACCAGTCAGCCCTTGCTTCTTCGGCGTACTTTAACGTCTTGTTCATGTCATCTTTTGTGTCATATGGCAGCCCGGCAATAAAGAGCAGATTACACCGCAGTCCGATTCTTCTGCATTCTTTTAATATTTCTTTTGTTCTAACTAAATCTACAGGTTTTTGCAGAGATTTTAAGGTTTTTTTGCTGGCTGACTCGACACCTATAGCAATTGTATCACAGCCGCCATCTTTCATCATCCTTAACATTTCATTGTCTGTTGTAAAAGATGAAATATTGTTAATGTTCCAGTGTATACCCCTGTCCCTGAGTCCTTCGGCAATCTTCATAAATCGCTTTTTATCAACGGTCATATTGTCATCTATGAACCGTACTTCGTTGATACCGAAGTTTTGTAGAAGATAATCGATCTCACCTAATATGTTTTCCGCCGATCTTTTACGAAAGCCTCTGCCCCAACTCTTATAGCTGCTGCAAAAAGTACACATGTACGGGCACGCCCTGGATGAAATAATATTTAACGATTTTTTGTTCTGGAATTGGAAATATTTGTCAGTGTCAACCAAATCCCACGCAGGATAGGGTATATCTTCAATCTCCTCTATAAATATTTTCTTGGGATTGACAAAAATGTTACCGTTCGATCGGTAGGCTATTCCGTCTAAATCATCCACTTTTTCTGCCGAATTTATTTTGTCAAGTAAAGCCAACAGAGCAAGCTCTCCTTCGCCGATAACGACATAGTCAATATTCCGGTCCTCCATAACTCTTTCCGGCATAAGTGAAGGGTAGCCGCCTCCTGTTATTACAAGCTTATCCGGATGTGTTTGCTTTGCAGTATCTGCAATATAGTGTGTCCATTGATACGTATAAATAAATGGTGACGATATCCCTAAGACGTCATAATCCGTTGAGGCGATTTTGTTTTTGATCGCGGTCCTTATTATATCTGGGAGGTTGTTTTCTGTACTTTTATCATAGTTTTCTATGTGAGGGTCATATATTTCTATATTATACCCATGTTTTCGTAAGAACCCCGCCAAATAACACAGACTGAGGGGTTGTGAAATCACAGTAATGTTTTTCTCTTTTAACGTATTTGCGGATGAATTATAGGCACACGATGGTGCCATAATAAATAATATCTTCTGCATTTATTACTCCTTCTTGTCGTTAAAATTCGAATATTTGCGAAAGTACGAATCGTCTATTTTTTTTATAGTCAGATTTGGCGTAGCCCCGAAAACAAGAGAGTAGTCCGGGATATCCTGATCTTTGATATATGTGTTGGCAGAAATGATGCAGTTATGACCAATATGAGAATCTCCTATAACTGTGGAGTCCGCAAGCATTATAATGTTTTCTTCAAAACTCGGATAAATGCAATGGTTGTTGCCTACCCGGCAGTTTTGAGAAAAATGAAAGAAATTAGAATACGTTGCTCTGCCTAAAACAGTACCCAATGCATGGTCAAGGCCGAATATCTCCGGCAGGTCTATCTCGTAATAAAGATCGACATTGTTAAGAGTCTTGTTAAGATAATACACTTTGTCAGCCAGTAGATTGCTGTTTTGCTGCGAGAGAACTTTACAAAGAAAATACAAAAATGTCGTATACTGGGACGAGTTAAAAGGATTGAAAAAAACCGAGCCGTCTTTTTGGTAATACTTGGTTATGTTAAAAGAAAAGCAATACTCTGTTTTTTCTAAAGCTTTATATATTCCACCTTCCAGTTTGTCGAATTCCTTTTTCTTATCCAAACCGAAAAGGTTTTCTAACTGTTTAGCCGTCAAGGCCACCAACTCTTCTTTTGATATTGACATAAGCATAATATAATACCCTAATTTAGTGCAGTATTAAATGCAGGTAGTTTCCCTGGAGGTTGCCTGAGAAGACAATCGGTTACTGAGGTGATTATATATCCGTTCAGAAGATTTCTTGTCCGAGTATCCAAGGTATTTTTTTATAAACTTATCTTTATTTTCAATATTCATTCTGTAATCGTCAAAAGTTTTTGACGGAAAGTTTTTTGCAAAATCATCCACGGATTCGTTGAATACAACGCCGTCAAAATTATAAAAACTTCCGGAGCGTGGTGAAAACTCCTCTATTGCAAATCTTTTTGCATAACAAGTCCAGTCTTCCGGTTTCGTAGGACCGAGACACACGCAGGGGGTTCCGCACATTACACTTTCCTTGTTGGCTTCGCTGTAAAAATTAAGGCTAAGGTCGGCTATGCTCATAAGTTCTATGGTAGTATGAGGGTAATAGGTTTCATCGTTGACAACCTTGTCGGCAATTTTGCTTAAATATGACGGGATCTTGTTTTTCAATCGTCCTTTAACCAGAAGAAAAGCGTTGTTTCGATCTGCGAACTTGCGAATAGCCTGTGCCACCTGCAAATCATCGGCTGCTTGTGAATGCCAGATATCCGGTATCTTGTCGATTAAACCATGTAAAAGGAGTTTGGCTAATTTTGTAATTTTATTCTGCGGCTTATAGATTATATGGCTCCATATACTAAAAGGAACTCTCCATGGAAAAGGCAAATACAAAATGATTTTTTTGTCTTCAGGCAGGCCGTATTTTTCACATATTGAATGACGGTCAAAGTTTACAATGGAGTCGAATTGAGGAAGGCCTGAAGCGACTGCTTTAGTGTCTATTTGTTCAAAAATATAATCTTTATCTTTCTCGGGTATCAGATCGAAGAGCATCAACCATTTTTTCCACCACGTTTTCCAGTTTTCGCAAAAAATGAATGCAATATCTGTCGACGGCAAATCCGTACAACTCATCATCTCAAGACCAATTTGTAAACGTATAAAAAGCACATCTGCCGCCTTCTGTGCCAGAAGAGCCTTTGTCTCTTTTGCAATAGAATCAAGCGGGAAAAAGAAAACCGCCTGCAGCTGATTTTCTATGATAATATCAACGAACTCTTCTGCGGTTTGAAAGTTTAATACCTCTTCCTTTTCGAAGACATTCTGAATACTTTTCAGGTAAGGATATTGGTAGGCCTTGTAACCACAGTCTTTGGGTTTTTGTCGGTAATCGCACAAGAGAGTAATCCTGGCACCTTTTTCACGAAAACAATCAATGAGTGCCCCGAAGTGGCTTGTATAAATCAGTCTGCCAACGTAGAAACCGATATTCATAATAATTTAGATCCCTTTCTTGTGTAACTGCTTTTGCTGCTTTAAAAAAGTAGATTATGTAAAATCAACACCTCTTCGTTCGATAAAACGGTAGTACCAATCTAACAGATAAAACTCGACAGGTAACTTGTAAAAAGTATACCGTAATCGAAGCTTGGAAACCATCGAAAACACTAAAATCACAAAAGTTTTGAATGGATTGTGGTTAACTTTTTCCCAAATATAGCGAGGTTTCAAAGTTGCTGCCCTTACACTTGTCCACAAAAATTTGTTCAGAATTAAATTCTTAACCCATGGAGGACGTGTACCACCCAATTCTTCTGCGTTTTCCCAATCCTCCAGAGACTCCGGCATACTGAGATTATATTTTTTTACGCACATTTCATAAAGTTCTCCCCCGGGATAAGGACGATAATTGGCGGGGCCATTGATAACGGCATCGGGCTGGATCCTGAGGATATCTCTTATCAGACGCATTGTTTGCAGTTGTTCTTCTTGTGTTTCCGTAGGAAGCCCCGTCATGAATGCAACTAAACAATTTATATTAAACTTCTTTGCTCTCCTGACAAAGTTCAAGATGTCCTCGACCGTTATTTGTTTATGGAGCATCTTAAGTATTCTTTCCGATCCGGACTCGCCGCCGCATTGCAATTTTGTGCAACCTGAATCCGCGAGCAATTTCAGATAGTCATCATCAATCCTGGATGCATTAAAATATTCGCATCGCGGGTTTGCTACCCAGGTTATTTTTATGTTTCTGTCAATAAGCCCCTGGGCTATATCCCTGACTTGCTGTCTATTGGACATAAATAACTCGTCTCTGAAGGCAACACGTTTTATTTTATATTCATTGTATAAGTATTCGATCTCGTCAAGCACTTTCTCTGCCGGCCTATATCGCATTTTCCTGTTGTTTGTAAGAACGTTTATGCAGAAGGCACACTTATAAGGGCATCCTCTGCTGGCCTGTACCCGGATGATGCTGTTTTTTATGACGTCAAAAACTTCTTTTTTAACAAGGGACCAGTCCAGAAACGGTATGGTGCTCAAGTCTACATAGTCAGCATACGGATTTGAAAAGACCTGTCCGTTTTCTTCAAAGGCGACCCCTTTTATGTTGTGCAGGTCCGGGGTGCCGTTTTCATAGCCCTTTACTATCTCCAGCATCACATTCTCACCTTCACCCTTGACCACGATATCTGCTAAAGGGCTTTTTGCCGTTTGCTCCGGGAACAATATAGCATGGGGGCCTCCCCAGATGATCTTTATGTTCTCATTGATCTGTTTAAGACGCCTTAATTCCGGTAGAAGAAGCTTGATATGGACACTCATTGCATAAACCCCAAGGATGTCCGTGTCTTTGATTTCTTTGTCTAATATGTTTTTATAATCAGGCTCAACCGAGCAATCCACAAGACGAACATCATGACCATTTTTTTTCAAAACGGTCCCTACGTATAACAAGCCTGTAGGTGTGTTGTAATTAGTTATTTTGCCAATTGGAGGATAAAGCAAAACTATTTTCATTCAGGCTCCTTGTATTGGCCCGTATCAGTCGAGCCGATATTTCTGTTCTCAGGTAGACTGGCAGTACGGTAAGATCAAAATCACTGCTGCCGGGGCTAACAATTTGATCTTTTTATAGATGAGCGACGATGCCTTGCAAAAAACTTTTTTTAACAAACGAGGGTAATCCTTTAACTTTGTAACACGCAGTTTCCTCTGCAGAACAGATAAAATGCCAATATTACGGGCAGTCAGAATGTAACCTTCTATTTGTTTTTCCGTCAAATGATCGGAAAAAGAAAATGGTGGCCTGCTCTCATCCCAGCTGAATGACTCAACGCAGTCCTCAACAGCCAGCCCCTTTCTTTTGCCGATCTCCCAAAGCTCCGTGCCGGGAAAAGCCGTTGGAATAGTAAACTGTAGTTGGCTTGTTCGATTTTTCCTGGCAAACCTGATAGTATCCATGGCTGTTTGCGGAGTGTCCCAGGGCAGGCCGATCATATAGTATCCCTTTGAGATTATGCCAAGTTTATTGCAATCCTTGATAGCAGTTACAGCCTGCTCCAGTTCCATTTTCTTACCCACTTTGTCGACGACTTCCTGATTACCTGACTCAATTCCAAAAGCGACAGAATGGCATCCGGCTTGCTGCATTAATTTAAGAAGCTCAAAATCAACCTGATCTGCCCGAACCAGGCATCGCCAAATGATATCTGCTTTATTATCGATCAATAGCCGGCAAAACTCTTCAACACGGCTTCTTCTTATACTGAAAAGGTCATCTTGAAACAGAATAGCCCCTATATTGTATTTTTCTTTAAAGAACAATATCTCCTGAAATATGCTTTCGGCGCTTCGCATTCTGATCTTGTCGCCAAAGACACCCTTAAAACAATAAACACAATGAAAAGGACAGCCCCGACTGGAAATCATCGGCAAACATTTTCTGCCGTGATAGTCGTTTGCATATAGATCAAGATCGAAATAATGCCATGCAGGAAACGGAAGCGATTCACAATCTTCCACACCTTCCGGATCTCCGGTATTTTCTATGCAACCGTTCTTTTTAAAAATGATTCCGGAAACCTGCTCAAGGTTGTCCGGAAAATTTTTTACAAGAGACCTTATTGTGTTTTCGCCTTCGCCGACTGCGATTATATCAAGGCCGTTGTCCAGAAGCTTTTCTTTGAAAATACTCGCATGCGGCCCGCCTAATACAGTTGGAACTTCACCTTTCAATTCGCCTGCTATGATCTTGACGGCTCGATATTGACTCGTCATTGCTGACAAGAGAACCATATCCGGAGAAATTTCCTGTATATATTTTTTTGACGGCCAGTCCCTGACATTTAAATCGAGAACCTGGCACTCGCATCCCTCTTTTTCGGCTATTGCCGCAAGATACCCTATACCTAACGGAGGAAACGATGCATATTCCGGGCGAATGATCTTACCGCTCTCAAGATAACTCTTGTTAGAGCGGTCAATATTTGGCGGATTAATGAAAAGCAGTCTCACGGGTTTTCCCGTATTAATGAACAGTTAGATAAATATTACTTTACCAAACACTCGCATCCCTTACACAAAGCCGGAATTGCAGAAGGATGTGTGATACCTTTTCGCAGGGATTTATATTTATCTGTATTCCATATTTGGTCCAGATCATCTTCGAGTATATTGGCAAATTTAAAATTGACTATGTCCGTGTTTTTTTGTGTTATGCGGCAGCAGGGATAGAGATTGCCAAAAACATCTATAAAACATGTTGTCCACGGCCTGTAACAAAGCTTTTTTCTTATTTCACCGGGGAACTGTAAAGAGGGGCAAAGGGATGCGTTGATATTCAGACGTTTTGCCTCTTCCAGAATTTCATTTTTTAGCTGCCCTAAAAAATCTTTATCAAAAGTTTCAACTCTGTCCCCATCGGAATATTGCCCGGAATCAAAAACCATCAGGTCTCGATAAAAAATGACATTAACACCGGCCTTTTTGGCCAATTGAGGAAATAATTTTGCTTCCGCAGCATTGTCCTTTGAGATGGTATAGGACATTCGAATTTGTGTTTTGTTAGTCCCGGATTTACGGATCTTTTCACTAAATAAACTTATAATACCGATAAGTTTATCGAAAGATGCACCACCCCGAATGTCCTCATAGGTCGACTTTGTCGATGCGTCTACCGAAAAGTATACACCGTCAACACCCATTTCGATTAATCGATCCATATATTTGTCGTTCATCAAAAGCCCGTTAGTGTTGAATTCTACCTTCAGCCCTTTGTTTTTGGCCGCCCGGATCATTTCCATAAAATCCGGATTACAAAACGATTCTCCTATCCCCGTAAGATCCAGCGAATTAAGGGAAGGAAACCTGGAAAGGATTTTCTTAAATTCATCCAGACTCATCAAACGGCCGTTCTTATTCTCCTTGTAAGAATATTCGCACATTTTGCATTGAAGGTTGCATAAGGTTGATATTTCAACCTGAAGGTGTATCGGTGTTGTAAAACAATTGGCAGGAAGCTGCTTTCTGATATATAATTGATACAAAAGATATTTAAAAGAAAACCGCAGAAAGCCGAACAGGCCTCTTGTCTTGACGAGCGGGATGATCCTGTGGATATTTTTTTTTAGTTTTTTAACTATTATAAATGTTCCTTCTGATCTTCAATGCTTTTTTTGAGATACATTTTCAAAGCTATCTGATAATTCTGACGTTCTGAAATGCTTCTGCGCACTCTAATCCGACTTTCATGCCCCAGGTTTTGGCATTGACTGTAATGCCTTCAATGGATCGTGGGTGCGGAAATTCTTTCAATTCCGATCTATATTGCTCCATTGCTTTTTCTTTCAGGTTGATTGTTCCGGTGATATCGAAAAATACATTGGGAGAAAAAGATAACGGGAACGCCCATTCGGTAGAAGACAGCACCTCAAATGAATAGATCTCTCTGGAGCCTTCTTCCGGCAAAGGCCTTGCGGCAGTTATTACTGCCTTGTACGTGATCTGGTGATCAATATTTAAGTCCTTTTCATAATGAGTAAAGATGACTTCCGGGCGGATGTCGTTCTTCGTCTTCTCAATAACTTTTACAATGTCCAGAAAATCTACGGTATCAAATCTGTTATCAGGAAAATCAGCAAAAAATACCTTCTTGACCCCCAGAATCTTATTTGCCTCTTCAGCTTTGCTTCTTAGCCCTTTAAGGTCATTGCTTCGCTTTTCTGTGTCCCTTATATCATCTCTGCCTGTAACTCCTTCTCCTAAGATCA
>JAFGKL010000052.1 GCA_016928585.1 Sedimentisphaerales bacterium
AATTAAAACAGCACTTATTCGTTTTTTAATCTCTCGATACTTTTCAGTACTTCTCTTGTTTTAGGATGCTCGCCGCCCAGACTGTTCGTATATATCTCAAACGCCTTTGTAAACATTTCTTCGGCTTCTTTTACCCTGCCGGTATCGGCAAGTAACTGGCCTAAATTATTATGTGCCAGCCCGTCCTGAGGGTCCAGTTCGACAGCTTTTCTAAAGTAATGTTCAGCCTCGTCCAGGTTATCCTGCTCGTATAGCACCGCACCTAAGCTATTGTAAACCGCCACGAATTTTGGATCCAGCTCGATAACTTTTCGGTATTGCTGCTCTGCCTCCTTCTGCCTGCCCATGCCATATAGCAACGCTCCAAGATTATAATGTGCCGATGTCAGGTTGTCGTCCAGTCTAATTGCACTACGGTACTCCTCGGCTGCTTCTTCAAGTTTACCCTGCTTATGCAACGCTATGCCCTTTTTGTTGTGTTCAGCAGCGGCAGTTTTATTTGTCTGTTCTGGCGCCAGAGATGTTTCCGGCAGATTTTCTTCCTGCGTAAGTTCCTGTGAATGATCCATTACCTGCGGATATAAGGCTCCAAAAACAATCATTGCCACCGCAAGGACCATCGTAACACCTGCAAGTCCGTTACTGCACATATTATGGAAATATACCGCAATACATATTAACAAAAACGAAAATATAAAGATCACTATTTGTGCAGGCATCATAACTATATCCCTTTTCCAATATCATCTGTTAAATTGCCCCCCTACTACCTAAATGTATCATACTGCTAAATTTGGTGCATCTAAAAAATATTGCTTTTTAGATCCCCATTCTCTCTGCCTCGTCTTCCAGGCCGTAACGTTTCATCTTTTTATACAGAGTTGTCCTGTTGATCTGTAGGGCCTTTGCTGTTTTTTGCCTGTTCCAGCCGTTGTCAATCAGCACAGATCGTATAATGGTCTTTTCAGGCTCTTCTAGGGCTTGCTTTAAACTTCGCTGCTGATAAGCATCAGATGCATTAGCATTCATGCTTTGTGCAATAAGTGTCTGTGGAATATCCTCAACATCAATCATTAATCCCTTGCTCAAGAGCACTGCCCTTTCGATCACATTCTCAAGCTCCCGAACATTACCCGGCCATTGGTAACACTGCAATGCCTCAATAGCCTTTTCTGTTAAACCATTTTTTTGCTTTGAATGTATATGGCTGAACCTTTGCAAAAAATGCTCAGCAAGCAACGGCACATCGGCGATCCTCTCTGCCAACGGAGGAATATTGATCGTTACGACATTGATACGATAGTAAAGGTCCTCTCTGAACCTACCGGCCTTGACTTCTTCTGCAATATCCACATTAGAAGCAAGTATAACCCGCGTTTCAACCGTTTGGGTGATATTACTGCCAACCGGTTCAAACTGCCAGTCCTGCAAAAACCTTAACAGTTTTACCTGCATAGCAGGTGATGCGTTTGAAATTTCGTCCAGAAATATTGTTCCCCCGTCAGCTAATAGAAACTTACCCTGCTTATCACCTACCGCCCCGGTAAACGACCCTTTGACATGGCCAAATAGTTCGCTTTCTAAAAGTGTCTCGGGAAGCGCCCCGCAGCTTACCTCCACAAAAGGCTTATTCTTGCGCCATGATCGATAGTGGATCGCTCTTGCAAGCATACTCTTTCCCGTACCGGACGGTCCGGTCATCAGTACCGTGGTCTTACTGTCGGCCACCGCTTCTATAAGTTCAAATATCCTGGACATTTTATAGTCCTGGCTTATCACCTTCTCAAGACTGTATTTATCTTCAAGCTGCGAACGGAGCGAAAAGTTCTCACTTAAAAGACTTTGCTGTCTTATCGCCCTTTCTATCGCCAGCAAAAGATCGTCGTCTATGATCGGCTTGGTTAGATAATCATAGGCTCCCATCTTTATCGCCTCAACTGCACTTTCGATAGTTCCATATCCGGTTATGACTATGACCACCGTTTCCGGATATTTCTTTTTTATCAAAGCCAGCAATTCAAACCCGTCTCCGTCAGACATGTTCACATCCGTTATAACCAGTGAAAATCTTTTGTCCTTGAGCTTGTCAACCGCCTGAGTGAATGAATCCGCCGCTGTTGTATCAAAACCTTCGAGGTTCAAAAACTCACATAACGAATCAAGAATTATCCTGTCATCGTCAACTATAAGAATACTTCCTTTTTTCATTACAGCTCCGCAAGTATTACTGTTTATTGTTCTTTGCCAGGGGTAGCTTAACTATGAAAATACTTCCGCCGTCTGGAGCATTTTCAGCAGATATGGTACCATTGTACTTTTCTATTATATCCTTACAAATGGCAAGCCCCAGGCCGGTACCTTTGCCGCGTCCTTTGGTCGTAAAGAAAGGCTCAAATATCTTTTGCGCGTGTTCAGGATCAAAACCATCACCACCATCATGAAACTCCACTAACAGGTCTTTATTGTCTTTCTTTATTGTTATGTTTAGACAGCCCTTTCCGCTCATAGCATCAGAAGCATTTTTGATGAGATTGCAGAACACCTGGAATATGTTCCCGCCTTTTACTAACGGTATTTGCCCGGTGTAATCCTTAACAATTTTTATCTCGATATCTTTTGTAACCGACTCCATTGCCTTTAGCGCATCCTCAATTATCTGGTCGACTGCGACAGATTCAAAGGACACATAGGCAAAACGAGAAAACTCAAGAAGCTCGCCTATGATACCCGCCATTCGCATAAGTCCCTGTCTTGATTGCTCAAGATATCCCTTGGCCTTCGAGACATCGTCAGTATCGATTACGCGCATTGCAAGATTTACATAGCGAAGAATCCCATCGATAGGATTGTTAAGCTCATGTGCTACTTTGCCCGCTACCTTTCCCACAGACGCAAGCCTCTCGGCCTGTGCAAGCTGATGTTCAATGTCGACTCTCTGGGTAACATCTTCTATCACTGCTGCTCCGCCAAGAACTTCTCGGGTTCTGCTGCTGATCAAAGGGGAACACACTATATACAAAAGTCGTATTTGATCATTATCAGAATACTTAACAAGATCGAACTCGCTTTTCTTCCCGTCTTTGATCATATCTTTAAGCAGCCGATCCCAATTATCCCATATCTTTTTATCGGTACCCTTTGCAAGAGACTGATCGAAGTATTCTCCTACATCAATAAGCTTCCGGGCTTCTTTATTGGCCTGAATAATCTTCAACTCCCTGTCAAAAGCAACTACACCCGGACAGACTGACTCGATAATTGATTCACCAAGTTCCTCAAAACCCGGCGCAGCAGGTGTATCAACCTGCGCAATTTTATCTTTGGGAACAACTGACTTGCCAGTAGAATTTTTCTTTGACTCGTCCATCCACAACCTTTTAATTCATGATATACCAAAAGTCAATGTCTAACGTTGCAAAAAAACAACGTTTGTGTTTATATTTCGGAATAATAAGTGTTGATATTAAGATAAATCCTAAATGTCTGAAATCAAAAAGGTTATATAAAAACCAATTAATCATAATTCTAATCATTTTATCGGACAATTATTTGTGATACTCCGGATTAACACTTCGACGTTGCTATTTATAAACATAATCCTAATTAATATTGAATAAAAAAGTCAACAATCTCGGAAATCGAATTTAACGTCATATTAACCACATACTTACAAATGTTAAAATGGGGCATTGATGTTTTTAGGGTATTGGTATAGCATTTGCTTGTTCTTATGTCCGTCTAGGAAGTTTTTTGATTGGATCGCAGGGATGCTCGGAGAAAAAGAGAAAAGAAAGAACAAACGACTTGACCTGAAACTGCCTGTGGTATGCCATAAGGTTGGCATTTCAACAAACAGGTTCTTTACCGGCACTACCGTTGATATAGGCCCCAAAGGCGCTTTGGTAGATATTAACGCTCACGGCCTGAAGCAGGGAGAACTCGTTAATGTCGAAATGCCCATCCCTCCGACAAAGGGTTTGCTTGAGTACGGTGGGAGATTTTCAACCTATGCAAGAATATTAAGAGTATACAAGCCAAAATGTGGTAGTTCATCAAAATCAGCCTCAATCGTGCAGACCATTGCCTTGGAATTTTGCGAATCCCCAAAGCTTCAAGTCTAAGAAACGCCATTAAAGATTATTTTAAATCCTTTTAAAATAAGACGTCCCATATTAATATCATATTTTTGCTGAGTCCAGATTTTTGGCAAAGAACGATTGTGGCTATATCACATCTTGTTATTATTTCGTTTGACAAAATGCCCGATTATTGATACAATATAGGGGTGGAAATATTAATGGAGGGATGTTTTAATCAGATGTCCTTAGATGCCTTTCAGCTTTTGTCCTAGATGCGCTGGATATCTGTTTTTTCTACTCTATAGGCGTTTCTATTGAGGTACAAGATGACAGTAGACGATGTCCCAAAACAGGTTGTCAGGCCTAAATCAAGCCTGCAGCACGTCAAAAAACGTGCGGGAACTGTCCCTGTCGAAAAATATGTTGATACTGTATTAGGGTGCAGATACGAACTGAAATATCGTATCAGCGAATCAAAGGCAAGAGCTGTTGAGCAATTCATAAAGCCTTATTTGCATCTTGACAGGTACAGCCGCCTTCGACCCGGAGGAATTTATCCGCTGGTCAGCCTGTATCTTGATTCAAACGATTTTAAGCTTTGCAGAGAAACATTAACAGGAAAGAAAAATAGATTCAAACTCCGCATCAGATGCTACAGCGATGATATCGAACAACCGCGATTCCTTGAAATAAAACGACGCGTGAACAATGTAATTTTAAAAAGCAGATCTCGAATAAGGGATGAGGATGTTTCAGCTATCTTTTCAGGAAAGTCCTTGTCTTCCCAGAAATTTAAGTCCGATGAAAATGCCATGGAACAATTCAGACTTTACGTTAATTCGTTAAATGCCCAGCCTAAGATCCTGATCCGCTATATGCGTCAGGCTTTTGAAAGTGATTCGAACAACAGGGTTAGGGTTACACTTGACAGAGAACTGAGTTATAAAGCTTCTTCCGAACCAAAGGTTAGATTCAGCGGTACAGGATGGCAGCGTCATCCGCTTGATATGGTTATTCTCGAAATTAAATTTACTGCTCGATACCCGGCATGGCTGAGTCGAATGGTGCAATGCTTTGATCTTGATGTACAATCAACCTCAAAGTATGCTACTTCGGTACAACATTCTTGTCGTCTGGGCTTCTGCGGCCCACAAGTTATGGTGTAAGATTATGAATGATATATTACAGATACTTGAAGAAAGTTCGCTTTTCCGCGGGGAGTTCACAACTGGAACTATCCTTTTGTCGCTCTTGCTGGCTTTTGTGCTGGGTCAGGTTCTGGCATGGGTATATTACTTCACTCACAGCGGTCTGTCTTATTCAAAATCTTTTGTTCAGTCACTCATCTTGATCACCATTGTGGTTTCACTGGTCATGTCAACCATCGCAAACAGTTTTGTAACTGCTGTAGGGCTTATGGGTGCCCTTTCTATTATAAGATTCAGGAATATGATCAAAGACACAAGGGATATCGCTTTTATTTTCTGTTCGCTTGTAATAGGAATGGCGACTGGTTCCCAGCGTTACGAAATTGCTATAATAGGTACCGTCTTTATGAGCCTGATCATATTGTATCTGCATTTGACAAGCTTTGGTACACATCAACCACACAATGGTTTTCTGCGTTTTAGCTTAAACTGCCATATTGACCCGAACCATCCGGTCAGTAAGATCCTAAAGCGTTTTTGTGGAAACTTTACACTGATATCGGCCCAGGACAGCGGCTTTGGAAGTCCTGTAGTGGAATATGCCTATCAGGTAATGATCCGCAATGCCGCAAAAAATGAAATTATGCTCTCTGAACTTGAAAAAATCGAGGGAATTGAAAATATCAGTCTGATTATGCAGGAACAGCTTTTAGAGGTATAAACGTTTAATGGCATTAGATTTCGAACAAAATAAAACCGGCAGAATATACCTGCACATATTGCCCATACTCATATGGTTTGTGGCTATTGCAGGTGTTGTGGCCTTGTTCAAACATCGCGCCGAAAGATTTGAGGTAGTAGGTATCGCTCAAAGCCATACAACGCAGATCGCATCCATCCAAACAGGACGCCTTAGAAGTGTTAATGTTGAGCTATTTGATACTGTCAGCAAAAATCAGACTGTTGCTGTGCTGGACGATACTTTACTCAAAGCCGAAATTACAACCGCAAGGGCTGAAATAAAAAAGCTAACTGCAGAGTTAAAGGTGGAAGAAGACAAGTTTGAAGTAGAGCAAATAAATCTGCAGAACCATATTGTTGCAACTTACAGGAGATATACTCTTGATGTCGAAAATTATAGGTTGCGTAAGCTCGAGTTAATCGCAGCAATAGAACCTGACAAGATAAATCTCGAAAACCTCAAGTTAGCCAGCAAAATGTTCGTTATGGGAGGAAATCTTGAATTAAGCGATTTGGCACCTCTTGAACTAAAGCAGATGGAGCTCCAGATCGAAGAATTGAGCAAAAAGATCAAAGAGAATCAGGTAGTACTTGCACAGGCTCAAAATGATCTGGATATGGCACAACAAAGGTTTGAAGAATTTACCAATAATAAACCAGAACTGCCACCTATTGACAATTCTCTCGAAATAATCACGCAACAGATAAATGTTCAGGAAAAAATGATCGACCAGCTTTCAATACAGCTTGCCTCACTGGTACTGAAATCACCTTTTGACGGAATGGTCAGCCAGCTCAATTCAAGGGACGGCGAAACCGTTCTGCCGGGTGAACCGTTAATGACCATCGCAGAGACCCACCCAAGCAAGATTATAGCGTACGTTACAGAGGACTCTACTGAAGCCGTCGAAGAGAATATGAAGGTCGAACTGATGATTACGGGCCAGCAACAGCAAATCGCAGACAGCCAGGTCGTACAAGTCGGCCCTGCTATGGAAATGATGCCTGAAAGGCTTTGGAGAAATCCAAATATCCCGCAATGGGGCAGACCATTTCTTATAACAGTCCCGCCAGCTATGACGCTTACACCCGGCCAGATGGTAGGGATAAGAAAGCTTTAGTGCATCGGGTTCCTGTATTTTTACACACACCACAAGTCACCCAAACTCTCTAAATTAACAAACGAATCACCTCTAATTCGCAATAAAAATTTTTGCCTTATCACAACTTTATAAAAAAAATTTACTCCTCCGTCCCATAAAATCACCGGATAAAAATAATAGCAGGCGACTCTGACAATTTTCCATTACTAGCGATATTTAAAGCAGTTACAAACGGCTTTTGTTTTGTATCAATGTGTGATATTTGGTATAATGCGTCTTGGAGGGTTGCCCAAAAAAGCGGGGGCTTTAAATATGATGGAACTCTTTGGAGACAAATCACATGTTTAATGAAAGTAAAAGACTAAATTTATTGAATTCACTAATTATCATCGTAATGGCTATGTTCATCCTTGAGTCTGTGCTTTACGCACAGCCGGGAATGGATCTACGCCGGGATGCTCTTACTGTCCAGCAGAGGCTGAAAGTCGCTGTTACATACAGTTGTGAGAGCCTTCCCATAGAAACCGTGCTTTTGCAGCTTGCCGAACTTGGTAATGTAGATATTGTCAAAAGCCCAAAGGTTACAGGTGACGTTACTATTAAAGTTACCAATGTTCCCCTAGATGAAGTTCTGGAGAACATCCTTTCGGCACATGACTATACATACATTGCCACAGATTATATGATCAGGGTTGTTCCTCTTCCTGAAGCCGTCGCATACAGAGATAAGATGGTTTCAAGGATCTATCACATCACTTATGCCGATGTGGCAGGAGTATCAAATGCTCTTGGGCAATTTGTTTCAGACAAGGGAAAGATATCATATAATAAAGGCACAAATCATATTATTGTTACTGACACCGAAGACAAAATCAGGATGATCGACAACTTTATCAATCAGGTTGACCAGATGACCCAGCAGGTAGTTGTTGAGGTCCGTCTTTACGATGTCGAGACTAATGAGGCTTTTGATCTGACAGTGGATTGGGCTCTCGATTATAATAAGCCGAAACTTGAATATCCAAGATCTGAAAGAACAACGTCAACTACTACTGCGACTTCCGACGAATATACGAATTCTTATACGAAGAACAAAAATGGAGGCTATGACTCAGATTCCACCTATGCAGAAAACTCAAATGGAGGTTATACTTCAGATTCTACCTCTCATACCGATTATGGAGAAACAACTAATAGCCATACAGAAACCGGAACCACAGACTGGATAGAAAACAGCGAAGGTGTTATAGTTCCTGTTGACAGTCCTGATTCTTATAGTTCAACAACTAGTGACACAACCGGATGGAGCGACGGCACAACACATGAAGATGGCACGAACTGGCAGGACACCACTGGTACATCACATGAATCAGGTACGGACTGGGAAGATACCACAGGACAGAATGTTTACGGTCCTACCTCGAGCACGACAACAACGGTAACCGATACGCCGATCAACAATCACCTGCCGATCCTTAAACGTGAGAGGCTCTCTTATGGAGCTTCTTTTAACCCGACAGACGGCGGCACAATAAGATTCGGTTTCCTGGATAATAATATCGATCTCCAGTTCGCACTGAGCATGCTCCACAGTGATCTTCAGGCACAACTGCTTGCGAATCCTCGTATAATGGTGGTCGATAATCAGCCTGCAAACTTTGAGATAGTCCGCGAAGTACCTTACACGGAGTTGTCTGAAACTTCTGATGGTGGAAATATGACGTCTACTAAGTTTATGCCTGTGGGTGTCAAGCTTAACGTTACTCCTCATATAGCAAGAGACGGGTTGATAAGACTTGAAATAGAGCCTGAATTCAGCACGATCGTTTCGCTTGATATAAATGGTGCACCTACTATGGATACACGAAGAGCAAGAACAACCGCAATGGTTCATGACGGCGAAACAATAGTTCTTGGCGGACTTAGAAAGAAGAGTACGAACAAGGGTGTGGACAAGTTCCCACTGCTCGGCGACCTGCCGGTTGTAGGCGGATTGTTCCGCAACGAACACGAATCCGAAGTTACACGCGAACTGATACTGTTCATAACTTCGAAGATCGTTACAAGGCCTTGTCTGAAGCCTAATGAGATTCAGCGTCTAAAGCAGACCATCTTCGCAGATCCTGAACTTTGCGAAATGGAATTTATGCAGAGGGAAGAAGAGGACTACTGCGAAAGAGACAAAGGTAAATGTCAATTAAGAAAAGGCAGAGGATGTGAGATACAAAGAGCAGAGCCGGAACAGACTTACAGAAGGACACAGGAAATCAGAAGTCCTCAGGTAACTCCGATATATCCGGAAAGCAGTGCTAACACTCTGGTCGATGAAGTCCCTGCTTATAACCTGACACGTCAGGTTACGATACCGGAATCTTCAGATATGAACTTAGATCAGCCCAAAGAAAATCCTGTTGATTCAAGAGAGTTCATAAAACAATGGATGAAACGGGCAAAAGCAAAAACACTGTAGTATATCGTAAATAGTTATCGTCCGGCAGGTATTATCTGCCCGATGAATTTAAAGACACATTGACAGCCTCGGCTCATACCGCTATCATAAGCGGTATGAGCCGAACTTTATTTTATGCGTTATTATTTACCGCAGTGTTCCCTCTTGCAGGCTGCCAGGAGGCTCAGAACATCCCTGACCAGCCGCAAGCTGAAAGCACCAAACTTTCAGATATCCAGCCCTTATATAAACCGGACATGCCCCCCGAACTGCACTTTAGGATATATACATTCCAACTCCACAGAAACAACCTTGCAAATGCAGATCATATCTTTGAGATACTCGAAAAGGAAAAGTGCCAATTCAAGAATCCTGAGGCGTTCAAGGCAAATGGCTTTGCTGCAGGCTCCGCCAAGTCAGACACTTGGCAGCAACTCGGTGAAAGACTGCAGCAGGCAAAGGCCGTAGGAGTAAGAGACAGTGCTATGATCGTTTTTGAAGACAGCAGCCAGGACCTTTTCTTCGCAAATACAAAACAAAAAAGATCGGTCGATTATTACAGATCACAAAATGAACATTTTAAAATGGATGTCGTTCAAGGTCAGATTGGGTGGCGGATCAGGGCATGGTCATCACAGGATAAAGAAAAAACTGCCCAGGTTCAGATCATGCCGATTTCCAAACCGGATATACCCCCGGACATCAGCCCATTTGTAAGGAGAAGAAGACAGAGAATAGTCATATTTGACACTGCCGGCTTCGAGCTTGAAATGACACCCGGTGACTTCGTAGTTCTGTCTCCTGAAAATTATGATTCGGACACAAACCTTGACACAAAGGATATGACATCTCCAGAAGAATCCGTTTTGTCAACGGAAACACCCGGCACCAGCGCTGAAAGCAACCTTACAAAATCAACATTAGGTAGTATGTTTTTTGAAGTCGAAAACAAACCACTCATAAGACTTTTTATTGTTGTTTGCGTAAGGACCGGAAATTGACCACAAATAACTCTTCGGACATATCAAGGCCGACAGTAGCCGTTGTCGCCTGCAGTGATTACAGCACCCAAAATGTTGAGTCAGCTGTCCAAAAACAATTCGCTCTTCTTTCAAAAGATATAAAGATAAGCAAAGGCGACAAAGTTCTTTTAAAACCTAATTTTATTGTGCCAAAACCCGCTGACCAGGCAGCACAGACTCATCCGGCTGTAATATTAGCTGTTGCAAAAGTAGTAAAGGAACTTGGTGCAAAACCTTTCGTAGGCGATTCGCCTGCATGGGGGGATATTTCAAACTGCATTCAAGCCCTAGAACTTGAAGAACCGCTAAAAAAACTTGAGGTGCCGATAAGGCAGCTTGACAAACCAGTTAACAAAAAAATAGCCGGCTCAAATATCGGCATAAGTTCGGTTGCACTTAAAGCTGACAAGATAATAAATCTGCCAAAATTCAAAGCACATCAGCAGCTTGCTGCAACTTTCGCTATTAAAAATATGTTCGGATGTGTTGCAGGCAAAAGAAAAGTGTACTGGCATTTTGCAAAGGGAGGTTCACCTGACGATTTTTGCAGCATGCTTGTGGGCATATACAAACTGCTGGACCCCGTCGTTACAATTATTGACGGGATAGTCGCCATGGAAGGAAGCGGGCCCATTAACGGCACCCCGAAAAACCTGGGTGTTTTAATAGGAAGCAGTGACCCGGTCGCATGCGAAAGGGTTTGCTGTGAACTGGTAAAATTCAACCCCAACGATCTGCCCGTAATGACAATAGCTAAACGTTTCGGTTTAGGGTGCGGAGACCTTGAGCAGATAAACATAGTCGGTGACGATCATAGAAAACTGGTCTGCAGCGATTTTGTGCCTTCTAAGCAAACACCGCTTAGGTTTACATTTTTCAGGATATGTAAAAGTATTATCAAACAGATATGTATATTGACAAAATCAGCGATTAGCAGAAGGAACCACCTTAATTAACTCTCAAACAACTTGACTTAAAACCATTTTCCTGTAACATCTTCAGGTGGCCTTTTTATCTCGAATAAGATTGGAGATCATTATGAAGAAAACAATTTCTACAATTATCCTGCTAATAACAGTCCTGTTTTTTTATACAGGTTGCCAGCCGGTTCGGCAAGTAGAGACTAAAAACTATCTAAAGGAAGCAAAGGCAGCAACGGATGCCCGAATGGAGTGGTGGAGACAGGCCCGCTTCGGTTTGTTCATACACTGGGGGATATACTCTGTGCCTGCCGGGGTATATGGCGAAAGGGATACATACGGCGAGTGGATCATGAATAATGCCAAAATACCTATTGAGGAATATGAAAAATATGCCGAACAATTTAACCCAGTCAAGTTCGATGCCGATCAATGGGTACTTATGGCAAAAAATGCCGGCATGAAATATCTCGTAATAACTTCAAAACACCATGACGGATTCTGCATGTGGGACTCAAAAATAAGCGACTATGACATAATTGACAAAACACCTTATAAAAAAGATGTTCTCAAGGCTCTTGCAAAGGCCTGTAAAAAACACGGAATTAAATTCTGTTTTTATCATTCGATAATGGATTGGCATCATCCAGGCCAAATAGCTGACTCCGGCGTAAGCTTTGAAAGCTACAGAGAAGATTATATGAAGCCGCAATTAAAGGAACTCGTTGAAAACTACGGGCCGTTGGGGGTACTTTGGTTTGACGGTGAGTGGATTGACCAATGGACCAAAGAGCAGGGAAGAGACCTGTATAATTTTGTACGAAATCTTCAGCCAAATATCATAATCAATAACCGTGTCGGCAAAAGATATAAAGATGCGGAAGGCAGATACAAATATGACGAAATTGCCGGTGACTTCGGTACGCCCGAACAGACGATCCCTGCAAACGGCCTGCCGGGATTAGACTGGGAATCCTGCATGACCATGAATGATCACTGGGGATACTGTGCTGCTGATAACAACTATAAATCGACAGAAAAACTCATTCACCAGCTTGTAGACATAACCTCTAAAGGCGGGAACTTTCTTCTTAACGTCGGGCCTACATCAGAAGGACTTATCCCGCAAACAAGCATCGAAAGGCTCGCCGAAATGGGAAAGTGGCTTGACGTTAACGGAGAAGCTATATATGGAACAAGAACATGGGGCAAGGCAGTTGATGTCGAATATACAATCATCGAACGAACAGAAGACAAAATAGATTTTAACTGGTCACGCCAGGCTCCTTTTGAAGGCGTCGGCAAGGATAACTTTAATGTAACATGGACGGGAACCATAGTTCCTGCTTATTCACAAGAGTATACATTTCAGACACATTCCGATGACGGTGTAAAACTGTGGATTGATGATAAGCTTATTATAGACAACTGGACGGAGCATGCCGAAGCTGTAGATACTGCAAAGCTTACCTTGCAGGCCGGAAAAAAATATTCCGTTAAAATGCAATACTATGAAGAAGGCGGCTACGCTGTTGCCCGTTTGTTATGGTCAAGTGACTCTGAAAAACTCGGGCCGGTACCTTCGGTCGGCGGATTTAAGGCAAAATACAAGATCAAAAAACCAAAAGAAATATTTTATACAACCAAAGACGACACGCTCTACGCTATCAGCACAAATCTTCAGCAAGAGTTGATCCTTGATCTCCCAAAGCCTGACGGTAATACAAAGATAAGAATGTTGGGAACAAATAATGATCTTAACTGGAAATATAATAACGGCAAAGTGGTCGTCGATCTGTCCCATGTCGACATGAAAAATCTGCCCTGCAATCATGCATGGGTGTTCAAGATCGACTAAAAAACTATGGAAAAAGAAATAAATATTTTGGGCATTGAAACAAGCTGCGACGAAACCGCCGCCTCAATAGTTGCTAATGGCAACATCATAAAGTCCTCGGTTGTAGCCTCGCAAATAAAGCTACACGAAAAGTTCGGCGGCGTAGTCCCGGAGATCGCCTCACGTGCACATATCGAAAAGATATACCCCGTAATTGAACAGGCTATAGAGCAGGCCGGCATCGAAAAACATGATATCGATGCGATAGCGATCGCTAATCAGCCGGGGCTTGTTATCTCTCTTATTGTAGGCGTTACAGCGGCAAAAACGCTCTCCCTTGCATTAGGTAAACCCCTTATATCGATCAACCATATCCATGCTCATCTGCAGGCCGCGATGCTTGCTGAAGAAAATATCGAGCTGCCCGCCATAGCAATGGTCGTTTCCGGCGGACACACAAGCCTCTACGATTGCGAAAACGCTCTCGAGCTTAAACTGATGGGCTCGACAATAGATGACGCAGCAGGCGAAGCGTTCGATAAAGTAGCAGCGATACTAAAGCTTCCCTATCCCGGCGGGCCAAGCATAGAAAAAACCGCAAAGAACGGAAATCCAAAAGCCATTGATTTTCCTCGTTCGATGCTGGGAGACGATTCGCTTGATTTTTCTTTCAGCGGAATAAAAACTGCCGTCCTGTATTACTGCCAGGGTCAGGACATGAAGGGTCGGAACAAAGTAGACTCTATGAGCACACAGGAAATAGCCGACATTGCCGCATCTTTTCAGGCCGCAGTCGTTGATGTTCTTGTCGCAAAAACCAGGCGAGGCATTGAAAAAATAAATGCCAAAACAGTTCTCTTGGGCGGCGGAGTTGCTGCCAATACTGCTTTACGCGAAAGCCTGCAAAAAATGTGTGATTCTATCGGCAAAAAACTGCTCATAGCGCCAAAATCCCTCTGCACAGACAACGCCGTGATGATAGCATCTCTTGCATATTATAAATATAAAGCGGGAATGTTCGCGGATCTTACTCTCGAAGCAAAATCGACATCATAAACAAGACAATTATTGGTATTGCCTGCACGGCTAAGACCGGTTAAGATATTGTAATGAATACTAAAGCAATACAAAGTCTTCTTGAGAATGTCAAGCAAGGCAGTCTATCCATTGACGAAGCTGTTGAGCAGCTTCGCCATCTTCCGTTTGAAGATCTCGGTTTTGCAAAAGTCGACCACCACCGCCAGATAAGATGCGGTTTCCCGGAGGTTATTTTTTGCCCCGGCAAAACCGCCGAACAGATCATGGATATTTTCGGCAAACTCGCAGCCAAGGGCAATAACGTCATCGCAAGCAGAGCAGAACCGGAAGTTTTCGAGGCCTTGTCCGCTAGCGGTAAGTTCCCCAAAGCACAATATGAGAAACTTGCAAAGATGATAGTCCTCAAACAGACAACTAAAAAAATATCAGATAATTATATCGCTATTGTTACCGCAGGCACTGCCGATATGCCGGTTGCCGAAGAAGCAAGAGTAACCGCGGAGACAATGGGGCAAAACGTAAAATCGATCTGTGATGTCGGAGTAGCGGGGATACATCGTCTGATCGGTCATTCGGACACTCTTAAAAAGATCCGCCAGGCAAGTGTCGTAATTGTCGTAGCCGGCATGGAAGGTGCCCTTGCAAGCGTGATCGGCGGGCTGGTGAACTGTCCTGTGATTGCAGTTCCTACAAGCGTCGGGTACGGAGCAAGCTTCGAAGGAATTGCGGCCTTGCTTACTATGCTCAATAGCTGTGCAGCAGGAATAACAGTCGTAAACATCGACAACGGATTTGGAGCAGCATACGCCGCAAGCATAATAAATCAAAAAATAACTCAAGGATCCGATCAAAATGCAAACAATAACACAAATTCCTGAATTACCAAAGCGGGCTAAAGACGGCCATAAAGGTTTATTTGGAAAAGTATGCGTAGTCGGCGGAAGCATCGGCATGACAGGTGCCCCGGCCCTTGCCGGCAAAGCTGCCCTTAGAAGCGGCGCAGGACTGGTAAGGATCGCAATACCTAAAGACGCCCTGCCGATTGTGGCTTCATTGGACCCGTGCTACACAACAATACCATTACCTCAGGATGATTCCGGACAGATCTCTTCCGGGGCATCGCCGATCCTGATAGACCTTGCCGCTGATAATGATGTTCTCGCCTTCGGGCCCGGCACAGGAACTAACAAAGGTGTCCGTGATGTTCTAAATACCGTCATATCACAACCAAACAAAACCGTAGTTATCGATGCCGACGGCCTTAACTGCCTTGCAAAGAGCCCTGAATGGGTCAGTAGAAAACAGGCCTCTGTAATCCTTACTCCTCATCCCGGCGAAATGAAAAAACTGTGGACATCACTCTTACGCGAGCCGCTGCCGACCGACAGAACCGCACAAGCCGTAATATTGGCGGAAAAAACCAAAAGCACCGTCGTATTAAAAGGCCACGAAACCGTAGTAACTGACAGCCAAAAAATTTACATAAATACAACCGGTAACCCCGGAATGGCAACTGCAGGTTCCGGCGATGTCCTTACCGGTATCATAAGTGCCCTTATCGGCCAAGGGCTTGACAACTTCGACGCTTCGGTTCTTGGTGTATATATTCACGGACTTGCAGGCAACTTGGCGGCTGAACAAAAAGGTCAGGTAAGTTTGATCGCAATCGATATAATTGACCTTCTCTGTCAGGCCTTTATGAAACACGCTGAACATTAACGGGCTAATGCGGATATGATCAAATTTATAACCGACTCTGATATCTATAAGGAAGTAATCGTTGACCGTGTTCCGAAGGCAAACCGCTTCCTCTGGATAGGCACAAGCGACCTGAAGGACCTTTACGTCGATAAGTCGGGTAAAATGGTCCCCTTCCTGGAAATACTCTCCGGCCTTATTCAAAAAAATGTTTCTGTTCGCCTGATCCATGCCAAAGAACCAGGACCAAACTTTCGCAGGGATTTTGATAAATATCCAAATCTCTTCACAGGAATGGAAAGACTGCTGTGCCCCCGTATACATTTTAAATCAATAATCATTGACGGTACTTTCGCATACACAGGAAGTGCGAATCTCACCGGCGCAGGCATCGGTGCAAAAAGTTCTAAAAAACGCAACTTCGAAGCAGGAATTATCACAGATCAGCCGGACCTTATCGACAAGATAGCAGCCCAGTTTGACAATATATGGATGGGGTCTTATTGCTCTGAGTGTGGCCGAAAAGAGTACTGTGCCGACTTTAAGGACATCCTGAAAAGTTAGTTCATCAGCAATAATACCTCTTACAATATTATTTTACTCCTGCGTCCGGGAAATACATAAAAAACACCCCTTCAAACAGCTTTTTTTCGGACCTGAAAATTTTTCCCATAATTAATCGAACTGCGTTTGCCTGCCGTTGTTTTATTTCTTAGATTTTATAAGGAAAAACAGTGTAAACGACGATTAATTTAAAACGTATTGTTAGAAAAGGCAGCATGATACTGCTTAGAGGAAACTTGACATGAAACAGAATATTACAGCAGCACACGTAACCCATGAAGCTATCGGAAAAATCGGAGGAATTGGTGCCGTTCTAGAGGGACTATTTACCAGCCAGTCATATCTTGACGAAGTAGACAGATCTATTCTGGTCAGCCCCCTGTTTTCACTTGAAGGCGATGTCTCTAATCGCCTAGGACAAGGGGGCGAAGTCCTGTATTCATCCCTAGATGGGTTTAATAATACAAGCTACTTCTCAAGCTTCAGACACATTGAAGCCACATTTAATGTCAATATTGTTTATGGAAGACGAACGTTTACAGATAAACGAACCGGTATAAAAAGCTCACCTGAGGTAATACTTATAGACATCTCCAGGATAGAAGAAAAACCTGTAAACGACTTGAAATATAAAATGTTCCACGAATACGGCATCCGAAGCCATCTCTATGAACATCTATGGGAGTTTGAACAGTACGTTAGGCTCGCCCCTCCTGCAATAGCTGTCTTAAAAGCGATTGGTGCCGCTACTCAAAACGATTCTACTATAATAGTCTCACACGAATTTATGGGAATGCCCACAGCGCTGGCTGGAAAGCTCGACCGCGAGTATGACTTTAAGACCGTTTTCTATGCACACGAAGTCGCTCCTATGCGTCCTATTGTCGAGAGAAACCCCGGACATGACACAATGTTCTACAATGTCATCGAAAAGGCACACGAGCGAGGACTATATGTAAACGAGGTCTTCGGAGACCAAAGCCACAACTTTAAATATGCTCTCGTCGGAGCCGCAAAACATTGCGATAACATTCTTGCTGTTGGCGATCATGTTGTCAGCGAATTAAAATTTATGGCACCTGAATTTGATCTGGCCGATATCGATCTTACTTACAACGGCATCCCCGCATACCAGATAGGCCTTGAGGAAAGATATAACTCGAAAGCAAAACTGCAGCAGTATTGCTGCAATCTGCTTGGTTATAAGCCCGACTATATTTTCACACATGTTACAAGAATGACTCCCAGTAAGGGGCTTTGGAGAGATCTTCGTGTACTTGAACATATAGATAAAGAATTTAGAAAACAGAATAAAACAGCCGTATTGCTGGTTTTAAGCACCGAGGTAAGCAAAAGGAGAAATCGGGATATTTACAATATGGAAGCAAGATACTCATGGCCCGTCGCCCACCGCGAAGGCATGCCCGATCTGTCTGGCGGCGAAGCAGAATTTCACACTTGTGTTCAGGAGTTTAACACAAAAAGCTTCAACATAAAAGTTGTATTCATTAACCAGTTTGGTTTTAGCCGTGAATGCTGCGGAACCAGAATGCCCGACGATATGGAATTTATGGACATAAGAAAAGGCAGTGACGTAGAGTTCGGCCAAAGCATATACGAACCCTTTGGTATAGCACAGCTTGAGCCTTTGAGTTTTGGAGGGATATGCGTTGTCTCTAATGTCTGCGGTTGCGCCGGTTTTATAGAAGACGTAGCCAATGGCCGCAACGTTAAAAATGTTATTATCGCAGATTATACCGAAATCAACGGAAATAATCTGCACGATATGGAAGATATGCTGCTGATTGACAGAATTGCCCGTGACCGTATTGAGCACAAGGTAAGTAAAAAAGTAGCCGACCAGATTATCTGCAATCTGCCTAAAAACGATCGCCAGACTGAGGAATTGATCGAAACCGGTTACGATCTCGCCAGGCACATGGGTTGGGAGGCTGTTTGTCAAAATTATGTTATCAATAGCCTGAGAAAAGCAGTAAACAAAATTCACAATAGTATGTTAGCTTGCTAATATCATTAGCCTTCATGTTGACATGATCCAGCCGGGCTTGAATTTCCTATTCTTGCCCGGTTTTTTTAAATTCATCCTCTTGACTGGATACGCCCTGCCATATACATTGTCGTGTATCTCATGGAAAAAAAGAAAAAAATAATAGGTTTATTGGGCGGCATCGGCTCCGGCAAATCCACCGCAGCAACCGAACTTAAAAAGCTCGGTTGCGGGATCATTGACGCCGACAAGATCGTACATGAGCTCTTGGAAAAGGACGAAATAATAAAACAGCTTGCAGATGCTTTTGGCGAAACAATCCTTACTCAGGACGGCAGGGTCGACAAGGTTAGCCTGGCAAATATCGCCTTTGATTCTCAGAAAAACCTCAATAAATTAAACAGCATAATTCATCCCGACGTTTTCATAAAGATCCGAGCCCTGATAGAACATTTTAACAACTCAAGCCAAGTAAAAGCCATTGTCCTGGATGTGCCTCTTCTGCTCGAAACCGGCAACCAGATCCCAACCGATATTATGATCTTTGTAGACTGCAATGACCGTGTCAGGGTAGAAAGAGCCCTAAAAAAGGGGCTTTTTAATAAAAAACATCTAAAAAAACGTGAAAATTTTCAAATTTCACTGGACAAGAAGGCAAAAATAGCTGATTATATATTAGATAACAATTCCGGCTTGGAGGCTTTGGCCGAACAGATCGCCAGAATTTTCACAAACATAACGGATTATATTAAATAGCTTAATGGGGTTTTCCTCACGGGTTATCAATTTTAGATTTACATATTACTGTTCTGGAAAACAATTCTTTAATTTCTACCCCCTGAAATTCTGTGACGGGCTCGGAAAATAAGGTTAATATTATTTATTGCCTATTTTTATGAAGGAGTAACTAATGGCTAAGGCAATTGCCAAAAAAGAAGAAGAAAAAA
>JAFGKL010000053.1 GCA_016928585.1 Sedimentisphaerales bacterium
ACCGGCTCATCAAAAAACATATTTTCTTTTGCGATCTCTGCCGGGGAATTGGGGTCTTTGGCCCTTGGGCCCAGGCGAAGCTCGTCAAGCTCGTCAAGCTGTTTCACATAGCCTTCTTTATTTAAGCCGGTTCGATTTTGCATGATCCGATCATACCGCTCAAGAAGCCACCTTAACTGGTCGAGACGTGGAGAATTAAGTTCGGAAGAATTGTCGATCACCTCACGCGCTTCCTGGAATTGACCTTTCTGTATCATGTCACAAACAGAGTCAATAACAGCAGTACTTTTCTCTGAAGCATTGTTGCCGGAAAATATTTTTGCAAGATTGTCTTCTAAGGCAGCGTAAGAATGGTGCGTCCACGCAGCAGCTAAAACAACACAGAGAATCATCCCGGTTATGAATGATCTATATTTTTTACAGCTTTTATTCTTCAAATGACACTTCCTTAGCATATTACAGGTATTAACAGTATGAATTCGGCTTCGGCAAGCAAAAACTTTAATGGCCCGGAATACAAACTAACCGCCGGCAATCCTGTTTTTTTTACAGGACTGCCCGCGGCCGATAATTCATTGTACTCAGATCGATTATAAGCACTCAGAGGCTTTCCCGGCACATCCGAGAACCTGCAGTTTGTGTTTTACCATTTCCCTGATCGCTTCTCTTCCCGGACCAAGGTACTTCCTCGGATCAAACTCAGCCGGTTTCGTAACAAAGACTTCTCTTATCTTTGCGGTTAAAGCCATTCTCAGGTCGGTATCAATATTAACTTTGCAAACGGCCAGCTTAACAGCCTCGCTGATGGCACTTTCAGGAACACCCATCGCGTCAGGCATAGCTCCCCCGTACTTGTTGATAAGATCCTTGAACTCCTTCAGTACGCTGCTTGAGCCGTGCATGACCAAAGGATAACCAGGAAGCTTTTCCTGTATCTCCTGTACTACGTCTATCGCAAGCTTAGGTTCGGTCTTGAACTTGTATGCGCCGTGGCTGGTTCCGATAGCAACCGCAAGCGAGTCACAGTTCGTCTTTTCTACGAACTCCACAACCTGATCCGGATCTGTAAGATGCTTATGAATGTCTTCGGCTGATACACCGACAACATCTTCTTCTATACCGCCAAGCTGACCAAGTTCAGCCTCAACAACCACCCCCTGTTCGTGAGCATATTCGACAACCTGCCTTGTGATTTTGATGTTCTCTTCAAACGAAGCATGCGACGCATCGATCATAACAGAGGTATACCCGTCATCGACACACTGTTTACAGGTGTCAAAGGAGTCCCCGTGGTCCAGATGCATACAGATAGGAATGTCCGGGTTTTCCGCAACAGCAACATCAATGATCGCTCTTAAGTAGCTCATGCTTGCGTATGATCTTGCGCCTCTTGATATCTGTAGAATCAGGGGTGCCTTTTCTTCTGCAACAGCAGTGACGATACCCTGTGTAATTTCCATATTGTTGACATTAAAAGCGCCGATCGCATAGCCGTTCTTATAGGCCATCTCAAACATTTTTTTCGTATCGACTAAAGCCATAATTACTCCTTACTAATAAAATAGTTACCAAAAAACATTTACAATTTTTATATCTTTAATATTCTTCGCTCGATAGACGATTCGTACCGACATACCTTCTTTCACCGAAAGCAAGTTCTCTTACGCCCTCAGGCCATATACTGAAAACTATCGCTTCTCTGTCAAGCGACTCGTCAGATGAAGCTGACAAGGCATAATACATTCTATGATATTTTCTCAAAATTCCGATCCTGCTTTTTATGTTCTTTCCAAAATCGAAGTTGTATTCCTCCGAAACCATAATAGAGTACCTGGAGTTAAGCGCATAGCTGACAGCGGCTACAAAAGAATTGGAACCATTCTCGAAAATAGGACCGTTCGGGACGATAACCGGACGCAGATAACGACTGCCAATATAGAAAGTAAGATCCGGATAAACGTAACGCGAAACACCGATGTCAAACTGCTGCACAACGTTGTCTGCGATGTCATAATTCAGATCCGAGAGAATGGTCGTTGTGTCGCTGATCCTCCATGCATAATCGGCATTTATAGAATCCCGCACCATACCGAAATAAGGAGTCCTTTTCCTGTCGAAAATAGGTATCCCCGGGTCGTTCCATATATACTTGCCGGGACCATAGCTGTTCCGAGGTCCAATACTGTTTCTGGCATCATCGGATACCCATGTACTGTCAATATCGAGCCTCATCCAGTCAAGATTTCTAAGACTGTTTCCTTTGCCTCTTCTTGTCTGCCATCTTTGTGACAAGCCGAGGTTTACCACATCCCTTGACTCAACCGTATTGTCACCACTGTAGAAAACGACTGCTTCGAGATGAGGCTTTACAATATGCCTTATCCCGTTGATATCCCAAAACTTCGACTTGATATCGTTGTTCTGTTTGAAATACATCGTCGCAAGTCTTACGCCGGCCTCTCCAAGCCATACATTCGATTTCGAACTTTTGACTGTATTGTCAACGTCACGCGTATACCCTGCCTGGTCCTCTTCTGCAAAAGTTCCTGCGATAAAAGGAGTAACCTTCAGCTTCTTCCAGCTAAACGGTTTATCGATCTCGTTACGTGTGGATGCAAATGTATAAAAGTTTTCCGGGCCGGTCATTACACTTTTCGATCCGTAACGGTCTTTTAAACGGCTTATACGGGAATCACTGTAGAACGTCAGCTCGTCATCCCATAGAGACTGCCCTTTAAGATGGTACTCGACCGTGGGAAGCTCTTCAGTAAGGGTTCTGTGGTTTGTGATACGAACCTTGTTAAGTATAGAAAAACCCCAGTTGTCCTTTATACGCTTAAGGTGCAGAAGAGTCTCCTGTTCCTTATCAACATAAAACTCGTTTCTGTAAAACCATTCAATGAAATTCATGTCCGAAGAATAGCTGACTTCAACCGTAGCCTGCCAGTCATACGGAAGATAGTGCCTGTGTTGGAACCTGAACCTTCCGCGAAGGTCTTTTCCCGCAGTAGCATTCTGCCTGTTTCTGCCAAGATCGTCTTCGCCCTTTTTGTCATTAAGCACGTAACCTTGGATGTTGCCAAAATAATTCGCCTTTTCATATAGGATCTCAACGCCTACTCCCGCACCCCTTTTTCCAAAATAATCAATATCTAAAGTACTCTCAACTCCTTCCGCCTCTTTTCTGCCCAACAGCTTTGCCAGATACCATCTTGTTTGTACCGAAGTTCCAAATTCGCTGTCGCTGCTAACCTCTACGGATTTTAATGGAATATCAGGACGAGCAAAATTTGTCCTCATCTTGGGCCAGCGGAAAACACTTTGTTGGCCGTACTTCAACCTCATATCATATAACACACCTTCATAAGTGCCGTCTTCGGTTGGTTCTCCGGTTCGTGCATCGATAGCAGTGGTATCAGTAAGAACTATTTTCGAGGCAGTCGATGAAACCTGCGGCAGATAAAATTCACTCGATGTAAGAACTATATCATCTGCATGGAAGACGGTAGCGGAGACCTGTTTTAACTGCTCAGCACGAAGATATACAGGCAGACCCCTTGTAGCATCGAAGTTTTTCATTTCGGCTTTCAAGGCAAGAGCCTGGCTCTTGCGGAAATCGTAATAGGCCTCTTCGGCACGAATGGTACGAAGGCCCTCCGTCATAACAATGTTGCCCTGCAGATAAATAGCCTCGATAGGACCGCTCGCAAAAGAAGAGCCAGCTGAAGTTGGCCGCTCCACATTAAGACTGTCTTCAGAAGAAAATATCACCGCGTTGTCAGCCTGAAATTCGAGAAGATTGCCCTTTTCGTCTTTCTTTTGCCAAAGATAAAATCGCCCAATTATAGTATAAATATCTTTTCCGTCAGCCACCGTTTTTTCGATATCCGGCGTAACACCCCACACACCGGAAAGGTTTACAGGATAATCAAAGTTCAACTTTACAGGAGGTTCGGGCTCGGGCTCAGGTTCCGGCTCGGGAAGCTGTGGGATATGCGGAAGCTTGAGTTTAAATATATCTGCAATGCTCCATCGTTCTTTCTCCGGCTGAGACAGTGCTCCCGGTACATCTGATACGTCCGCTGTTTCATATCCCTGGTATTCTTCAAACGAAGGAACCACTGCTTCCTTAGCTATCACCGGCCCTTCACGAACCGGAGATGCTGCACTGACTGCGTTTTGGTATAACTCCAGTTGTCTGAATTCCGGTGAGAAGGAAACCGACTGTTGTGCTGCGGTAGAAAAAACCTGTCCGCTGACTAGAAAATTAGCAACAAGTGCTTCTCCGTTATCAAGAACGACCTGCTCGACATCTGTAGATCGAGAAAGGTTTCCCTGTTTTACTTTAACGTTCTCCTGCAGATAAACCCGGCAATTATAATCCATGTCCGTATGACCAAGATATTCAGACTTGATCGTATCGATCCAGATAACTGCTTTAGTTGATGAAAACTTATTTGCTCCAATAGCAAGAGAAAAGCCGTTATCAAAAATAAGAACATTTGCCCCGGAACCGAAAGATGCGTCTTTGCAAACGATCATGTTGCGACCATTCAAGTGAAGATCTTGCCCGGTGAAGTATCCGTCCGCCTTTTGCTGCGCATGATTAGCAGACACGCTTAGTAATATCGCAACTGCGCAGATACAGAAAAAACTTTTGATTTTTGATATTCTTGGAATTTTCACTTCGACAGATTTTCCTGTAACCAGCTCAATCCATTTATCCCAAATACAGGCATTTTTGAGATTATAGCCATATATGGGATTAATTCCAGTTAAAAACCCCATAAATATAAAAGATGGGCCCAAATAAAACTATCCCTAAACCTCTGTGGAAAATCGTGTTAGAGTAAGGCCGAAAGGGGTTTTATAAAAAAGCAGACCAAAAATCAGCGTAACTATAAAACAACGGCTAAAAGCAGGAGGCAAACAGCATATTTTACTGAAAAATATTTGCGCACAAAAACCCCATGAAACGAACGGGATCGATTCAGGAAATGCCGCTGACCACAAACAGACAAAATTGCTACTTGCTCGTTGCCAATCCCATGTTGATAGCTATTTTTGTCAGTTCGACTGCGTTCTTAACTCCAAGCTTCTGCATCAGCCTATGGCGATGATTTTCAACAGTTCTTATAGACCTGTCAATATCAGCCGCTATCTGCTTGTTGCTCTTGCCGGTACCGATCTGCTTTAATATCTTAACCTCGGTCTTTGTCAACAGATTAATATCGGGCGTGTTATCAGGCGGAAGCTTGCTCAGCGCATTTTTGACTGCCGGCAGCAGAGTTTCTTCATTAAGCGGTTTTTCGACAAAATCTAATGCACCTGCTTTGAAAGCCTTGGCCGCCATTGGCACATCGCCATAACCTGTGATGATAAGGACAGGCATCTGAGGTCTCAATTCCTTGATCCTCTTAAGCAACTCAATGCCATCCATATCCGGCATGTTTACGTCAGCGATAACGATGTCGCATTTTATTCTTCTTAGTTCCGTCAAGCAGCTCTCTGCGTCAACAAGGCATATAACTCTGCAATTATCAAGCTGTGAAAGAGTTTTGCTTACTGCTTTCCTCACTTGTGGTTCGTCGTCGATGAAAAATATGATCTTTTTCTTTGGTTCAGTCATAAATCTATTCCCTACACTAAAAGGTCTTAAATTAATCAGTATCCTGACAACAGGAACTCAACTCTTAACAGAATAATAACAAATTAGGATTTGCTTGGCAAGCTAATAATAAAACTAATTCCAAGTCCCGGCTTATTTTTATGATCGACCAAACCGTCATATCTATCTACGATACGCCGCAGTATCGAAAGGCCCAGACCTGTACCTTTTTGTCGGGGTTTTGTCGTAAAAAACGGCTTAAATATCATTTCTTCGATATTAGGATCCACACCACCGCAATCATCCTCAAACTCAAGGTATACCACATCTTTTTTTCGGTAAACCTTTATTTTTAGATTATTTGTGGTTTTTTCATCCGCGGCTTGAATTGAATTTTGGATAACAACAAAAAATAATTGCTCGATCTCGGCAGTATTTGCCAGTATAAAAATGGGTGCATCGGGAACATCCAGAGACAGATTAAGCCTTGCTTTTTTAGCTGCGGATTTTAATACCTCTATGAGTTTTTGCGCAATCTTGCAGATGTCTATTCTCTCAATACTACTTGGTGACGACTGTCTGGCAAATGTTCTAAATCGCTCAACAATCTCGGTTGCTTTGGAAAGTTCATCAAGCGAATCTTCAACGTTTTCTTTTAGAATGGATTTATCTACCGTATTGCTATCCAGAGCCCTCTTGGACTGCTGAAGCAAAAGCTGAATAACCGTTATGGGCTGATTCAATTCATGAGCAATATTGGCACTGATCGTTCCAAGCGATGCAAGTTGTTCGGTACGAAACATCTTCTCTTGATATTCCTGAAGTTCCCGCTGGGTCCGGCTTCGCATTATCGTATTAACGAAAATCTCCGCAATGGTCTTAAGCAGAGACATAGTTTCTTCATCCCATGACTTTTGACTTCGTACAGAATCAAAAACCATATACCCGATAAGTGACTGGCTGAAAAACATAGGTACCGACACAAAAGATTTCACATTTGCAGTTTGGAAAAATCTCTTTTCTTTTGCCGCGCTTTTAGGAAAATCATCGATAGAGGGCAAATGGATGGTCAACTCGTTCTTTAATTTAGTCATCCACCATTTACAGTTTCCAGCCGGGCAATCAGTAACCGTCTTTTCCAGAGAGCTTATATTTTTATCTCGCCACTCATAAACCAGATCTGCCTTCTTTTGGTCCTCAGAAAACAATGTTATATAGCTGCGGTCAACCCCTAAAAATCTGCTGAGAACGCCAAGAGCAACCCTGATGCCCATATCAGTTTGCTCTGCAGGAAGATTAATAAAGCTAGTAGATATTTCTGTAACAAGATTTTCAAAATTCAGCAAATTCTTGGTGGCATCCTGGGCACGCTTTTGCTCGGTAATATCCCGCATAGTAGCAAGAATAACAGTTTGATTTTGCAGTTCCATAGTTGTCAAAAGGACCAAACACGGAAACTCCGTTCCGTCCGCCAGGCGATGCTGCCATTCAAAAAAAACCGGGCTCTCCTTGTAGACCCTGTCGAGAAACTCTTTAGCTTTGGACGACGAAGAATAACCGTCAGGTTGGAACTCCGGAGAAAAATCCAATGGTGTTTTAAAGAACAAATCTTTTTCATCCCTGCAGCCAAACAATTTTACTGCAGACGGGTTGCCGCTTATAAAATTCAGCTGCTTATCTACTATCATGATCGCATCATGGGCTGACTCGTAAAGGATCCTGTATCTAGCCTCGCTTTTTTCGAACTTGAGCTGTATCCTCTTTTGTTCGGTAATATCGAGAATTATCGCTACAAAGAAAGGGGAATCACTTGCCGAGGAATATTGCAAGTGAACCATAACAGGATACAAGGACTTGTCCTTTCTCTTGTGCATAGTTTCAAACCTGATCGTTTTTTGTTTGCCCTGGCGCAGAGGTTCCGTCAGTTTTTTAAAGGATTTTTTTGTGAATTCCGGCTTCAGATCATAAGGAGTAAGTTTATGAAGCTCTGCCTGTGTGTATCCAAGATTTTTTCGTGCACCCTTGTTGACATGCATAAATTTGAATGTATCCGCATCAAAAATATATATCTCATTAAGAGAATTTTCAAGGATCTGCCCGATCTGTTCCGATCGCCTTTCTGTTTCCTTGATGCTTGTAACATCCTTCATCGCAACACAATGTTTTTTGCTTCCAGCAATCATCATCTGACGATGGTTTACAAAAATATTTTTTCTCTTACCTTTTTTCGTAAGGATCACAGATTCGTATGGCTTTTCGCTTCCACCTTGAGCTTCTTTCCATTGTTGAAGTGTAATCTCATGCAGATCGGGAGGAATAAATTTAATAAAGTTGTAACCGATAACTTCTTTCCTGGGCCATTCTAATATCTTAAAAAGAGCCTTGTTTCCGTATTCAAACCGCCCTTCTTCGTCTACCACTAGAATACCGTCATGTGATGCGTGAATAATAGTTTCGATATACTCCTTGGTACCCCTGATGTCATCTATGTCTAATTTGTTCGCAGCAGATGGTTTTTTCCCAGCCTTTAATTTTTTGCGCAGGGCAACTATCTCTTTGATTAGCTGAGCTTTTGTTTTTTTATTGTCATCCATATCGAAAAACTCAAAGCTTTTCATATTTGATCACGGCACGATAGAGACCGTTTATACGATCACCCTCAATTATCGCCGGTGGATACTTATCATTCCTCGGCTGAAGACGAATATGCTTATCATCCTCGAAGAAAACCCTCTTAAATGTGGATTCATGCGGCCGGGTAAATCTGACAAAACAATCGTCTCCGCTGTTTACCTGCGCTGCGGGCGAAAAAATAACAATATCGCCTTCGAAAAATTTTGGCTCCATTGAGTCGCCGACAACGCGCACCGCAAAAACATTGGGATCGTGAATATCAAGGCATCGAACATAATCGTCCGCAAAACCGACGGGATAAGCCATATCGTCAAAGTCAACCGGATAGCCTGCCGAGACCTTGTTGATAACAGGAACAAGCTGCCCCGCCTTTAAAGGCGGCTGGTCCGTATCCATGTTAATATCATCTTCATTGATTATCTTATCAAGTTGATCGCTGGAGACCTTATGGTGAACAATGTTTTTTATGATCTGTTTGAACTTGCGGTTTTGAGCATCTATAGCCTCATAATCCCGTCGAATATCAGAAGGCATACGCTCGACATGCGCGATATGCTGCAAAAGGCCCTTGTCGAACTGCAAAACCGTTTCAAGCTTTTGCAATAAGGTATCGCCGGGAGGATTTTTTACCTTCCCCGTCTCTATCGTAGACAGATAAGGCTTGGAAAAACCCGTATTTACCGCAACTTCATCAAGCGTTAGATTAAGCTGCTCTCTTCTTTGTCTGATGATCTGGCCTAATGACATATGCTCAATTTTACCGATATCATCAAGCAGTTCAACTAATTATTTGATAAATACCTAACAAATTAAACCAAATAAGACGATTCAGGTTTTTGCTGGCACTTTTCACGATATCGTTTAGACTGTATTCATATCTCGAAGGGCAAATTCAGGCCCGTTTAAGGAGAAAAAGATGACAAAAAAATTTGCTCTCATATTGATAGGTTTACTGGTCGGATATATAGCCCTGTCAGCTATCTCAGCTAACAACGGCTTTTCGGCAACAATAAACGGTTACCGGCTGCCGACACCGGTCGATGCTTTGTCAGGAGCATTTGGAATAGCCGTCGCTATTATAGTAATGTTTTTTGTCGGGATACTCCTCGTGTGCATCTTTGCCGGCGTAGGTATGATATTAGTCGGAGTCTTTGCAATGGTGCTGTTCATTCTCGCGGCCGCAGCGCTGCCGTTCATGATACCACTTCTTCTGCCGCTGCTTGTTATATGGTTATTCTGCTGTATTTTAAAGGCTGCTTTTAAAACGCCAAAAAGAGTTTAGCTCAAAATCTCAATTGGCGATACTGGCAAATCACTAACAATGATTAGTTATCTTTGACGTCTGCTTTTACCCCGCAATATTCAAGAAGTTCCTTCAATTGCTCCTGCGAATGGTCGGCCCATGAGTCCTGAATGAACCACCGTCCTTCATGACTTTCGAAAATCGTCATATTGCAGGCCCTGCCCTTTACGATCTTCATATCAAGTACGAACTTGTTCCAGTTCTTTACGCCCCCGGACTGGAGCACAACGCCCATGGAAGTGTCGGTAAGCGCTTCAAATGTGTCTTTTTTGTCAGTCGACGGGGAAAGCTCGTAAACTTTCTTCGTAAAACGCTTTAAGTCTATACCGGTAACTTCTATCATCTCAACATTATCTCCAAACCCTAACAAGAACTAAGACTTTTATTGTATTAAAAAGATCAAAAGCAGTAAAGTCAAAAATACTTAATGACCAAATAAAATATGCTCAATGAGTATCTTTGCCCCTATTGCGATAAGAATAAGACCACCAAAAATTTCTATTTTATTTTCAAAAAAATGACCCAACCTGCGACCCATTTGAGCCCCCGAAAGCGAAAGTATAAAAGTAGTGATGCCAATTATGGTTACCGCTAAAAAGATAGATGATGTTATAAGAGATAGCGTAACACCGACAGCAAGGGCATCTATGCTGGTAGCAATTGAAAGGGCCAAAAGAACCTTCATGCTCTCAGCGTTAGTGCTGTCCGTATCTTTTAGCTTGAACGATTCGTAGATCATCTTTGCACCTATGATGCTAAGAAGAAAAAATGCGATCCAGTGATCGATCGACGTAATCGTTTCTTTTAGTGCAAGACCCGCAAAAGAACCTATAAGCGGCATTACTGCCTGGAATGCTCCAAAGAAAAAAGCCATACGTAAAGCATGATGCATCTTAAGCTGTTTGGACGCGGCACCGGCAGCTATCGAAACCGCCAGTGCATCCATCGCAAGCCCGACAGCGATAACAATGATAGTAACCAGTTCCGTAAAGGTCATTCCAGATCCTTTGCCGTTATAAGGCCGGGCTCTGTCAGGTCCTCCGCTATCGTCTGGCCCGGCTTAACGATAAGAAAATCCTCTGCGTTCCATCGGCCGTCAACAAGTCTTTGCACCAGGTCAGGATCGCCCTTAACACAATCATACTTCCATTTCATGAACCTGGCACTTTCTTTAGCAAATCGCTGATACTCATCCGAGCCGGGCAGCCCCCAGTCAACATAAGCGGCATAGGAATATTCCTTCATCGAGTTGCGTTCTGTCTGAATAAGATATTCGGCGTTTTCGTCACCGTATCTTTCTTTGTATTCTTTTAGCAGCGTTTGATACCTTTCTTTTCCGGGCTGCGTTCCGAATTCGATCCAGCCGGGGCTGTACCAGTAAACGCCGCGATGGGAATCAAAGTACTCTTTATATTTTTCCTTTGAGCCGAGCAAAAGAGTAATGCAGTCATGCGCACGCGGGATAACAATATCCGTCCCGGTCCTTAAACCAACTATCCCGTTACTGCACAAACCGTAACCCAGAAGCATCGCATCGTAAGGACGGCCATTCGAATCGGTGGTTTGCTCGAGTACTTCCTGCACCTTGTCGCGAAGCTGATCGGGATATTCGTGAAGTCCCTGCGGCATAAGTTCGATATCGACACAGTTCTTTGACCTTGCCGCACAAAAATAGGCCTCTTTTTGAAGAACCTTGCAAACTATGAATTTATATCTCATACACATACTTTTACCAGTTCGGCAATAAAAAGTCAATTTGATGTTTTCGCAGACGGATTTTCTGTTTATAATACGCAGGCTGAATATAGTTTGGAGAAAGACAAAAGTGTTGAGATTTCATTGTGAAAATATAAGCACCGGTCGACTTTATCTCGATCGAACAGAAGCTCACCATCTCATACACGTAATGCGCCCGAACCTCGGAGATAAGATCGAACTCTTTGACGGCAGCGGAACAATAGGTTGCGCGGTCATCGCTGAATTAAAACGCAAAGATGTCATCGTTGATGTTAAGGAAGTGCAAACAATATCACCAAGACGAACCGGTCGGGTGATCATAGCCGCAAGCGTGGCAAAAGGGCAACGCTTCGACTGGCTGATAACCAAGTGCACGGAACTTGGAGCAGAGGTTATAGCGCCGGTAATATTCGAAAGAACCGTAAAACTGGCAAAGGGAAAAAACTCATCCGAAAGATTCTGCAAACTCGCCGTCTCGGCTGCAAAACAATGCGGAAGAAACTTTTTGCCAAACATAAACGAACCCGTTCAGTTGGCAGATGCCGTTAAAACCCTTCAGGGCAGCTATCCGCAGGCCATAATGCTGTACGGCGGGTTGAGCGAAAACGCAAAGCGATTTAAGGATATCATACAAAAAGATAAGGATGTTGTCGCCTTTGTAGGGCCCGAAGGGGGATTGACTGAAAACGAACAGGAGCTCTTAAAAAACGCAGATGCAATTGAAGCAAAACTTACAAAAACCATTCTTAGAATTGAAACCGCCGCGGTAGCTTTTGCTTCTATACTTTGTGCGGCAAGAGATAACAGCTAAACACTAACAAAACAATGAAACAGTTTGAGCAAAACAGTAAAACCGTTTTCATAAAACAAAGAATCTCATCTTTTACTTAGCAGATAATTACATCTAAAAAATTACAATAAAAACGCAAATATTATACACGCCTTAAAAATCGGTTGCTTAAAAAAAGTTATAAAAAAACAAAAGAATTCAGCCATGTAACGATTTTCAGTGTATAATATCTATAGAAGGTCGTAAAAAACAGGGATAAGAGAAAACAAAAAAAACAGGAGATATTAAATGCGTTAGATGAGGGGAAATAAATAGCGAGAACGTAAATGTTTTCCGAATCGGCTTAAGTTCGCAATGTGTTCGCGAATGAAAAAAAAGATTGGCAAGTAGGGAAAATATAGACCTTGAAGTTGTTAAAGACGGCCTAAGGTTTAAAAGGACTTACAAAATGTCGCCGAATGAGGAAAACATATTTTTTTGTACCGAAGGATGGACCCGCCGAGCCCATCCTTTTTTTATGCTAACTACGATCCGGCTGGGAGCGGACGGAACATTGGCTCCAGAACACAATATATGTAAAGGGACGCGAATTTTCTTCGCTCCGCCCGGATCGAATAACGTATAAATAAGAGAGGACTTTTAGTGGTCTCAAGACAAGGAACTGGAAAAATGGGTAAAACGCTAAAAAACAGCACGGCTTTGGCACTGACGCGTTTGCTGAGAAGGATCAACGAAGGGATGGACCCAAAAGATTTGAGAAGGCAGGCCAGTCAGCTTATTTCCAAAGTAACGAGTAACGACATCGCAAAGGCCGAGCAAAGCCTGATAAGCAACGGCTTTACTGCTCAGCTTGCCGGTGAGCTTTCAAGTATATTTGTTTTGCTCGGTATACTCGAACAGCAGGATGATACCATCAAAGAAAAAATTCCCGGCAATCACATTCTAAGAAAGATCTCTGCAGAGCATGAACTCATGAGATGCTTCCTTTCGGATTTTCGCGAATTAGTGGATGCTATATCTGAACTGGACGCTATGTCAGACGCCAGTACTGAGTTCATGAAGCTTTCGCACATAGTGGAACACTTTAACGCGATGGAAGAACATATAGAAAGGGAAGAAGACGTTATCTTCCCGTTCATGAAAAAGCACGGCTGGGAAAGCCTGTGCAGGTCTTCGTGCAATGACCACGTATATATTAAGATAGCAATAAACGACCTGGTAAGGCTCGTCGGCAGTTACGACAAAGATAAGTTTAAAGATTTCAAGGTAAGAATTAATTCTGTCTGCAAGTATCTTTGTTCAACACTGTCCGAACATATGTTCCAGGAAGACTATATATTGTATCCGATCGCAATGAAAGTAATAGACAACAAGGATGTTTGGAAAAAGATCAAACAGGTTTGCGACGAGATCGGCTATTGCGGCGTCCATCTATAAAAAAAGGGCTGCCCGATAGCGCTGGTTTCGGGGGATGATCGCTGAGGCCGGGGAAAAGTTACGTGCCTGCGACTTTGTGGGTTGTTTAATATCACAGGTTGCAGGCATGCGGCTTACCGGCCTTTAACATTTCTGAAATATTGACACGCCGGACCTCTTACACTAAGCTGTTGATAAATACACGAAAGGAAAAAAATGGAATCTATCACAACATCATATCAAACACCCAACGGCCAGGTTGAGGGCGTCTGCGTCAAATGGACAGGCTTTAGCATATTGATGGTAACAGGAAGCAAAGGCTTCATAGCATGCCCCGCAATTGACGTTGATGCCTGCGAAGGCTTTGCGAAGGCCGCCGCCCTGGTAGAAAGCAGTGCTGATAACCCAATCGGAACATTGGACAGGCTCTGCCAAAGAAAAATAACAAAAGCAAACAGCCTTGCAAAAGATCTCGGTATAACAGAAGGCATGATCGCAAAAGATGCGTTCAAACTCATCGCCTAATCTTTGCTTGTAAGATATACCGCCTGCTCGGCAAAAAGATTAGGCAGGATCTTTACCGGGACAAGACTCGATTTCGTAAGCGGTATCTTTTTTTCGACCTTAATGCCAAGGTCCCTGCAAAAACGATCGAAGTCCTTAAGCGAAAGACAATGAATGTTCGGTGTGTCATACCACTCGAACGGAAGCTGCTTCGTAAGCGGCGCCTTACCACTGAACAAAAGCTGCAGCCTGCATTTGTAATTGGCAAAATTAGGAAAGCTGACGATGACTTTTTTGGCAACCCGGTTCAGCTCGGCTAATACCCTGTCAGGACTTTTTACCGTCTGCAGAGTTTGCGAAAGGATCGCATAGTCAAAGCTTTTATCTTTATAAAGGCCCAGCCCCCGCTCGATATCCCTTTGTATGGCCGACAGTCCCTGCTGGATGGAATGAACGATAAGCCCCTGGTCGAGTTCGATACCCTCGCCGACAATATTCTTGCCCTCTATAAGTCTCGAAAGCAGTTCGCCGTCGCCGGAACCGATATCAAGCACCCTGCTGTTCGGCTCAATAAGCGAATCGATCAGTTCGTAATCCACACGTGCCCGTTTCGGATTTTCTATCTCGACCGAATATTTCGCGTCCGCCTTTTTATGGCCGCCCCGCTTTGCCTCCGCGATCTGGTTATGCGTAGAATCAATAAACCCTTTAAGCAGCGTCCCAAGTGTTTCCGGCTCAAGCAAAAACGCATCGTGACCGTAAGGAGAATCGATATTGCAATAGCTCACATCCTTGCCCTGGACCGCAAGCGAACTTAACAACTCTTCGGACTGGGCAGACGTAAAAAGCCAGTCGCTCGCAAAGCTTACGATCAAAAATCTGCTCTTCGTATTTTCAAAAGCCTTTTCCAGCGTGCCGTATTCGCGCGCAAGATCAAAATAATCCATAGCCTTGGTGATATACAAATAGCAGTTCGCGTCGAATCTTTCTATGAACGTCTGACCCTGATAGTCCAGATAACTTTCAACGGCAAATTCCGACGTAAGGTCATAACTGTACGTATCGGCGTTCTGAAGCTCCCTGCCGAACTTTTGTCTCATGCTTTCTTCCGAAAGATACGTAATGTGTCCTATCATCCGCGCTATCGACAAGCCGTGCGCCGGCCCCTTCTTATCGTAATACTGACCGTCGGCAAAATTAATATCCTCCAGGATAGCGTTCCTGCCAACCGCATCAAAAGCTATCGACTGCGAACTGAGCCTGCTCGTTGACGCTATGATTATGGCAGACTCGACAACATCCGGAAACTCTATCGCCCATTGGAGAACCTGCATCCCGCCCATCGATCCGCCGATAACGGCAAGAACTTTTTCTATGCCGAGCTTATCCAGCAGCCGCTTTTGGACGTGCACCATATCGGCAATAGTAAATATCGGGAAATCCATCCCGTACGGCTTACCCGTAGCAGGGTTCACAGATGAAGGCCCCGTCGTACCGCTGCACCCGCCAAGAAAGTTCGAGCAGATAACAAAATACTTATTGGTATCGATGTACTTGCCCGGCCCAATCATGATATCCCACCAGCCCGGCTTGTCCTCTTTGGAACTGTTATAACCCGCAACATGCGCATTGCCGCTAAGCGCATGACATATCAAAACAACATTGCTGCCCTTCTCGTTGATCTTGCCGTATGTTTCATAGGCAACATCGACCGGACCCAGCGTTTTGCCGGATTGAAGTTTTAATGGCGCATCGTCTTCCACAACACGAACGTGTTCCGTTTCAACTATACCCACACTATTTAACAGGTCTTTATCCATTGATGTTATTATATCCTGCCGAACACCATTTGCAAATTTTCTGTTCGACTAAAAAATACAAATAGCTTGCAATTAAAGGACAATTCCGATATTTTTAAGGACTCTCTTTAACAGGAGCGTATCAGGTGATACCAAATTCCGCAGCAACTATTTTAAAACAGTTCATCAGGTCCAAACATCTGCCATGGATATTTGCCGCCGCCGCCGCGGCTATGATGCTGCCTGCTTTAAAGACCGGTCTTGTTATGGACGACCTTGTTCAAAGGATCCCCCAGCTAAAGCCCTCTGAAATTCCGCCGGATCTTTATCGAACCGGTGTTGTCCCCGACAACCCCGGGCAACTATCTACCGTACTGTTTGAACTATTCGGTTTTCCGCGTGACGAAACTCGCAATAGAATAATTAAGGATTACGGACTTCTGCCGTGGTGGCTCCCCGACGGAGCAAGAGCGTCTCTCTGGCGTCCGCTTACCGCCTTTACACATTGGCTTGACTATCGAATTTTCCCAGATAAACCCGCTCTTATGCACGCCCACAACATCGCATGGTTCACAGCCGTTGTATTTTTGGCAGCAATTACGTATCGACGGATAATCGGCCCTACCGGCATAGCGGCTCTGGCGACATTGATGTTCGTTTTGGACAAGAACACTTATTTCCCGGTTATGTTCGTCGCCAACAGGGGTTTTATAGTGGCCCTCTGCCTCGGCCTGATATGTTTTCTTATGCACCACAAATGGCGATCTACAGGTTCAACCTCTGCCGCGATTTTATCAGTAATATTCTTCTCGCTTTCAATTCTTGCAAACGAAGCGGGAGTCTCCACTTTAGCTTTTATTCTCGCCTATGCTCTTGTACTTGACAAAGCTTCATGGCCAAAACGTTTTTCGACTATTCTGCCGGCAATATTGGTTATCATTATCTGGCGAATTATCTATCAATCGCTTGGCTATGGTGTATCCGGCATCGGCGAAGCCTACCTTGATCCCGGTCGTGAACCGTTAAAATTCCTTTATCACCTGCCCGCCTATATCACAGGTATATTCGCAGGTCAGTTCTCGGCCGTATCGCCTGAGATCTTCATGGCGATCAACTTCAAATACTTCGTCATTGTCTCAGTGTTCTATATCAGTTTCTCCATCGTAGCGATCGTCTTGTTTCTGCCTGTTATCTGTAAAAACACCCTTGCCAGATTTTGGTTTGCAATAGCGTTATTTGCTGCGGTCCCAATCGTCGCCGCCCCCAGCGGTAAGAATTTTGGTTTCGTGGCAATAGGTGCCTTTGGCTTTATCGCCGTCTTTGCAGGCGATTTATTTAAGAATAAAAGCCTGGTGCCTACATTACGTCTATACAAATACCCTGCCCGGGTCTTTTGCATCATTCTCCTTATCGCTCATATCCCTATGGCGGCTGCCGCAAAGCTGGCGGTTCCAAGAGTAATGCCTTTCTTACTTCGCTCTATCGCCAATCCCAACGGTTTAAACAATGTATCACTGTCGAAGGATTCTAACGTTGTCATTGTTAATACAACATGTCAACTCAGTGTCAGCGCAATACCGACCAACGCTGCTTACTACGGTCAAACTATCCCCACATCCATACATACGTTGGCATCTGCCTATTCGGCCCTTGAGATTGAAAGAACCGGTGAAAACTCCGTCGTGGTAAGAAGCAAAGAAGATAATCTTTTCACCTCTGACCAAAGCAGCTCTTTCCATTTTTCACACGCCTTCGCTATTATGGATATGCTTTTTTTCACTAACCAAACCTTTGAAGAAAAACATAGATTTGCTGTTAAAGGTATGACTGTTGATGTTCTGGCCCTTGACAGCAATAACCTGCCGAAGGAACTTGCCTTCACATTCGATGTTCCGCTTGAGCATGAAAATTTCCGCTGGCTAAAGTTCAACTGGTACACATTCTCATATGAACCCTTTGATCTGCCTAAGCTCGGCCAAACAGTTACAACCGACGGCCCCCCGTATATCAGCTTCACTGACGCAGTACGCTTCATCATGCAAGGCAATTAGAACAAATACCTTGAACTATCATCTCCATTGGGCTATAATTCCCCCTGCTCTGGAGATTCGTCATGGAACACGCAGGTACAAAACAATACGGCAGTTTTGCATGGCTCAACATCACACAGTTCTTAGGGGCGCTCAACGACAACGTCTTTAAGCTTCTGATAATATTTTTTCTTATCGGCGCAAAGGGTCCCGAATCTGCCGGCGGCGTAACCGCCCTTGCAGGTGCGGTCTTTGTGGTTCCCTTCCTGGTATTTTCCGCTTTAGCCGGAAAACTCGCCGACAAATTCAGCAAACGCTCCATTGTCGTCTGCACAAAAGTTGCCGAGGCCGTTATAATGGGCTTAGGCTGCGTTGCCTTTTTGACCGGCAGTCAATTTTTGCTCTACGCAATATTATTTTTAATGGCAACCCAAAGCGCCTTTTTCGCACCGGCCAAATACGGAATAGTCCCCGAACTGGTACAAACCGAAAAACTCTCAAAAGCGAACGGTGCGATGGAATCACTTACATACCTGGCCATCGTAATAGGCACCGCGGCCGGCCCCTTCCTCGCACAGATAATGATGGGTAGATATTTCCTCCTCAGCTTAGTATGCGTACTCATCGCAATAACAGGATTGACAACAAGTTTTAAGATCAAAAAAACAAAAGCATTCGGAACACAACAAAAAGCAAGTGTTCTGTTTGTCAGGGACATTTGGCGAACACTCAAAGACATAAAGACGGAAAAAGAACTCTTAATGGCTGTGGTCGGCTCCGCATATTTCCTTTTGATAGGCGGATTCATTTACACCAATCTCATCCCCTACGGCATATCACACCTCGGTCTTGATGAAGTTCAAAGCGGGTATCTCTTTTTGATCGCCGCACTCGGAATAGGCGCAGGTTCCTTATGGGCAGGAAAGCTCTCCGGCAGGAACGTCGAGTTCGGCATCATACCAATAGGCGCCATAGGCCTTACAATATCATCCGCCGGCCTTGGCTTTACAGCGGGACACCTTTACCCGACACTGGCCCTTGTATTGATAATGGGAATAAGCAGCGGCCTGTTCATAGTACCAATACACGCACTGATACAACTTCGCAGCCCGGAAAAGGACCGCGGAAAGATCATGGCCGCTTCAGCCTTCCTCGGATGGGTAGGAGTTTTGATAGCTTCGATAACGATCTATCTGCTAAGCTCCGTCCTGGGAATATCCGCATCAAAGGTCTTTATGATATTGGGGCTAATGACGCTGGCCCCGACCATCATAACGATAATAACATTGCCTGATTTTCTTGTTCGCTTCCTGGGTATGGTGCTTACAAGGTCCATCTACAAAATAAAAATATTCGGCGACGAGAACGTCCCCTTCGAAAAAGGTGCTCTTATAGTAAGTAATCATGTCTCATGGGTTGACGCCCTGCTTATAGGTTCGACACTTCAGCGACGCGTACGCTTTGTGATGGAACGCCGCTTTTATAATAACAAATGGGTTCACGGCTTATGCAGGCTGATGCAGGTTGTCCCCATATCGATGGACGACCCGCCCAAACAGATCATAAAGTCTTTAAGACAAACACAGGCCGCTCTTGACGAAGGATACCTCGTCTGCATCTTTGCAGAAGGAGCCATCACTCGCAACGGACTGTTGCGCGGCTTCAAAGCAGGCTTCGAAAGAATAATGAAGGGAACCGATTACCCGATCATCCCCGCATATATCGGCGGTGCATGGGGAAGCATTTTCAGTTATTATAGCGGCAAGCTGATGTCAACACTTCCAAGGCAACTGCCCTACCCGATATCCATACATTACGGCGAACAAATGGATTCCGCTTCGACAACCAGCCAGGTACGTCAAAAAGTTCTGGAGCTTTCATGTGATTACTTCAACACTCTTAACAACAAAAAAAGGTCTCTCAGCCGCAGGTTCATAAAAGTCGCACGTAAGAACTGGCGGCATAAATGCATCAGCGGCATAGGCGATAAAAAACTAAGTTACGGAAGAACTCTGGCCGGCGCTCTGGCACTTTCAGAAAAAATAGAAAAACTCACGCCCTCGCAGGAAAACATCGGCATACTTTTGCCGCCAACTCTGGCAGGCGCACTTACAAACATAGCTGTAACGCTGCTTGGAAAAACATCGGTAAACCTCAACTATTCCATGGGAGAAAAGATACAGGAGCACATAAAAAAACAGTGCGATATCAAAACTGTGATCTCTTCAAAAAAATTCCTGAAAAAACTGGACCTCCCTGACAGCCCCGATACTATTTTCATTGAAGACATGATCAAAACAATCTCCGGCAAAGACAAAATTGCAGCGCTTTTGAAGGCCCTTTTAATGCCGATACCGATTTTGTGCAGAAATAAATATCGCTGGGGCGACGACACGGCCACAATTATCTTCTCATCTGGCTCAAGCGGAACCCCAAAAGGTGTTATGCTCTCTCACCACAACCTGATCTCCAACATAGAGGCGATACGAACAGTAATACGCATCACACCGGACGACGACCTTTGCGGAATGCTGCCCTTCTTCCACTCGTTCGGGTTTAATTGTTCCCTGTGGCTGCCGATACTCAACGGCATATCTGCAAGCTATGTTCCAAACCCCATCGATGCAAAGGCCGCCGGCAAAAGCGCAAGGCAGAACAAATCAACGATACTTTTCGCACCGCCAACATTCCTGTCCACTTATCTAAGACGAACCGAACCTGAAGACTTCAAGACCCTTCGCCTTGTCGTGGCTGGAGCCGAAAAGTTAAAGCCTGAACTGGCCAAAGCCTTCGAGGAAAAATTCAACCTTCATGTATTTGAAGGATACGGAGCCACCGAGCTTTCGCCCGTCGCATCCCTCGGAATAGACGACACGGAAGTAGGCGGCGTTTATCAGGTCGGCCATAAGGAAGGCTCCGTCGGCCACCCGATACCCGGAGTCGCTGCAAAAATTCTCGACGTTGAGACAAAAAAGCAGATCCACGACGGCTCAACCGGCTTACTAATGATAAAGGGCCCAAACGTAATGAAGGGCTATCTCAACATGGAAGAAAAAACACACGAAGTCATACAGGACAACTGGTACAACACCGGCGACATCGCAGCTATCGATGATGACGGATTTATCACGATTACTGACAGGCTCTCGCGATTCAGCAAGATAGGAGGAGAGATGGTACCCCACATAGGCGTCGAGGAAATATACCAGCGGCATCTCAACACCGACCAGCAGGTCGTCGCGGTAATAAGCATTCCCGACGAGCGAAAAGGCGAAGAACTCGCCGTCATTTATACCGAACAGGCAGGCGACGCAGACACACTGCACGGAATTATCGTGGATAGCGATGCTCCCAATATCTTCAAACCAAAACGAAGCAATTACTTCAAGGTGGACACTTTGCCAATGCTCGGCTCCGGCAAACTCGACATCGTCAAACTAAGAATTATCGCTCTCGAAGCCACAAGGAAACCAAAAGAATAAATACCCGTTACAATACTCCAACCTGTAGGCCTCACAGGTGTCATTCAATGGATGAGGAACAAAATGATCCTCTCAGGTTCGATTTTGACTGAAAATCGTTGTTTTGTAAGTTTAAATAACGGTATTGGATTTGCATTATAACGCTGTAAACAGGCAGATTTTGCTTGATTTTAGAGGGTCAGCGATATATTATGGCACGGCAGTTGAGGTGTTCTGGTTTCTAACTATTAAGTGGCGTTTTTATGCCTGATTTTTATGTTTCACCTGAAACCAGCAAGTTTGAAGCAGGGAAATACAGAAAAATTGGTGCTTGTTTGTCCTTGGGCAAAGCAGGTATCACTTATGTGTTCCTTGCGGACATTGCCAAATATCGGCTGGGCACGGTTTAGTGGTGCTCTTTTTATGGGGGCTTAACAACAATTTTTTAAGGAGGTAGAATGATGAGGTCGTCACTTACTTTAATTGTATGTGTAGTATTGTGCCTGATGATCCCTGCCTCGCAGGCAGCGGTTACGGACAATAGCGAGATGCTGATTGTCCCGACAGGCGAAACCTACACTCTCGATGGCACACATACCTATAGCCAGTATGTCAACATCGAAGGAACATTGTATGTAACAAAACACGACGGCAGCGGAACAACAGGAGAACTTGAATTAATCGCACCGCAAATTACAGTCGCCGGTACGGTTGACGGAACAGGCAGAGGCTTCAGGGGCGAAGGCAATTATCAGGAGGGCTCCGGCTGCGGAGGCTATCCCGGAGGAGGTGGCAGTTACGGCGGAGTGGGAGGCGCTCGAGGCGGCAGCGGTGGTACAGGCGGTGCTACCTACGGAACAGCAGACGGACAAACCATTGAAAAGGGCTCAGCAGGCGGTGACACCGGCGGCGGTTTATACGGCGGAGGCAACGGCGGTGCCGCAATTACGCTACAGACAAACAATCTGATAATATCAGGCGACATAACCGCTAACGGAACACAGGGACTCGACACCACATGGGGCGCAGGCGGAGCAAGCGGAGGTGGTATTCTTATCATCACAGGTACCATCGAATTATCAGGTGCAACCATTACCGCAAACGGCGGCAGAGGAGGAAACGGAACATGGGGCGGCGGCGGTGGTGGTGGTGGAAGAATAAAAATATTTTATGGTATTATGAACAATTCGGGAACACTTATTACAACTAACGGAGGTGCAGGAGGAACCGGATCCTACCCAGGCACTGCAGGAGGGGCAGGAACATACTACACAGAACAGACAGTTGTAGATAATGATGATTACCTTATCATACCGGTGGGCCAAATATACAACCTCGATGGAAGCCATTCGTACAATATACTTGTGCAAATAGACGGCACACTTGAACTAAATGCTTATAACGGCTCAGGCACAACAGGAACACTTGAACTGCAGGCACCCGAAATTACTGTCAGCGGTCTCATTGATGCCGACGGTAAAGGCTACAGGCAAAACGAAGGCCCGGGCACAGGAACACCATTTGGTTATGGGGCCGGGGCAGGTTATGGAGGAATAGGCGGTAACAGCGGCCACGGCGGAACAGGCGGGCCCGCTTACGGCACAGCCACTGAAGATGATATCAACAAGGGCTCTGGCGGTTCTGAGGGCTGGAACAGCGGCAACCCAGGCTACTCAGGAGGTGCCGGCGGTGGACTGATCAGCCTAAACGGCTCGATGGTCACCATTGGAGGAACAATAACAGCCAATGGCCTGCAAGGCGACGATTGTATATGGGGTGCTGGCGGCGGCAGCGGCGGTGGAATATTAATTACCTCAACTGATGTATCTGTTTCCGGAACACTTTCAGCAAACGGCGGTAGAGGCGGAAATAGCGGCGGAAACTGGGGAGGAGGAGGAGGAGCAGGCGGAAGAATCAAAATATTCTACGGCTGCTACATTGACGATACCTCTTCGACTATAACTTTAAACGGCGGAGCAGGAGGCGCAGGTTCCTGGAACGGCAGTCCGGGGCAACAAGGTACTTACTACACTGAAAGTGATGTTGCCGCACCATTCAGGGGATATGAGGCAACTTTTGCACGTTGGGAATTTCTCACTGATAATACCTGCCCTCCCGCAGATGTTCTCGATAATCCTTATGGCGATCCAAATATGTATGTATTTCCAATAGAACCATGGCTGCCGGTTTGGGGCGGAAGGGAAGGCGTTTGGCCTTTATCCGGTATAATAGATATTAACATACCGAACAGGCCTTATTCAGGACCCGACTCGATGAAGATCGTATGGCTGCAAATAGTATGGGCACCATTAGACCCTGGATTCCTTGATGCTGAGCCAATGGTACATGAAACAAGCACAGCCATTGCGGTACCGGCCGCAAAGTATCCCGACTGCGTTCTTGAATCATTTGAAGAGGGTGGTGTGCCGCGAAACTGGAAAAACACAAATTATATTCTTGTCTTAAAGCCCAATCCCGATCATGAACAAATCATGATTGAAGGAGTTATTAATGTTGACAGGATAATTGTGGAAACGATTTGTATTCCGGGACTACGAACTGCAGATCTTAATGGTGATAACAAGGTTGATCTTGCAGACTTTGTAATCTTCGCCAGTCACTGGCTTGACGGAACCGAGTAGATCTGATTTTCACTGATTATACAGGGACTGCCTGTAAAAAGGCAGTTCCCTTTTTTTCTTCTACTGCAATACTACGGTGGAAACTCGTAGTAGTTTCTCTTTATGAAATAATTACTTCAAGGTTGACGCCCTGCCGATGCTCGGCTCCGGCAAACTCGACATCGTCAAACTAAGAATAATCGCGCTCGAAGCCACAAGGGAACCAAAAGAATAAATACCCGTTACAGAACTCCAACAGTAAACAAAACCACATAAAAATCAAATGAGCATAAATCCCCATAAAAATTGACCCGCAAAACAAAAATTTTTAACAATGATAACAAATTGTCATTATTGCACTTATCACCGAAAGGCACTGTTTTTTGGCCTAAAGATCTTATATTTTCTTGCTATTGGGGAAACCGTCGATAAAATTAAGTTAGCGGGTTTTGTGCAGTTAGTTGGATAACTGCAATATATAGATTGGAGGTAATGCCATGAAAAAGTATAGTCTTGGCGTGTTATTACTTTTAGTAACCTCATTATTTCTTGCAGGAGCAATTAAATACATAAGCAACCCTGATGCTATCAGTAACTATTACTTCAGGGTGTTGATCGACGGAACAGATGCGGGGGAGTTTAATGAGGTCAGTGGTCTTTACATTGGACAACAGGCTGTCGGATATCAAAACAGTAATGACGTGCTGGCACGCAAACGCCCGGGCACAGTTACATACGGCAACATAACTTTAAAAAGAGATTACACTGTAACCTCACTTTTTAGTGACTGGATTGATGAGGCTCGTCTTGTTACCGATGATAAAAAACTTAAGGATGTAACTGTAATTCTTTTTAAAGTACTCGAAAACGATAACAGCACGCAGGTAAAAAAATGGAGTTTCTTTGAATGTTTTCCGATATCATGGACGCTTTCACCATTGAAAAACGGTGACGGTCGTGAAGTCCTCAGTGAAGAGATTGTAGTAGCCGTCAACTGGTTCGAATAAGCATTCAGGGATGGGGGCATCGAGCACACATCAGGTTAATTGCGTTTGTTACGCCCTGGGGATAATCGCACTCGAAGCTATAAGAAAACCGGCTGAATGAATGGGCGTTACAGGACTCGAACCTGTGACCTCACGGGTGTGATCCGTGCGCTCTAGCCAACTGAGCTAAACGCCCTTATGCCCTAATGGGTATCCATCGCTACAAAATTAACTTTCCCAAGCTTTACACCTTTAAGG
>JAFGKL010000002.1 GCA_016928585.1 Sedimentisphaerales bacterium
GCAACCCCGAAAACCAACCCAAGTATAAAAGCAGCCAGCACACCCTTACGCTTCATCCCTACCTGCCCCGGCCCCGACCAAGGCATAGGGATAACCCCAAGAAGATGCAGCCCAACCGCAAAGAAAATTAGTGCTACAAAATAATTTCCGTACCTGCCGACGTCACCCATTATTCGCCCCGCCCCCGCTGTGACAACACCGATCACTCCGATAGTGATCAAAATCCCCACAGCAAATACCGTAGAGATTAAGAACGCCCGCTTCGTAGAGATCTTTCCCTGCTCATCGATAAACCCGACGATCAAAGGAATGCTCGCAAGATGGCACGGACTAAGAATTATGCTAAGCACCCCCCAAACAAAAGCCGCGCCCATCGCTATCATAGGCGTACTTTCAACTGCATCGCTCAAATTCGTAAAAAGGTGCTCCACTTTTACCCCCGCTTTTTTTCGATAGCTATATCGAACTCTTTCCATTTTGCCAAAATGTCTTCCCTCGAAAAAAACCCTTCATGACGAAACAGCTCCTTGCCCTCCGAATCGAAAAATATTTGTGTCGGAATTATTTTTACGCCGTATTCGCCTCCTGCGTCGGGATTTTTCCAAACATCTATAAACTCCACATTGAAGATCCCGGCATATTCCTTCTTTAGATTTTCAAGGATCGGCGCCATCGCTTTACACGGAATACATTTATCTGCACCAAGATCGACAAGTCGGGGCAGCCCTCTTGGTACTTTGGCACTACCGGTTGCAGCGGCATCTTTATTCTTAAGAGCGACCACCGCACCAACCGCGACTATTAAACCCAAAACAATTACTGTCTTTACGAACTTGTTCATAGTTATATGCTTTCTTTTGTAGGCAAACCGCAACTAATTAAGCATTTTGCCGCCTTTTGCGGCGACCTTGGCAATATTTTTTTCTGTAACGGGAGAGCTTCCTTTTTCCATTCCCATATCGGCCAGTTGCAGATGGTCGAACTTGTCAAACCCCGCCTGTTCGAGACTGTTTTTAACACAGTTCAGGGTACATCCGTCTATCGCAAGGATCCTCTCTGCCGATTCGGTCATTTTCATAATACCGCCGACTCGTCCGCCGATACCGGCCAGGCAAAACATTTTCCCCGCACCGTCTTTTGTCATCTTACGGGCCGCCTGATCGGCAATTGCGCCTACATCGGCCGCGCCGGAACATGCGAAAACAAGCTTGGGTCCTCCGCTGCACCCGTTTAAATTATTTTCAGCCATGACGATCTCCTTTCTTAATTCGTTTTACGACAACATGCCTTTGATCTCTTCGGGCGATGGAACTTTACCGACAACCTTAACTGTTCCGTCTGCCGCAAGGGCAGGCGTTACCATCACGCCGAATTTCATTATGTCGTTGATATCCGTGATCTTCTCGATTTCATATTCAATGCCCAGGGCCTTGGCTGCCGCTTCGGCATTCTCTGCCAGCTTTTTACACTTGGCACAACCCGTTCCTAAAATCTGGATCTTTTTCATTACTAAACCCTTTTAAAAAAATGTTCCAAAAACAATCCCTGAAATTGTCGCCATAACGATTACAAGCAAAACGAACACGACGGTTTTTTGTGTTCCCATCACCGAACGGATAACAAGCATATTCGGCAGCGACAAAGCCGGCCCCGCCAAAAGCAGCGCCAGCGCCGGCCCTTTACCCATGCCCGCCCCTATAAGCCCCTGCAGAATAGGCACTTCCGTAAGCGTCGCAAAGTACATAAAGGCCCCCGCCACCGATGCGAATAGATTGGCTGATATCGAATTGCCGCCAACCGCCCTTATAACCCACGCTGACGGAATAACCCCTTCCGTTTCTGGCCTGCCAAGAAGTATCCCCGCAAGAACAACCCCAAAAAGTAAAAGCGGAAGTATTTGTTTTGCAAAACTCCAGCTCGCTTCGACCCATTCACCGAGCTCGTCCTTTTTAAACCACATCACCAGCATAAAGGTCAAAGCGATCATAAACGCAACGGCTATTACCCACTTTGCAGAATAAATATGAAACCATAAACCACTGTCGCCAATCGGCTTGGCCCAGTTTGCAAATACAAGCACCCCTACCATGCTTGCAAAATAAAAACCCGTTTGCAAAAGCGATCTTTGCCGGCCGGCCTCCGGCATGACAACCTGGTTATTAGCTTTCTCGACTTCTTCTTTGCGATAGATCAAATGCATACAAAGCCCGATAGCAATACTGAAAAAGATCGCGCCAACCGCGCGGGCTATCCCCATTTCAAGACCAAGTACCCGTGCGGTTAAAATTATCGCAAGAATATTGATCGCCGGGCCGGAATACAAAAATGTTGTCGCCGGCCCCAACCCCGCTCCCATTTTGTATATCCCCGCGAACAAAGGCAGAACCGTACACGAACAAACCGCAAGGATCGTCCCGGAAACACTCGCAACACCGTAAGCCAGTACTTTATTGGCTTTGGCACCGAGATATTTCATCACCGACGCCTGGCTTACGAACACCGAAACCGCACCCGCTATGAAAAAGGCGGGCACAAGACACAACAAAACATGTTCCCTGGCATACCACCTCACCAGATGTAAAGATTCGATAACGGCATTGTTAAAACGACTAAATCCCGTCGGCAGATAAAAACACCCCGCAAACACGCCGACAACGACCAGCAGCTTTTTCCATTCGCTTTTAAAATCCATCAAAAACTCCCAAAACTATAAACTCTTAAGCAGCTTATTATTTTCCGAGGCCTGTTGTTTTAACACACTGGTAATACACGAGAGAAAATCAAATATGCACGGCGTTCTAAGTTTATAAATAACCTTCAACCCGTCTTTGCGATAACTCAGCACCCCGCCGCTTACCATTACCGATAGATGACGAGAAACATTCGATCGCTCGGAATCAACATGCTCCGCAATGTCACAAACGCACTGCTCCCCGTTCTTAAGAAAATCAACAATGGCTATTCTCAATGGATGAGCAACCGACTTTATGATCTCTGCCTGCCTGCTGAATAATAACTGTTTTTTTTCTGTTACCATATTACTTCTCCAATACGTTACTATGTGATTATATATTCATATAGTAGCACCTCTATCAACACATGTCAACAATATCTTCAAAAAAATCCCCGTAATAGACTGCACAGCTTTTTCGTCCGATAATTAGCAAGGGCTGCCGCCAAAAACAATAAAGACCGTTATTCTCGCTTAATTGTACTTGATAAGCTCGATACTTCTTAAGTAGAACAGGAATATAGTCGAAAAATCCGTTACTTGAACACGACTGCTTTGGTTTTAGATAGTGCAGGATCAAGAGAAGCTAAATGAAAATAACGCTGAAAAACCGAATTTTTGCTCTCGTCTCGATACTCGTATCGTCCTCCATGCTTGCGCTCTCATTCTTCCTGTTGAACGGATTGGGCGACAAGCTTCGGGAAGAATTCAGCGAAAAGGGCATGATCATAGTCGACTCCTTCGTGCAAAACTCAGCAAAGGACATCATTATTGAAGACCAAGACGGCTTGATCAGAACGGTTGAAAAACTCTTTGAAATTAAGGACGTTGTCTACGCATATATCTACGACGCCGAGAATACGCAGATTGCCGGCAGGGAGATTTTGCATGTGGATCAGGAAGCTGCCCACAAAACTACTAAAGATATTCAGGTAACCGAAACAGAGCAGATTGTGGCCGGCAGGAAAAACAAGGTTTCGATAATGAACTTCCAATCGCCGGTTACAGGTGAGAACGGCGAATATCTCGGTTGCGTCCACGTGGGCATTAGTCTCAAAAGCATTGATTTTGAAATAAAAAAAATGGTCGCCCATACCATGGTCCTGCTGGCAATATTCATTGCCGTTGGATTTATCGCCTCTTTTCTTGTTGCCAACAACATTGCAAACCCCATCAGGGCATTAACAAATATCTTTGTCGACGTTGCAGCCGGCAGCTTGGATCAACATGTGGATACAAGCCGAAGTGACGAACTCGGCACTCTCGCCAAAGCTTTCAAAAAAATGATAACCGATTTAAAACGATCTACAACCTCAATAGGCAACCTTAATAGGGAAATCACCGCAAGAAAAAAGAGCGAAGAAAGAGCATCGGATTTAGCCAACATCCTCGAAACATCGTTGAACGAAATATATATCTTCGACGCAGAAACCCTTAAATTCACACAGGTAAACGAGGGCGCAAGACGCAACATCGGATACAGCCTTGAGGAATGCCGCCGGTTGACGCCCCTGGACATAAAGCCGGAATTTACAACCGAAATGTTTGAGAAGGTTGTAGAGCCCCTTCGAACCGGTAAAAGATCTATGATGAACTTCGAGACCGTTCACCAACGCAAAGACGGCTCTTCATACCCCGTAGATGTACACCTGCAAATGTCCTCCTTTGAATCCAGGCCCGTCTTTGTTGCCATCATCGTGGACATTACTGCACGAAAACAGGCAGAAATCCTGCTAAGACAGGCAAAGAACGAAGCAGAAGAAGCGAACCTGGCAAAGAGTCGATTCCTTGCCAATATGAGCCATGAGATACGTACGCCAATGAACGCTATTATTGGCTTTAGTGAAATACTGGTTGCAGATAATCTTACTGACGAACAGCACGACTATGTAAAGATTATCAGTAACAGCGGCAATCATCTTTTGCAGTTAATAAATGACATCCTCGACTTCTCAAAAATAGAAGCAGGCAGGCTGGAAGTTGAAAACGTAAAAAAATCATTAAGCGATATACTGGCGAATGTCGAATCGCTGATCACACTAAAAGCTGCTGAAAAAGCCATCGAATTCAGGATCAATATGTGCCGGGAACTGCCCGCTCAAATATATACCGATCCATCCCGATTGACTTAATGCTTGATTAATCTTACTAACAATGCCGTCAAGTTTACAAAAAAAGGACACGTCTACTTGAACGTTTCACTGGAAAACAGAAATGGCGAAGAATATATAAGATTCGATGTTGAAGACACGGGAATAGGCATACCCGCCGACAAGCAAACAGAAATATTCGAATCGTTCACACAGGCCGACGGTAGCCATACGCGCAAATATGGCGGAACTGGACTTGGCTTGGCGATTACTAAAAAATTGGCTGAACTTCTCGGCGGCAGCCTTACATTAACCAGCGAAGAAGGCTCTGGATCGGTCTTCTCGATGGTTATACCCGCCAATGTTGACATTAACAGTGAATCTGTTCTGGATGGGACTAACGTTACAGACCAGATAGAAAGCGAAGGAAAAAAAATGGAAAAAGTACAATACTCCGGCCGCGTACTCGTTGCAGAAGACGTTAAAGGCAATCAAATGCTGATTAAAACTATATTGGGCAAGATGGGGCTCGATGTAACAATAGCACCCGACGGAAAAGAAGCCCTGGATTTAGCTTGCCAGGAGGAATTTGACCTCGTGCTTATGGATATCCAGATGCCGAAAATGAACGGATACGAAGCAACCCAGGCCATCAGGAACAAGGGAATGACAATACCCGTAGTTGCCTTGACTGCAAATGTCATGAAGGGCGACAGGGAAAAATGTCTTAGCATAGGATGTGATGACTATCTGGGCAAGCCGATAGACCAAAAAGAACTAAGAAGAATTCTCGATGCATATGTCCCGTTAAAAAGTGCCTCTGCCTGATAACAATTCTCGTATCAGCGTGTAATGGCCCTGCCGAACTGTGCAGGGCTAAGCAGTTCTTCCAAAACCGCTCCAAATTATCTTGTAATTTCTGCCAAACAAGAATAAATTATGTCTAAACCTCTCACTTTGGTTTTAGCGAACAAAAGGCGACAATGATATTGTAAAAACAGAACTGACGGGATTGATATGAAAAAAACGATCTTTATCTTGCTGTGCCTCTTTCAGCTCGTTGCCGGATGCGCGATAAAAAAACAGGTACTTAAGCCGCAAGATAGAATTTTAGCAGGCACACTTGAGATAATCGATGTTGAAACAGCAAAACGGCGCATCATTTACGGCACACATGACTATATAGGATTGCCGACATGGACACCCGATGGCAAAAGCATCGTCTATAACAAAAACGGCCGACTGTATTTGTTTACTATCGGTGATGATGCTCCAAAACCCCTCGAAGCAGATTCTGCCGCACAATATAGAAACAAACGGGGCCTCTCGCCCGACGGAAAAACGCTTGTATATTGTGCCGGGCATGAAGGCAATTATGATATCTATACAATACCCAAAAACGGCACCTCAAAAACACAGCTTACCAGTTACCCCGGCCGAAACGACGCCCCCGAATATTCCCCGGATGGAAAATATATATACTTCAATTCCGACCGTACCGGAATAATGAAAATATGGCGAATGGATCCGGACGGAACTAAGCAAATGCAAATGACATTCGGTAGCGAATATAAAGACTGTTTCGCACGCCCGTCACCTGACGGTGAAACACTCGCATTTATTTCTTATGACAACAAACCAGGCACTAGGATCCATCCGCCCAACACTAACGCATCTTTGCGGCTGATGAGCAGCGACCATGGTGACCCGAAGATCCTTACAAGACTTTCCGCCGTTCAGACGCCAATGGACGCGCCTTCATGGTCGCCGGATGGTAAAAAAATTGTATTTACGAATTATCGATTAGTTGAACCGTAGGAGATAAAAAATGTCACCGCAAATACAGGAAATAATTGCATTGGCAATGGCGGTCGTCCTTGGCGCAATGATAGGCCTCGAACGCGAAATAAATGGAAAACCCGCGGGCCTTCGCACAAACATATTAATATGTCTTGGCGCCGCTGCCTTTACCGTAATCTCAAAACATCTTGGTACCGAACTTGGGGCCGGGCCGGGCAGAATGGCCGCAGGAATCGTAGCAGGCGTCGGTTTTTTAGGTGCAGGGGCCCTCATTCATGAAGGCAGCGGAATACACGGCCTTACAACCGCCGCAAGCATCTGGCTTGTGGCAAGCATCGGCGTTGCGTGCGGAGCGGGTCTCTACCTCATCGCGGTTGTTGTTACGGCCATGGCTCTCTTTGTATTGCTCTGCCTTTCGCCAATAACAAAAAGACTCCACAAAAAAATCCAAAAAGAAAACACATAACCCCGCGATGATAAATTTTATAAAAAATCTTATCGCTGCACCATTCAGGATAGTTTTCTGGCTCTGCGGCTTCTTCCCCGCCGTCAATAGGCTCACCCTCGCACGAATCATCTGGAACATAACCGGTGAAACCATCGATGGTAACAACCTCATAATATTAACAGCGAATTATAAAGGTATCGGGCCTGCACGCCAAGTCGCCCTAAAGGTACTCGAAGAAACTCACGATGCCGCAGCAGTAACTATAATGGGCCAA
>JAFGKL010000054.1 GCA_016928585.1 Sedimentisphaerales bacterium
CTCCCCGAGTAGGACTCGAACCTACAACCTAGCGGTTAACAGCCGCTCGCTCTACCAATTGAGCTATCGGGGAATAGCTTTGGAATTATCAAACCCCTAATTCTCTATATTTGCCAGTATTTGTCAACGGTTAAGGTAAATTTTTTTGCAAAACAAGGGTTAAAAACCATATACTGGCTGGACATTTGACCCGGGATAACGTAATATCACGCTCTTGGAAAAAAAGGCTCAATAGCACTGTTTTAAGGTAAAAAATCAATAATTCTAAGTTTATAGCCGACTTTATGATATGTCAAATCTGACTCCGGAAATAGAGGGTTTTACTGTAATTAGCCGCATAGGGGTAGGTGCAAGGACAACTATTTACCTTGCGACCGATCTTGCGACCAAACAGCAGGTTGCGCTTAAGCGGATAGTCATGGAAAGCCCGGAGGATACGCGTGTTTTCGAGCAGATCGAGACGGAATATAAGATTTCTCGTAATTTTGATCATCCTTACCTTAGAAAGTGCCATAAGCTTATCAAAAAGCGGAAAAAGCTAAGAACCAATGAAGTTCTTCTTTCAATGGAAATGTTCCATGGAACATCCTTAGAGGACGGGCCGTCTCTTAGCCTTGGGGATGTGCTTTTGGTCTTCCGTATGATCGCAACGGCCCTGAATGCAATGCATCAAAAAGGTTATGTCCACTGTGACATTAAACCTAATAATATTCTTTTCGGTCGTGACGGAACCATCAAGATCATAGATTTTGGTCAGAGTTGTAAAATAGGGGCGATCAAGTCCCGCATCCAGGGTACGCCGGACTATATAGCTCCGGAGCAGGTGCGAAGGGAACATCTTAGTCATAGAACCGATATCTTTAATCTTGGGGCTACGATGTACTGGGCGCTTACGGGTAAAAATGTTCCTACATTGATCCCGAAAAAGAACGAGTTTGGCATGCCGGAAGCACGAAAAGAATGTAAAACACCCCGCGAGATCTACAGAAAGATCCCCAAAGAGGTGTCTGAATTGGTAATGGAATGTGTTCAGGATAAGCCTTCGGACCGTCCCGAAAACATGTCCGAGATATCGGCAAGGCTTGATGTTCTGATCCGTGAGATATTTGCAAATAAGCTGATGAATAATGATAAGTGAAATAGTTGATCTTTGCATCAAAGCGGCTGAGTCCAATTTTTCTGCAGTCAGTCGTAAGGGCAATATCATCGAGCTTACCGGCAGCGGCAAAGTAATAGTTACCGGTGATCTGCACGGGCACCGCCGCAATTTTGAAAAAATATGCTCTTATGCCGACCTCGAAAATAACCCCGATACATATCTTATTTTCCAGGAGATACTTCACGGCGGCGAGGTCGATAAACAGGGGGGGTGTAAATCGTTCAAGGTCTTTTTCGATGTGTTACGCTTTAAACTCAGGTTTCCCGAGCAGGTTTACCTTATCATGGGCAACCACGATACCGCGATTATTACCGACAGCAAAGTATTGAAAAACGGCAAAGAGATGAATGAAGCCATGAAGGATGCGATAAAGCGATCTTACGATAAGGATCATTCGCAGGTTATGGATTCTTTAAGAGGATATCTATTGAGCCAACCATTGGCGGTCAAAACTTCGAACGGCATATGGATATCGCACTCTCTGCCCGGGGATAGGTTTATCAAAGACTTTGATATGGCTGTTTTTGATAAGCGATTGGAAATCAAAGACGTGGAACGTCCCAATTCGGTATATCTTTTGACATGGGGAAGAAGGCACAGTGAAAAAGCCCTTGAAGAATTAAGACAAATGTTTGATGTGGGCAGTTTTATCCTTGGCCACCAAACTCAGGAAAAAGGGTTTTTCCGGGCGGGTAAAAACCTTATAATACTCATTTCAGAACATAATCACGGAAGTTTGATCAGGTTTGATCTGGCAGAGAATTATTCGACCGATGAATTAATGAATTGTATTGTGCCTCTGGCGTCGATCGCATAATTAAAGGGATTTTTCAGGTGTTTTGGATTATATACGAATATATTGCAGTTGCTGCGATTATATTACAAGTGCTTATTATAGTGAATGCTTTTCGGAACTACTTTTATGTTCTGGATAAGCTGACCAAAGATCGTTCGGGGTATCATCCGCGTACGCTTTTGACAATACCATGCAAAGGCATAGATAGCGCCTTCGAAAAAAACATCACTTCACATTTCATGCTTAATTATACAGATTATTATCTTTGCTTTGTCGTGGAGAGCAAGTCTGATCCTGCATATCAAAAGCTGTGTGAACTAAAAGAAAAACTTTCCGGTGTATCGAAGGCTATTGACGTTCGTATATTGGTAGCCGGTCTTGGCCAGGGCTGCAGTCAGAAGATACACAACCTTTTGTTTTCCTGCAACAATGCTCCGGAAGATGTGGATGTTTTTGCGTTTGCCGATTCCGATGCGTGTTTGCGGCCGGACTGGCTTAGTCGTCTTGTTCATCCACTCAGAAAAGAAGCGCACGGAGCCTCAACCGGTTATCGATGGTTTGTGCCGCAGCAAAACAATCTGGCTTCGCTGGTGCTGTCGTCATTGAACGCTAAAGTTGCACAGCAGTTGGGCAACAGTCCTTTTATCAAAGCCTGGGGGGGCTCGATGGCTATAAAGAAACAGCTTTTTTATGAGATCGGGCTGGATGAAATATGGAAAAATGCTTTAAGTGACGACCTTTCTTTGTCATGGGCGGTTAAGAAACGTGCTGGCAAGAAGATCGTTTTTGTTCCTCCGTGTCTCGTGGCTTCATACGAAAAAACGACGTGGCCCAGGCTTTTTGAGTTTGTTATAAGACAGTTCCTGATCACTCGTATTATTATGCCGGGTACATGGTGGTTTGGACTGTTGAGCAGTGTTTATTCGGTGGCAGGTCTTTGGGTTGGTGCGGGGGTTGCCGCATATGCTGTCGCTGTCGGCAAGAACCATCTTTTTACTTATATCCTGCTGCCGGCTGTTTTTTATGCCGGGCAAACCATCCGTCCGATCATAAGGCAAAAGATGATCCTTCTTTTACTTCACAAAGACCGCGGCAAGATAACGCCTGCGATGTACGTCGATATCCTTGGCAATTTTATATGGTCGTGGCTGCTGCTTATTTGCATAGCGGTATCTGCTTTTGGCAACAGGATTGTCTGGAGAGGCATAGAGTATGAGATAATAAGTCCTACAGAGACACTGATCAAAAAGCGTTAATTTTCCGCAGGTTATTTTGGAGCACCGACCAGATATATCCTGTTCTTCCCCGATCTTTTGGCTTCGAGCATGGCAAGGTCGGCCTGCTTGAAGAGTTCTTCGACCTTGAGCCCGTCTTTTGGGAACGAGGCAAGTCCTCCGCTTATAGCGAGTTCACCTTTTCCATCGGGACCCAGTAACGAAAACTCAGCAGAGCTGATCTCTTTTCTGAAACGTTCACAAATGAATAAAGCTTCCTGAGGATGTTCCGATGTTTTTCTTCTCTCTGCTATGGGTTTTTGTACGAAATTGCCTGCCTCGAGATCGGCAGGGCAGTCCCAGAAGATAACCGCAAACTCATCTCCCCCGATCCTTCCGACGATGTCGTGTTCCCTGCAGCAGCGGCACATCATCGAGCCTGCCTGCTTTAGCACCATGTCCCCCACGGCATGACCGTACATGTCGTTATAGTGCTTAAAATTATCGATGTCAAAAACGAACAGGGTTATTTTCATGTCGTCTTTTTTTGCCCTTACGATAAGCTGCTTTAAGAACTCTCGAACGTACCTTCTGTTCTTGAGCCCGGTCAGATCGTCTTCTATCACAAGTTTTTCAAGCTCGGCGATCCTGCTGTCCTTATTTTTAATAATATTCTGAAGGGAACTTTCTAATAGAGATTGGGATCTGGCGGGCAGTTTGTCTTCGATTAGATCGGTATCGGCAGGGAATATGAAATAATCATCAGCAATAGCTTTGGAACTATTTGAAGAGCAGGTCAGCTTTATAGCCTTTGGTTCGTCCAGCATCCCGGCGAGCAAAATTATCTTGGCAGGGCCATAGAGATTACGTAAGATCGAAAGTTTGTCTTTACTCTTTCGGCCGAAGTTATGTATTGAAACAAGTATCCTGTCATATTTTTTTGTCTTGGCCGATGCTATGGCGTCGGATACATCCGGGCAGACGGAAAAATCCAATTTTTCGGGCAGGGCGGGGTCTTCGAACACACCTGTAAGATTACCTACTATAAGCGTTTTGGGCTTGTCGTGGACCTGGCTTTGATGGTTTATGTTCTTCATTGAAAAGATCCCGATTATTCCTCTTAATCACATATGATACCAAAAATCAGATAAATGTCAAACTAAAATCTATCCTGGTAACTGCGAATTTCCTCAGGATCATTCAGTAGTCGGCAGGCTGTTAAGCATAAATTGTAAATTTTCAGTAAAAATGCTTTGCGGATAAGCCTCTATAAAGCTTGTAAGTATCATTCTTGCATTAGCCAGATGCTGCTGTTTTTGTGGGTCTTCATTTTGGCATTCTTTCCACAGCATTACGTTTAAAAGTCCAAGCTCATACATTGCCTGGATGCCCCCGTCCGTCTTTGCGTATTTCTCGCTGAGATCCTTCAGCAGTTGGTTTTTTTTCAGTGGATCCGGTTCGAGCATGGTTTTTGCGAGCATGATGTTATCGTAAAGCGGCGAGGATTTTTCGATTTTTTCAAGCAGCCTGTCAAGCTGATACTGATAATCTTTGAGATATGGGTTGAGTATGACAAAAGCAGCCAGAGTTTGCTGTGACAGTTTGGAATCCTGTCTGTTTTCCGGACCGATAAGCATTTTTAGTTTTTGCAGTTTTATTTGGAGATCTTTAAGGTTTGCCGGTGTCATAGCGGTATCCGGCGGTTTTGTAAAGACCATAAAGAGATTATGTGTGGCCGTATTGTTTTCGAAAGCGGCCTGGAGCCTCTTTTCAAGCATTACCAAAGCAACATCGCAAAGATTGCTCGCTTTTTCAAACATGCCCTGCCCGGCGTAATGCATTGCCATTCTCCATCTTGCTTCAAGGGCCTCCGGACTGTCAGGGAATTCAACGTAAAGTTTATACCAGATCGGCAGATTTTCTCTATGCGGATAATCTTTATAGAAATGCAGCGTTTCTGTCTCTTCGAACCGGCGGATATCCGGAGTACACTCTTTCAGCATTGCCTTATAATATAACGCTATAGGCATTCTTTTGCTGCCGGGGCGCTTATCAATAAACAGCTCATATTGGTTTAGGAGCTGCTGTCTTTTTGATTGGTAGTTAAGTTCTTCGGTCACGTTAAACCAGTTTGGCCATTTGTCATAACTGAGCTGTATCTGTATTTCGTCTTTCAGTTCTTTTCTTAACAGAAGGGGTTCTGAAGAATAAAACCATCCGGCTAAAAAACTTTTAGTTGTTTGATCTTCAATATTCTCATCGAGTGCTTTTGTTAGACTATGATCGTAGAATTGACTGATCTGGTCGGGATTGTTCCCTGCAATATATAATTGGTAGTCCAGTTCGGCGAACCCTATCGTGGTCTGGAATACTAAGACCGCGCCTATTAAAAAGATCATGGTAGTTGACCAGACCAGGCCCGGACGATATCTTGTAAAATGCCCAATACCGATGACAAGAGCCGTTATTGCAAGGCCGGTGATCCAGGCGCTTATCCATGGGGCATAGGAGAAACCCCATCTTATAGGATCGACGCTTTCTACGCCTCCGAATACGGCCCAGTAAACAAGCTGAGGAGACATGCACAGCGCAACCGCAATGTAACGAGAACGAAATCTAAGGGGTCTGCAAGCAACCGCAATACAGCTTAACAAAAGGAACGCGCCCAATAGCGGAAGCTTTGCAACGAAAACAACGCAAAGTATTATCGGCAGGCTGTAGCGGAAACTCATTAGCTGTGATAACAATATGGGAGCTGTGCACATTATTCCCATCAGTATCCCGAAGACAAAGATCTGCCATGGATATTCGAAGATACTGAGCGGGCTGGTTACGAACTGGCCCAGCTTCCATGAATCAGGATTAAATGCAGTGGCAAGGTTGACCATCAATGCCGAGCCGGTTAATATTTTTGCCCAGAAAAAGCAGGTAGCCAGATAGAAAAATGCTGCTAATAACCAGCATCGCCTGACATTGGCGTGGCTGTAATGGAGTGTGGGCCCAACCGTCATGAACGATTTTGTGGGTCCGGACGTTTTATCTTTTCCATTTTCTGCCATAATGTAAAAAAGCCGGCTATAGGAAATACCCTACCCGGTCCTTTAATTTTAAAGCTCATTTATGAAAGGGCTTTTAGGCCCTGATCATATCGGCTATTTTCATGAGCCTGCTTATGTTGTCGCGTTCTGCTTCGCCAAGTTTGCTGTATATGTACTTGATGGTTTCCTGTATATCCGGAATAACAACATATTCAAGAACATTAACACGCCTTCTTGTCATTTGCAATTCAGTAGCAAGCAGCTGTGCCTGCTTTTCTTTTTCGGCCAGCTCTATCAGGTTGTCCATGGCTCTTTCAAGTGCTCTTAGGGCAATATCAAGCTCACCGCTCGTAGTACTGAAGCCGTAGCACATTATATCACCGGACATCTCTTTTGCAAGCTCCGGAACCCTTACGCTCATAATGCTTGCAAAGCTTATGGCAAGGTTGAATTTCTTGGTTGGCACCTCCAAAGCCGCATTAATATCTTCCGGCTCCATGGTTGCCCTGGCCATCATAAACCGTCTTGAGGTTTCAAGAAGCTCCTTTTCCACATTTTCCCGGATGGTTTTCAGGGATGCTGCGATCTTTACAAGTCGCCTGCTGATCTCATCTCGTTTTTGGCTCAGCAGTTTATGGCCGCGCATAGCAAGAGCGACCTTTTTACGCAGCCGAAGCTGTTCCATACGTGTCGCATTAATATTTTCAAGCATCTTTTAGCACCAATTATTTTCTGAATTTCGGCATGTACTTTGCGATAAGTTCCTCGTCGATACGTTTCAGTTCGTTATCTTCGAAGACACTTAACAACTGCCATCCGAGGTCAAGAGTTTGTTCTACGGTTCTGTTTTCATAATAACCCTGCGAGATATATTTTGCCTCGAACTCGTTTGCAAAGCTCATATATTTTTGGTCTTCGGCTGAAAGGGCGGCTTCACCCAGTATCGTAGCAAGCTCCTGAGCCTCCTTGCCTCTTGCATAAGCGGCATAAAGCTGGTTGTACATGTCTGCGTGATCTTCACGGGTTTTTCCTTCGCCGATACCTTTATCTTTAAGACGCGAAAGACTGGGCAAAACATCTACCGGAGGAGAAACCGCCTTACGATGCAGCGGCCGGGACATGATGATCTGTCCTTCTGTAATATATCCCGTAAGGTCGGGCACCGGGTGGGTTTTGTCGTCTTCAGGCATTGTCAAAACCGGAACCATTGTGATTGAACCTTTCTTGCCTTTTATTCTGCCGGCTCTTTCGTAGAGGGTTGCCAGGTCGGTATAAAGGTAGCCGGGATAGCCGCGTCTTCCGGGCACTTCTTTTCTTGCTGCACTGATCTCGCGAAGAGCCTCACAATAATTCGTCATATCATTAAGCACAACAAGAACATGCATATCCTCTTCGAAGGCAAGATATTCGGCAGCGGTAAGGGCCATTCTTGGTGTGGCGATCCTTTCAATGGCAGGGTCATTGGCAAGGTTGATGAACATTACCGCACGTTCGATAGCGCCTGTTTCGGTAAGATCGTTGATGAAGAACTGGGCAGCTTCGAATGTGATACCCATAGCAGCGAAAACAACGGCGAATGCCTCGCCTTTGCCGAGTACGGTTGCCTGACGTGCAAGCTGAGCGGCGATGTCGTCGTGCGGCAGACCGGCACCGGAAAATATAGGAAGCTTTTGACCGCGAACAAGCGGGTTCAGCCCGTCAATAGTAGAAATTCCGGTCTGTATAAATTCGTTCGGAAAATCCCTTGCATAGGGATTGATCGGGCTGCCGTTAATATTCATTTTCTTTTTAGCGATTATATCCGGTCCGTTGTCGTTCGGTATTCCGATTCCGTTAAAGACCCTGCCGAGTATGTCCGGCGAGAGGGCAAGTTCCATCGGTTTGCCGAGAAACCTTACGGTACTTTTATTTACATTGATGCCTTCGGTCCCTTCGAATATCTGCACGAGAACTTTGTCGTTTTCGACCTGCAGTATTTGCCCATGCCTGATCGATCCGTCTGCGATCTCTATATCAACAATGTGGCCGTACTTTGCGTCTTCGACGCCTTCTACCAGCATCAGCGGGCCGTATATTTCCGTGACGGTCTTGTACTCTTTGAGCATATCAAAAACTCCTGTTTAAAGCTTTTTGTCGGTCATATATTATTAGGCGATTGATGCCGCCTTTATCTGTTCGTCTATCTTATCTCTTATTGCAGCTATCTCTGCGATATTTTCTTCGTCAACATAGCTTGCTCTTGCGATGTCGTCCCATGCTTCCATAGCGAACAACTGGTCTGTTTCCATGCCGTTGTCAATAGCTGTCAAAGCCTGTTTATAAAAATAAAGAATAGCCTTTAGCATTTCAAATTGCTTCTCAACCGAGGTAAAGGTGTCTATCTTATGGAAAGCGTTCTGGTGCAGATAGTCTTCCCTGATGCTTTTTGCGGCCTGAAGGGCCAGCCGATCCTTTGCAGAAATTGATTCTGAACCTACCAGCCGAACTATTTCGATAAGAGCCGCTTCCTGCTCCAGAAGATTCATGGCCTCCTGACTCATAGTTGCCATTTCTTCGCCTTGCTGTGCGTCTTTAAAGCAGCCGGGCAGATATTGTTTATAGAAAGAATAGCTTGTGAGCCAGTCGATAGCGGGGAAATGTCTTTGCTGAGCAAGCCTTCCCTGGAGCGACCAGAATACTTTTACAACGTGCAGTGTTGCCTGTACGACCGAATCCGAAAGGTCACCGCCGGGAGGGCTTACCGCACCGATTATCGAAAGGGCGCCTTCACGATCGGGCGAACCTTGGCAGATCACTCTGCCTGCTCTTTCGTAGAACGAGGCGATACGTGCACCGAGGTATGCCGGATAACCTTCTTCCGCGGGCATTTCCTCAAGACGGGTCGATATTTCACGCATGGCCTCTGCCCATCTGCTGGTACTGTCTGCCATTATCGCAACCGAATAACCCATATCTCGGAAGTACTCGGCAATGGTTATGCCCGTATAAACTGAAGCTTCGCGGGCGGCCACGGGCATATCGGAAGTATTAGCAAACATGACAACACGTTTCATCAACGGTTCGCCGCTGTGAGGGTCAAGCAGTTCGGGAAATTCCTTTAATACGTCGGTCATCTCGTTTCCGCGTTCGCCGCAGCCTACATATACTACGACATCGGCATCGACCCATTTTGCAAGCTGGTGCTGAACGACAGTTTTACCCGTTCCAAACGGTCCGGGCACACAGGCCGTGCCTCCTTTTGAGATCGGGAAGAAGGTATCAATGACACGCTGGCCGGTTACCAAAACTTCATGAGGTGCAAGACGGTTCTTAAATGATCTTGGGCTTCTTACGGGCCACTTCTGCATTAACTTAAGCTCGGTCTTGCTTTTGTTGTCTCCGGTTACATTGCCGATGATTTCTTCAACGGTATAATCGCCTTCTTTAAGACCTTCAACGGTGCCGCTTACGCCGAAGGGAACCATGATCTTGTGCAGCATGAGTGTAGATTCCTGAACTTCGCCGATAATATCACCGTGCGATACTTTTGTGCCGTTTTCTATCGTCGGCTTAAAGTGCCACTTGGTATCTCTTTTAAGACCCGGCACCTCACTGCCTCGCTGAATATAGTCTCCCTGGAGCTCAGTTAACTGGTCAAGCGGCCTTTGTATGCCGTCATAAATACTTGAGATGAGCCCGGGACCAAGCTCGACGCTTAGCGGGGCACCGGTATTAACGACATCTTCTCCGGGTCCGACGCCGACGGTATCCTCATATACCTGTATACTTGCGCGTGTTCCGTGCAGTTCAACAATTTCACCGATGAGATGTTCCTTTCCCACGCGGACAACGTCATACATCCGGGCGCCAACCATGTTTTCGGCTACTACCACCGGGCCTGCTACTTTTACTATCTTTCCAATACTTGTTTCACTCATGTTTTAAGACCTTATTAATGTAAGCGGTTTTAAAATATCCAATAGCGGAAATATCTTCCAAATTTATTCGTTAGCCAGAATATCGATCCCGGTTGCCAGCTTTATCGCTCTTCCGAGTGCTCCTGACGCAAAGCCGTCCGATTCGGTAGTGAACGGTACGGTTACGACACACGGTGTTGATGCTTTTCGTGCATCTTCAAATATATCTCCTGCAAGCTTTGCCGTATTCTCGGCGATGATTATCAGTCCGTATTTTGACTTTAATAATTCTTCAGCGGCTTGTGTTACCTTTCCCCTTTCCGGCTCGACAACGAAAGTATCCAGCCCGATAGCCGAAAAAGGCATCACAAAATCAGCATCACCAAAAGCCGCAGCTTTAGTTTCCATAAAAAAACCTTAAAATATTTATTGTACCAGTCTGTCGAGGATCATTTTGGTGTCCATGCGGTTTTTCTTGCATGTCAAAAGCATCCTGACATTTCTTATTTCGTTTTCTTTCATTAAAAAGTAGGCGATCACCGGCTGAGGACCGACTGTGATCGAACTTGTTGTTCTTAAGAATTC
>JAFGKL010000055.1 GCA_016928585.1 Sedimentisphaerales bacterium
AAAAATGCATCGTCTTCATCTCGAAGTTCCGGATCGTCCGGATCAGCAAAGAAAACTGGACGCATTACTGGCAGCCCCGTTATAGACGAATTATAGAACAAAGTATAAAGGTATGGCAATAAACGATAACGTCTTTCAAGTGCCGTCCTGCAGCTTTCTTCAACTTCTTTCCCGAATGCCCAGGGTTCTTTGTTTATTGTACCTTTTGCGGTATGTCCTCGGGAAAACGGAAAAAACGCTCCCGTCCCCATCCAGCGGGCAAACAGTTTGCCATCACCATCACCAATAAATCCGCCAATATCCGGCCCGCAAAACGGCTGCCCTGACAATCCAAGATTAAGCGCCATCGGAACTGAATCCTCTAAGTGTTCCCAGTTCGCAGTGTTATCACCCGTCCACGTAGCTGCATATCTGTGTCCGCCTATAAAATTTGCACGTACTAAAACAAATGGACGTTTGTCGGGGTTGGTTTTTAATATCCCTTCACGTGTCGCTTTGACCATAAGCATACCATAAACGTTATGATATTGAGCATGCGGTCCTGCCGGCAGATCCCCGCCCCCGGCATGAAGATTATCTTCCGGCATCGTTTTTGAGTCTACGTTAAAAACAGCCGGCTCGCACATATCGTTCCAAACGCCGTCAACACCCGTCGCCATAAAATCTTTATACAAACCTCCCCACCAGTCACGCGTCTGCGGCCTCGTAAAATCAGGGAACGCACAACTTCCCGGCCAAACATCTCCGTTATACTCCGTCCCGTCAAATCTTTTTACAAAATGATCACCTGCGACTCCTTCATCATATACGAAATATCCTTTTTCCGCCTTCACGCCGGGATCTATCATCCATATCGATTTAAAACCCATCTTGTGAAGTTCGCTGTTAACCATCGCCGGGTCAGGAAAACCCTTGGGATCAAAAGTAAAGATCCTGAATTCGTTCATATAATCGATATCCATCCAGATAACGTCACACGGAATGTTCCTGCTGCGAAATCCCTTCGCAACTTCAAGCACCCGAGTGTCGGGATAATATGAATAGCGGCATTGGTTATAGCCAAGAGCCCATTTCGGAGGCAGTGGTATTTTACCGACAAGGCCTGCAAGCTTCGCAAGTACAGTCTGTGGCGACTTTCCTTCTATTACAATAACGGCAAAACTCGGCCCTTCCGCAGCGAATTCTATATCTTCCGTAAGATCGATCCGGCATCGATAAGTCGTGTCTGCAAGCACACCAAAAGATGACCCGTCCTTGCGAACCGCTAATACCCACGGATGAGACTGGTAAAGGGATTTCGTTCCCCTGCCGTACCCGTATGCGTCGGTGTTCCAGCACTCGACTACACTGCCGTTGCGCAGCAGCGGTCCAGAAACTTCACCTGTACCGTAAAGACTCGTCCCTGGCTCAATACCTACATTAACAACATGCCTGCCGTCCTTGGCTAACGAGAATTTCGGCACTACCTTCCATGACCTCGGCATGGAACCTAATACTTTAGGCTCTTCCTCCAGTGCCGGCGAAGGTGCTAATTGTGCGGGAACCGTGCCTTCAGCATAGAAACGTACAACTCCGTCGCCGATAAGCTCCGGCCGCCCTGCGATCTTCTCACAACCGACGCACCAAAATAAGCATACAACAGAAATTAAAAATATCCATAACCTGGATCTGTTAAATTTTGTTATCATCTCAGTTTCTCCTTTTTGTATATTAAGAGCTTATTAGTAACTTATTATAGGACTATACAATGATCTGACACAAAAAATCAAGATTTTTATAAATCTAAAGATTTAAAGAAATTCCGGAAATATTTAGTTCGGATTCTCTTCGAGATATCTGGCAGGTATCTTTTCCAGCATCTTATCTGCGAATTTGCTGTAACGGGTATCGGGATATTCCTTGATAATACGACGGCATATCTCGGCACACTTGGTATAGCCGCTTTTGTTCTTCAGCGCAAAACACTTCTTTGCTTCCAGCAGCATCCCCTTGGCTTTATCTTCATCGAAGGTAGAACTGCCGGTCGAACTCACCGCTTTTACTACCGACTCGCCTTCGGTATGTTCCGGCACGTTGATAATGATCTTGTGTTCATCCTGCTGGACAAAAGAAGCTTTTTGTATTGTCAGGTTATTGAATTCGACTTCTGTAACTTTATCGAGACACACACCGTTGATTGATACTTTCGTACAATGCGTATGCATATCGTCTTCTGCAAAATGGCTTATCCCTTTGACAACGACGTCCTCGCATAACGTCTTACCCCTCCATTGCCCGCCTAACTCCCGGATTTGGTCTGTCAGTGAAGATTTATTTTTAATACCCGCGACAGTTCCCCCGTCGTCTTTTAAGTATTCTCCATAACGGCTGAAAATAACCCCCGCCAGCCTGTATTCTTCTGCGACTTTACGGCACATATCCATCGCACCAGGCTCCGTCTTGCTAACCAGACCATCTCCCTGGCCCGGGTTACACCAGCGAAGTACAACCCGCCTGCCCTCGGCGATATTATTCAGCCAGTGCGGCAGATTATCCAGGCACTTTGTCCGCACGGCGTGAGGGGTAGGGTCAAAATAATCGTTCACACTGATAACATCTACTTCCGGCGGGATCTTCTGTGTCTGAACTTTACCTCGAGGCCTCTCCACAAAAGACGCCCAGTATTCCAAACCCGCATGTTTTTCATTCAGCCACATGCCGAATTGCTTAACGGCTTCATACGAGGATTTACTGTTATCGTCCCAGTAAGGTGTTTCCCAACTGACCCCTAAAACAGCATCGGGATATTTTTGAATAATGCCGTCAATGCGCTTCTCGATATTTTTTCGTTTTTTCGTTTCGAAAATTAACACCACGCCCAGCTTGTTCTCTTTAGCGGCCTTTACGATCTCGTTAACGTTCTTGTCTAGTACATCGACAAGCAGAACATTCGTGTGCTCCGCCAGCTTGGCAATATCTCCGACATCAGCCTGGCCGAATACATACCCCAGCCGGTACTTACTTGCAAACCCCGTTTCTCCTGCAAAAGTGGAACTCGATAACATTAGGGCAATGATAAATATTAGTGATAATCGTCTCATTCTGCTTTCCTCTGTTTTATCTCAATTTAATAAGTCCCAGCTGATTTTTCATCATCCGCCATTATACTCAAAACTGTCACTGCCTCAATTTATTTTTTAGCGGTTATTAGTGGTTTTTTGCCTGTGGCTCGACGGAACAGGCACCCGGAAAAAGGAAAACGTTGAAAATTCACGATAGCTTTGGTATAATTATTGATATCTATAAAAAGGAAAAATCATGTTTTCTAAACGGTTGAACGGGAAATACCCGCTGATCATTTTAGCTTTGTCATTAACAATTCTATCTGCCAATGCATTCGCCGCTAAGCTTGTCGGAATAAAAGTTATCGACAAGGACTACGTTCAGGTCAACTTCATTGACGGCGAGGTAAACTTTGTAGACGATGGGCTTGGAAGCACGGCATATACATCAAACCATGACACTGCCAATAATTATGTAGTGCTTTATGGAACTGCACTTAACACAACAAATGCCGTACTGCCCGCGAACTGGATCATAAAATCGACAGATGATGCTAATTACGGCACGACCGGCCTGAATCCGACAAATTGCTACCGAAAATCAAAACTAAACGGCATGGCCGAGATGGACTGGGACGTGCCGGCCAATGACTGGAGTTACGAATATACAATGGAACACACAGTCTACCTGAAGTTGCCCCATTCAATGAAGCAGGCAGACAGTTACACCGTTGAGATAAACGCAAATACTAATTCCGATGTCCTGAGCCAAACCGTTGATTTCGATATATTCAACAGCCGGTCAGAAGCGGTCCATGTTAACCTCGTTGGATATCTCAGTGATGCAAGCATAAAAGCGGTCGATCTGTATATCTGGATGGGAAACGGCGGTGCACGTGACTACTCGGCATTTCAAGGGAATACCGTTTATATCTATGATGTGAATACGTCTGCTGCACAAGCCGTGGGAACGGTCGCTTTTTGGAAAAGCAGCGGTTCCGACGTATTTTGGTACAACTTCACTCAATCCGATGTTTGGAAAGCTGATTTTACCGGCTTCAATACGCCCGGAACATACCGCAT
>JAFGKL010000003.1 GCA_016928585.1 Sedimentisphaerales bacterium
ATGTGGCGGACAAAGTTATGCGTGTGTTGATTATCGAATAGTATATCTTTCCGAAATATTATTTATGAATAACTGGATAGCTGAGTGAAAAAAAGTGTTAAAGGTGTTCTTGATTTCATAATCACATTGCATCCTATCAAAGCAGTAGTGTTAGGATATATCTCCTACGTTCTGTTGGGATGGATTCTTCTTTGCCTTCCTGTTACTCAATCGGGTTCTGGAGCAAATGCGATTGATAACCTTTTTATATCTGCTTCAGCTGTTTCCACCACCGGTCTTGTAACAGTAAGCATTTCTGACAAGTATACACTACTTGGAGAGATTGTGATTCTGGCCCTGATTCAGCTTGGTGGTATCGGCTATATGACTTTTGGTTCATTCATAATTCTATCGAGGCAAAAGAAAATATCCGAGGCTCGGACGGATATTGGCAGTGTAGTATTCAGCCTTCCGCAGTCATTTAGAATTTACAAATTCGTCAAAAGTGTAATCTTCTTTACGGTTCTCATAGAAGCTGCTGGTGCAGCAATTCTCTATATGCTTTTAAGACAAGCTGGTCAAACAAACGTGTTGTGGAGTAGCATATTTCACAGTGTATCAGCCTTTTGTACCGCAGGATTTAGCCTTTACAACAATAGTCTCGAGTCGTTTGCGGGTAATTTCTGGTTTAATCTAACCATAAGCACGCTAAGTTACCTTGGGGCCATCGGATTTATTGTTCTCGTAGATGTATGGCGACGCGTAACAGGCAGAATCCAGCGAATTACCTTAACCTCCAAGATTATTCTTCACGCAACTTTTTGGGTAAGCCTTGCAGGGACTGTGATTTTCTTTCTTTTTGAACCATCTGTCAAGCTCTTGCCTCTTGAAGATCGCTTAATCGTATCCTTTTTTCAAGCGATGACCTCTATGACAACCGTTGGTTTTAATACTGTCGGCATTTCACAAATATCGCGGGCAACCCTGTTGCTTCTCATAATGCTTATGGTAATTGGTGCCTCGCCATCCGGCACTGGTGGCGGCCTAAAGTCTACAACATTCTCAGTACTGTTCGGAATTACCAAAAGTACACTGAAAGGTGAGAACCGAGTTTATTTTTGGGGGAGGCCTGTTCCTAGACAACGAGTCCGTCTGGCTGTTACAACGTTTTGTTTTTATGTGAGCTTTTTATTACTCGGCATTTATTTTTTGACGTTGACCGAAAATTTTAAAGATTTTAAGTTTGAGTCGATTTTATTTGAAGCAGCATCCGCTTTAGGAACAGTGGGTCTCAGTACTGGAATTACACCACAACTTAGCAGCTTAGGCAAAATCATTATTGTATCCCTTATGTATATAGGACGAGTAGGCCCCTTAACTTTCGGCATGTCACTCTTTCTAAGACCAAAAACAAAGTATGATGAGGCAGACAATGACGTAGCAATTTGAAAAAGATTACAGACATCACTAATTTAGATATTACAAAAAATGGTTTTGCTATGAGGCAATGAGTAGCATAACGGCAAGCCTTAAAATAATCGGAATAATAGTGTAATATTGTTGGATGACGGACATAAGTATGCGTGTATTGATAATCGAGGATGAAGCACGGCTTGCCAGGAATATCGCTCAGGTCCTTAAGGAAAGTGCGAACTTCGCAGTTGATGTATGTACTGAGGGCGTGGATGGACTGCATTTGGCTAAGACCAATCCATACGATCTGATTGTTCTGGATTTGACACTTCCCGGAATGGATGGTTTGGATATCCTCGGAAAATTGCGAAGTGCGGGTAAAACCGTAGCTGTCTTGATATTAACCGCCCGCGATACTTCTTCCGACATTATAACCGGCTTTAATACCGGCGGCGATGATTACCTGACTAAGCCTTTCGATATGGGAGAACTGGTAGCCCGCTGCAAAGCACTTGTCAGGCGTGCATACGGCCAGACCCATCCAGAGATCAAGGTTGGAAAACTGACCATCGACACAGTCGCCCGAAGGGTTAAGTTCAATAACAGAGAAATCCGTTTTACAGCAATGGAGTACCGTACTCTGGAATACCTTGGTATGCGGGCCGGTCAAATCGTCTCAAAAACAGAACTGCTTGAGCATCTATATGATTTTAACTGGGAACGTTTCTCGAATGTGATGGAAGTGTATATTTCGGCTTTACGACGAAAGCTTGATCCGGACAGAAAATACGATTTAATCGAGACCGTTCGAGGCCAAGGGTATCTCCTGAAAGAAAAATAATATGCAACCATTATCATTAAAATGGCGGCTGGGAATATGCGTATCGATTTTGGTAGTTGCCATAATTGCCGTGCTTTCGGTTACAGCTTATGTGCAATTTCGAGAAACGCTTAAGGCTGGTGTGGACAGTGCGTTGCTCTCACAAACCGAAGCTGTAACTGTCTCTATGGCTGCGGACGATTCACTGCTGGAAGCTCGCAAAGAAATCGAGGCCTTTTTTGGACCGATAAATGATACGAAAAGCCCGGTCTATCGTGTGTGGTTTGAAGGCGAACAAGATGATTACGTTACCAGTGGCTTACAGGGAAACTGGCCTTTGGACTGGGATATTCAATCTACCGAAGCCCCTACAATTGGCAATCACAAGTTTTTTGAGGCATCACGGGGGGAAATCCCTTATCGACTCTTATGGACCAGAGCCCCAGATCCTCGGGCAAGTTCATCTACGAAGCAGCCCCTCAATATAATTATCGCAGTCTATGATGGACATGTCGATACTCAAATTGGCGACTTCTTACGGGCATTACTAATTATAGGAGTTGTCGTAATAATGCTTTCAATTGGGGCTACATTATGGATTTTAAAATGGGGGATGAAACCTGTCGTTGGTATTACAACTAAGATGAATGATATTACAGGCAAGAACCTAAACCAACTCTCATCGTATGTTACTGACGTACCGTCGGAACTAAGGCTGTTTGTCCGGGCGTGGGATGAGATGATAGAACGGCTTGCCTTGGCAATGCAGCAGCAGCGTCGCTTCACCGCTGATGCATCTCATGAACTGCGAACACCATTGGCAATTGTCAAGAGTACGCTGCAAACTGCTCGCTCCCGAAAACGCCCATCTGAAACTTATGAGTCTGCTATGGATCAGTCGTTGGAAGATCTTGAGCGTCTGGAGCACTTAATTGAACAACTTCTGACGCTGGCTCATCTGGATGACATCGAAAGTCAATCAGACTGGCAAACGGTTGATTTAGGCAATTTAGCAACCGAGATCTGTGAACAATACCTTCCATTCGCTGAACAAAAAGGCAGCACCTTAAAATGGCAGGTTTGCACTGCCAAGGTAAGTGGCAATGATGAACAGCTTAGGCGACTTTTGGCCAATTTGATAGATAACGCTATCAAGTATGGTCCAAAGGCAAGCGAAGTGTCTGTTTCGATGCATTCCTCAAATGGGCTTGTGAATGTATTGGTGCATGACAAGGGCGGTAGAATCCCAACCGAGGAGCAAAAGCTTATCTTTGACCGTTTTTACCGAGTCCGAAAAGTCCGCAAGAGAGCATCGAGCAGCACCGGTTCGGGATTAGGCTTGGCCTTGGCGCAGGAGATCGCCCAAAAACACTGCGGTACTATTACCGTACAATCAAATCCCAGAACCGGGACTGATTTTGTCGTAACCCTGCCGCATATATAGCCCAATAAACCTTTTTGAAAAAAACATATCTTAAGCTTATCTTAAGCTTCTATAGTTATACTTATAGCCAACTTATAAATGATATTTGTGTAATTGTCCAGTTTGACCTGACCGGACGAAAGGTGCATATGAAGAAAGACAAAAAGAAAGTTTCTCGTGAGATAGGCCTGGAAATAGGTTCAATCTGTGGCAAATATTTTCTAAAATTAGATCATCTTCACTATGGTTACTGGACAGATGGTCTTGAAGTAGACATAACGAATGTACACATCGCCCAGGAAAACTATGCAAATTTTCTAATTTCACACATTCCAGAAAGTGCGAAAAAAATCTTGGACGTTGGATGTGGCACCGGCCAAATAGCTAAAAAACTAATTGTTATGGGGTATAAAGTAGATTGTGTTTCTCCAAGTCATTTTTTAGCAGGACAGGCTCGTGAATTATTGGGAAACTCAAGTCAGATATTTGAATGTTCTTACGAACAATTACAAACAGAAAATCGATATGATGTGATTTTGTTTAGCGAAAGTTTTCAATATATCAATCTCAAAAAAGGTTTCGAAAAAACCATTAGTTTATTGAATCCTGATGGTTATATGCTGATCTGTGACTTTTTCAGGAAAAGAACTTCAGGTAAAAGCAATATGTCGGGCGGGCATCTGCTGGAGATCTTCCATAATATCGTTTCTGAATATCCTCTTAGACTTATTAAGGACATGGACATTACCGAAGAGACGTCGCCTAGTATCGATGTTTTAAATGATACGTTTAAAAAAGCTGTTCATCCCACAGTAATCTTGACGCAACAACTTTTAGAGAATAGATACCCTTTTGTATCGAAGATTATAAAATGGGCGTACAGGAAGAAAATAAGAAAAATTAATAAAAAGTATTTTAATGGTGAAAAAACCGGAGAAAACTTCAAAAAATTTAAATCTTACCGGCTATTGCTCTATAAAAAAAAATCTGATTAAGCTTGGTAACCTCTTTTAGGCAAAAATGATACGTGTGTTTTAAACATAGAATACTCATGTATTCCTAAAGGAGTATAAAGTATATGAGTTTTAGAAAAATACCGACATTGCGAATAGGTGATTTGGAAGTTGAAGTGCCGATTATCCAGGGAGGGATGGGGGTTGGTATTTCTTTGTCAGGTTTAGCTTCAGCGGTCGCTGAAGCCGGAGGCATTGGAGTTATTGCCACTGCCGGGATAGGCCTTTTTGAGCCAGACAATCTTACAAATCTTAAAGAAGCAAACAAAAGGGCTTTGCTGAAAGAAATAAGAAAGGCAAGAGCAAAAACAGACGGGATTATCGGTGTTAATATTATGGTGGCAGTTACGGATTATGATGAACTTATTCCATGTGCAGTTGATGAAGGTGCAGACATACTGTTTCTAAGTGCAGGGCTTCCTATAAAACTTCCAGAGACTTTGCCATTGGACAGATTAGGAGAATTGCCAATCAAGTTTGTTCCTGTAGTATCTTCCGCCAGAGCAGCTAAAATTATATTTAGATCGTGGGCAAAACAGTTTAATCATATACCTGATGCGGTAGTTGTAGAAGGACCATTAGCTGGTGGACACCTTGGTTTCAAAAAAGAGCAGATTAATAATCCAGACTATACGTTGGAAAAGATACTACCGGAAGTAATCTCTGCAATAAAACCCTATGAAAAACTATTCATTAAAAGTGTCCCGGTGATCGCAGCGGGAGGAATATACACGGGTGCGGATATCCATAAATTTATGCAGTTAGGCGCCCAGGGAGTTCAGATGGGGACCAGGTTTGTTGCAACTTATGAATGTGATGCCTCTATGGAATTTAAGAATGTATATTTAAACTGCAAACAAGAAGATATTATCATAATTGACAGTCCTGTTGGTTTGCCTGGAAGAGCCATACTGGACAACTTTCTCCAGCAGGTATCGCCAGGGGTTAAGAAAACTTTTAAATGCCCATGGAAGTGCCTAAGAACTTGTGATTTTAAAAACACACCATACTGTATTGCTCTTGCCTTAACCAATGCCAAAAAGGGTAACATGGAAGAAGGATTCGCTTTTGCGGGAGCTAACGCTCATCGGGTAGATAAAATCATTTCTGTTAAAGAGCTTATTGAAACATTAGTGGAAGAATATGGCTGTAGTAACGAAGTATTTGGTGACAGCCTACAAACCGACATAAACGTTTAGAACAAATTAAATGGAACAAACAGAATTTGATAATATTGCGAGGTATCTTCTGGAAACAAAAGATACTCTCGACGAGCAAAACCTTGATAAAGCACGCATAGAGGTAATACTCGCTGAGTTGAAGAAAATAATCGTGTGTCTATAGGTTAATCAAGCGCCAACTAAACTTTCAATGTTTTATGTAATACGCAATGTAATACTTGCCAGTTTTTCCTTGCATAACTGGCGTGGTACGTGTATTATTTGACGCAGATAAGTAATTGTTATAAAAAAGGTAACATTTATTATTGCATGATAGCTAAAGACTTATGAAAAAGGCTAAAATAGACTGAAAATCCGTGTGTCGGCGGTTCAACTCCGCCTCTGCCCATTTG
>JAFGKL010000056.1 GCA_016928585.1 Sedimentisphaerales bacterium
ATTATTTTTGTAATGTATATAATAAACCCAAGAGATCTTTATTTGAAAATAGGCTGTATGTTCTTGCTTATAAATCTGCTTAATTTACTGCCAATTTACCCATTAGACGGCGGCCGATTTGTACATCTCGTTTTGTTTTCACGAAATAGATTTCTTGAGCTGGCAATGAATATTATAACTGCTGCACTACTGTTAATTCTTGGTTTTGCGATAAAGAGTTGGTTTATTAAAATGCTCGGATTTTTTAACCTGCTTGGGATTTCATATAAGTTTAAGCTGGCAAAAAAAGCAAAGCAGCTAAAATCTGAATTAATCGAAGCCGGCCCTGACATGTCTGATGCCGAACATCAAAGCGATCAGATTCCTGAACATATTCTAAAACATATGATAACCTGGATCCATCAAAATATGCCGGGCAGCATGAAACCAAAAACCATGGCCGATGTTGCCTTGCAGTTGTGGGAACGGATAAAAATACATCCTCCGAGAGTGGGTGCGACAATAATCTTGCTTGTTGTGTTTTTTATAGGCTATGTTTTTTCATTTGTATCAATTGGAGCCCTGGCTGTCTCTTTTTACAAAAACAATGGTTATTCAAGCGAGATCATCGAGTACCAAAAGCAAGACGGTACCATCGGCTATAAAGAACAAGTCAGCTTTATGAAGAAGCTCAGTTCCGAAACCGAATTAAGCGACGATCAACAGTTTTACCATGGCTCTCATGAGGAGTATGGTTTTGACGGAAAGATATCTGCCCAAGGGCAATGGAACATGGGAACACGTGCAGATCACTGGAAGCATTTCGATCAGGATGGCTCATTAATAAGAGAGGTACATTATGAAAGCGGACTGCCGGTTTTAACTAAATCGCTGCAAGATGGTAAGTGGCATCAAAATAAGTGGGAAGATCTTTCTCTGCAAGCCAAAGAACTCCATCGACAAACAGCCGGGTTTCAACAGGGTCCCAACAAGCTTCCTGAATACGATTATTCAAAAATGATCTTTGATCCGAATGTTGTGACATCTGCCCCGACTCTTAGCGTGCAGTAGATCGTTTTAGTGTATGGGCTGTTTTATTCTAAGCATTTCTTCCACAGCACTTTTTATATTTTTTTCCGCTTCCGCACGGACAAGGTTCGTTTCTGCCGACCTTTGGCTGGTCTAATTTGATCTGTTTTACTTTTTGTTCACCCTGCGGAGCCGTTGCCGCGGCACGCTGACGCTCGGCCATCGAGAACTGATCTACCTCATCATGCTTGGCGGCGCTTACGTTCCATACGTTCCTTCTCTGGGTATTGGGAGCAATGTGTACCTTAAAAATGGTTCCCGCTACTTTGTCCTCCGTAGTCGCGAGCATCTCGTTGAACATTTTAAAGCCTTCATGTTTGTATTCGACCTTGGGGTCCTTCTCCGCGAATGCTCTAAGGAAGATGCTCTCCTTGAGATGGTCCATTGCGTACAGATGATCCTTCCATGTGCCGTCATATATCTGCAGCAGTACGTATTTTTCCAGGTCGGCCAGCTCCTTGCGAAGGAATTGTTTTGCGGCGTATGTAATATTTTCCCTGGCCGCCTCGTCATCTTCAATGTCTGCTTCTTCGAGCGTTGCTTCGAATCTTTCGGTTGCCCATTGTAAAAGTTCTTCTTTGGAGCAGGAACCGATCTTTGGATCGATCTCCTCGGCAAGCTTACCGTTGTTATAGGCCTGGCTGTATTCGATAAGTTTTTTATAGATCGTTTTCGGAGGCATCTCGCGAAGTTGATCTGACGAGAGATTGGCAAGATATTTTTTGTTGGCCCAGTCAACAAGCGCCTCAAGCCCGTAAGCATTCGGGCCATCAGAACCAAACGCCATATTCATTGCAAAATCTACAGGATACGATATCTCCCGCTGAGTGTATTTTTCTTCGATGAGCTTGGTCAGGTATTCAAGTACCTGGCCCGGCTTTAGACCGGTAAGCCCGGAAACACTTACATTAATATCAAACTTTGAACTTGCCCAGTGTGCGATCGTCTTTAAAGCAAAATCTTCTTTTAAAAATTCATCTATCTGAGAGCAGTCTTTTTTATTGATCTGTTCGCTTGCTGCTTCTACCAGAATATCCTCGATCTCTTCCGGGTTGGCATGCCTTAACTTACTTGCCGAAAGGTTCGCACCAAAGGCACTCATTGCCCATTTACAAAGGGATTCGATGTTCCACGTACTTCGGTCCTCGTAGTCCTCAAGATATTCGCCGAGCGAAAGAGATATCTCATTGGCAATATTTTTCTTAGCCTGATTCTTTATCTGTTCTTCGATCTCTTCCGACTTTAACCCGTTGATCCTGCCTGCGTCAAGGTCCGCACCAAAGGTGCTTCGTGACCATTCAACAATACAGTTATAGGGATAGTTAGCATCAAGGACGGACTCGCAGTTTGAGCTTAGCACCGAATCGATCATCTCGCAAATGGTCTCTTTAAGGTCGATCCCTTTAAGGAGTTTCCTTCTTCGCGAATAAAATATTTTCCGCTGATAGTCCATCACCTCGTCATATTCGAGCAGACTTTTTCGTGCCTCGAAATTTCGTTCCTCGACTTTCTTTTGGATCTTGGCGATCTGTTTGCTTATCATCGGATTATAGATTGGTTCGTCTTCTTTCCACCCGACCAAACCCAAAAGCTTTAAGATCTTTTCCCCTCCGAATATCCGCATCAGATCATCGTCGAAGCTTAAGAAAAAGATGCTTGACCCCGCATCTCCTTGTCGCCCTGAACGTCCTCGAAGCTGATTGTCAATGCGTCTCGATTCGTGCCGTTCGGTGCCGACGATATGCAGCCCGCCAACCCATTTTTGATCTTTTTGTATGCGGAAAACTCTGGCCAGAGGATCTGTGGATTTAAAAGAAATTAAATTTCCAGTACCATCTTGTTTGAGTGTATATAACTCGACGCCTTTTTCAGAAGTGCTTTCTTCTGTCTTAACTACTTCATAGAGGACGCCGTCACCAAGCTTGATGTCCGTACCGCGTCCTGCCATGTTCGTAGCGATGGTGACGTTTCCGAACATCCGGTTGTCGCGGGTTTTATACTGATGACCGGCTTTTTCGACGATGGCTGCTTCGCGCTGATGTTGTTTGGCATTTAAAACTTCATGTTCAAGCCCGTATTTATTGTTCAGCGCATTCGAGATGGCCTCGCTTTTTTCAATGCTTATCGTCCCTACCAGCACCGGCCTGCCCGAAGAACTTGTTCTGAAGATTTCCTCGACAATGGCATTGAACTTTTCTTTTATAGATTTGTATATCTCGTCATCCTGGTCGTTTCTGGCGCATGGCTTATTCGTGGGGATAACCACAACGTCAAGCTTATAGATATTCATGAACTCTTCGGCTTCTGTTGCCGCAGTTCCGGTCATACCCGCGATCTGGTCATAGAGCTTAAAAAAGTTCTGCAGGGTTATCGTCGCAAGAGTCTGCGATTCTTCTTTTACCTGCACGCCTTCTTTTGCTTCTACTGCCTGATGAAGCCCGTCGGACCACTGTCTGCCCTGCATTAGTCGACCGGTGAACTCGTCAACGATAACGATCTTGCCGTCCATGATTACATATTCTTTTTCCTTTTCGAAAACAATATGCGCCCGCAGCCCCTGCTCCAGCAGATGCGGCCAATCCATAGTTGACCCCGTAAAGAAAGAACCTACACCCGCAATGTCTTGTGCTGCCCCTATCCCTTCGTGGGTCAAATGAACCGCTTTCCGATCGTGTTCCACTTCGAAATACTCGGTCATCGTTTCGATCTTTGCCTCATCGCCGCCAAGCTGCCCGGCTTTTTCCTCGATAACCTTCTGCGCTGCTTCTGCGCGGGATTTGTCTTTTGCCTTTTTAGCTTCCGCAAGCTCGCCCTCTGCATTAGCGATCTCGCGCTGAGTAAGGTCGATGCGCCTTTTAAGTTTGTCACGGTCGCTCTGCAAACTCAAAAGCTGCCGGCAGACGGAATCCGCTTTTTTATATCTCGTAACATCGTCAAAAGCCGGTCCGGAAATGATCAGCGGTGTTCTTGCCTCATCGATAAGAATAGAATCGACTTCATCTATAATGGCATACTCAAGCGGCCCCTGCGCCATCTGTTCGATAGAGACCTTCATATTGTCTCGAAGATAATCGAAGCCGAACTCATTGTTTGTTCCATAAGTAATATCGCGGTTGTACTGGTCTTTTCGTTCCTGGCCGGACGTATCCATGTCGGCCTGGATCGCACCTACCGTCAGCCCAAGCGCATTATAAACCGGCTCCATCCATTCGGCGTCGCGCTTTGCAAGATAATCATTTACGGTTACGACATGGATTTTTCGTCCCGTAAGATAAACAAGATATGCGGCCAAAGTAGCAACAAGAGTCTTTCCTTCGCCGGTTGCCATCTCTGCGATCTTACCCTCGTAAAGAACGTGCCCGCCGACAAGCTGAACGTCAAAATGACGCATCTCGACATTTCTGCGGGCAGCCTCGCGAACAACGGCAAAAGCTTCCGGCAATAACTCTTCCGGACTTGTTCCGTTCTTGATAGAGTCCTTGAATTGAGCGGTCTTTGCTTTTAGCTGATCATCGGAAAGAGACTTGATCCCCTCCTCGAAATCACCGGCCTTCAAAGCGATCTGAAGATAAGCCTTTACCATGCGCTCATTTCGAGAGCCGAACAGGTTTACAAGCGTCTTGCTGAAGTTAAATGCCATATTTTTCTATCGACGAGGTAAAGTATTAATCTTTAACGCGGGTGACATATTCGCCGGTTCGCGTATCCACACGCAGTTTTTCACCGACCTTAACAAATGGCGGAACCGAAATAACAAGCCCCGTCTCCAGCGTTGCCGGCTTGTATTGATTCGTTGCCGTTGCACCCTTTATTTCCGGGGCAGTATCCGTCACTTCAAGATCAACAGTGTTCGGCAGCTCAACAACTACCGGCTTGCCTTCGTACATACTGACCAGAAGTTGTTCGTTGGCCCTTAAATATTTTTGGCCGTCGCCAAAAGCATCGTCGTCAAGAGTTATCTGCTCATAGTTCTCCTGATCCATAAGCACATGCTCGCCGGGCGAAGAATAAAGGTATTCATATTTTCGTTTGTCAAGGAAAGCCTCTTCAATATTTTCTTCGGAGCGAAGACGTATATCGCGAATGCCCCCGTCGGTCAGGTTCCTTAGTTTTGTTTGATAGATCGCACCGCCTTTGCCGAGCTTTACGTGTTGATAATCTACAACTACATACAGCACACCGTCAACCTTGACAGTCTGGCCCTTCTTCATTTCTGTTGCTTTCATGTTTTACTCCAAACGACAAATGCTTTGTTAATATGGTTTTGAATCGGGCAGTATCGCAAAAAACCCTGTAAAAGTCAAGTAATACCTTCTCCTTGTTGTATTTAAGACGGTTTTTGTTGACAATGGACGAAATATTGCTAAGATTAGCTTAGTATAAGTTGCAGTTCGGCCTTTATCGGCCGGGGATTTCGGGAGAAAGCCATGATTAAATTCTGCTGTGAGCATTGTGGGCATAAGATAGGGGCGCCCGACGATTATGCAGGCAAAAAGGCAAGATGCTCGAAATGCAAACAGCCCGTTAAAATTCCCGCCGAAAGCCAGGAAATAAAAACCGGCGATTCTGATATGATCAAGTTCCGATGCGAAAAATGCAACCAGAAGATTGCTGTAAAAGCGATCCATGCAGGCAAACGCGTCAAGTGCAATAAATGCCAGAACATTTGTGTTATAAAAGCATCTCGGCCCGCGACGCAGTCGGAATCTGCAACGAGATCTTCCACCCAAAAAGCGGTCAGCGATAATATGCTTAATTTTGACTCTGAGGATCTCTCGGCGCTTGCAGCAGGACAAACCGTAGAAATAGAAAGACCAAAACCTAAGCCGGAGCAAGAGAAAATCGACGATGCACAAAGAACTCAAAATTTAAAAACAAAGACACCAAAACAAAGGATGCTGCCCTGGCCCATAGACATTCTGCTGTATCCGACATCTATAGCGGGGCTTTTGAACATAGTTCTTGTTGTGGTTTGCAATTTCGTGTTGGGATTTTTCTTTTGTATGGGAGCCTTGCTGCAGCTTTTAATTAGTTTTTATATAATTTGGTATTGCTGTGAGTGTATCCGCGACAGTGCCTCCGGCGGACTACGCGCACCAGACGCATTTTCCGGCGGACTTGATATATGGGAAGAAGCTTTTCAATACTTAAAAGTAATGGCTACCTGCATACTGTTCATAAGCCCGGTAATTATTTATGTATTCTATTATTGTGTGTTTACAGAAACAAAACCGAATAATGTTATAGTCATCTCGTTGCTTGGCTATTCAGCAGCCTTCTTTCCGATGGCCCTTCTTGCGATGGTCCTTTTCGACAGCTTAAGTGCATTAAATCCATGGTTGTTAGTTCGTTCTATAATCAGCACCTTTCCGCAGTACGTCGGTCTGGTCATTTTGCTTTACGGCCTTGGCATAATATATTATTTTGTCGTATTTGCCGCTGCGATGGGCTCGGCAGCTGCAAGCGCAGCTTCGCCCGTCCCCGGCTCGGAGATAATGGGTGCAATTGGGTTCCATCTTGTAGAACAAGCTGCTTCTCTCTGGCTTACGCTTGTGCTGTGTCATCTGTTAGGCAGGTTTTACTACAAGTACGAGGAAAAACTTTACTGGGAGGTTTAACGCTTTCGCTGTTGTCTTCTTTGGTACTTGCTTCTCCTTGCTTTTTTTCTGTTATTGGCCGAGTCAAACTTCGTTCTTGAGTCAACCAAAGGCTTTGCCGGTGCAAGGGTCAGTTGTCTTGCCGCTACATTTACAGCCGCGATCCTTACCGTCATGATCTCTCCCAGGTGAACGCTTTTCCCGGAATGAACACCGACTACGGCTTGAGACTTTTCTATGAATTTCCATTCGTCAAGCCCAAGATCGCCAAATTCAATAAGCCCCTCTACGCCGAATTTCAGACACCTAACAAATATCCCGAAGTTCGTCAATCCGGAAACAACGCAGTTAAGCTCCTCGCCGATATGATCGGTCAGCATTTGAAGTATCAAAACGGTCTTCAGCTCGTTTTCCGCATTGGCCGACCTCTGTTCGGTAAATGTAATATGCTTGCCTATCTCGTTAAGTTCCTGCTCGGGAAGAACTTCCTCAAGGCCTATCATGTTTAATCGTTCTTCAAGGTAACATTGCAGCAGGCGATGTATAAGCAGATCGGCATACCGCCGGATCGGACTTGTAAAATGGCAATAGTGCTGAGACGCAAGTGCGAAATGACCGACATGCAGAGGCGCATACTCGGCTCGCTGAAGACTTCTTAAAATATAGGTGTTAATGGCGAATGAGTTTGGCGTGCCCTTTACCGCTTCAAGCAGATCCTGTATCACGGTCCTGTCGAGAGTCCGGGGGATCTTAAACCCGCAAACTTTGACGATACTCTGAAGCTGCTTTAGACTTCTCAGTTCCGGGTCCGGATGAATGCGCCGCATGAACGGAACGGTAAACCTGTCAAACAGTGCCGCCACCGCCTCGTTAGCCTCCACCATGAACATCTCAATGATCGTATGAGGATATGAATCCTCTGCCGGCTCAGCATCGATGACTTTTCCGTCCTCGTCATAGATCAGTTCGGTTTCAGGGAGGTCAAGATGCAGCATACCGTTTTTTCTTCTGCGTTTTTCGATCACCCTTGCCAATGTCTCCATGTCTTTTATCAATGCGACTACTTCACCGGGAAAATCGGCAGCCCTTCCGTGGATAATATCGTCAGCCTGTAGGTATGTAAGCCTTGATTTTGATTTTATTATGCTGTTGGCAAATTCGGTTGCAAGCACTTTGCCTTCGCTGTCATAAGTTATATAAGCGCTTTTTGCAAATCGTTCCTGGTTCGGCTGCAGCGAACATATCCCGTTGCTTAATATCTCCGGAAGCATCGGGATGACCTTTCGCGGCAGGTAGGTGCTGTTGCCGCGATCCCTTGCCTCCTTATCCAAAGGCGAATCCATAGGTATAAAAGCACTTACGTCGGCGATGTGAACACCAAGAACCCAGTTGTCGTCTTTATTCTTTTTTAAGCTTATCGCATCGTCAAAATCTTTTGCATCCGGAGGATCGATGGTGACTACGATCTCATCTGTGATGTCGTCCCTGCCTGTTGTGGTTTTAATATTGAACGACTCGGAAGCCAGCCGGGCCTGATCGAGACATTGTCTGCCGAACTCGCCGGGCAGGTTGAACTGACTGCATACCGATAATGTTTCAGATTCGTAAAGACCAGCCTTACCTAAAACCTCAAGTATAACTCCGCGGGCAGGAATGCCGTCGGAAGGATACTGAATTATTTCAACAGTAACCTTGTCGTCAGGCTTTGCGTTCTTTGCGGTAACGTCATCTACCATGATCTGGTTGACGGCCTGTTTACCATCGGGAATAACGACCCAGTACGAGCCCGGATGCTTTAACGTCCCTACTATGTTGGCCTCTGTCCTTTGAACTATTTCCAGGATGACTCCCTCATATCTGGCCTGACCGTCGCGCATACCTTTTTTGATAGATTTTGCGATAACCTTATCGCCGGTTATAAGATCACCCGTTCCGTCCGGCGGAATGAACAGGTCGCCGTCGGCATTTGGGTCATCGGGGATTACAAAGCCGAACCCTTTCGGGTTGCCGCGAAAGGTGCCCTTTACCCTGCTGGGCATATGCGGAAGCGAAACGATCTTGCCGGAGATGTTGATTTTGCCCTTTCTGTCGAGATGTTTTAAGGCCTCGCGAAATTCGGTATAGTTAGCTTCCGAAACGCCAAGGGATTCCGCAAGCGCCGGGATCCTGCGGGGGGTGTAGTCCGGCCGATTTAATAGCTTAAGTATCTGTTCTTGAAAGACTTCTACCATTTTGTGTCCAGACAAAAAAAGCGCCTAACCGACTTGTTTATCGACTAGACGCTGTTATGACTACAAATAAACCAATGCTGTTTTGATAAAAAGGGCCTTAACCCTTCATGCCATTCAGCTTCTTGGCAAGACGAGATTTCATTCTTGCAGCCGTATTTTTGTGCATGGTGCTTGTAGATGAAACTTTATCGAGCTTTCGAGCCAGAAGACGATACTGTTGCTGAGCAGCCTCGGTATTTCCGGCAGCTAAACTTTCTTCGAACTTCTTGATCTGTGTTTTAACCGCACTTTTTCTCGCACGATTGATCATCCTGCTTTTTGCGTTCTGTCTTACTCTTTTTTTGGCAGATAACGAATGCGCCACATTAAACTCCTGTTAAAAATTACTCGCTTTTTACTCCATACAAATAAATTCACTCATTCCTTTGATTTCCTCAGCTTATCAACGCGCTGAGCAACGTCTTTATAATTAAAATCAAGCTGGGCAAGCTTTCTGAATATCTCAAGAGCCTGATCCGTCTGGCCGCTTTCTTCATAACTTCTTGCCAGGTTATATCTTATATCTTTACCCAAGGCACTGCCGGCGATCTCACAGGCGTCCATAGCAGCCTTGAAAATATCGATCGCATCATTATACCAGCCCTTGAAGAAGAAGCAAAGCCCGGTTTTATCCATTGCTGCCAGTTTATGGTGCGGATCATTCTGTGCATCCTGAAAAAGGGGCAGCGCCTCGTCATACTGCTTGTTCACAAGCAACCGAAGAGCATACTCGTACTTCATATGTATATCGGTCGGGTAATTCTCCACACAAAGGCGGTAATGTTCAAGCTCTAAATTGCTTAATTTTGCAAGAATTTGATCAAAATTGGATTTTAACTGTTTATTGTCAGGTTTGGAGTCCATAGCCGACTTGACGGTTCTCAGCATTGACTTGAGTTTTCTTATTTGTAATTCACCCAGACGCCGCTTGAAGGTAAAATCGTTGGTTTTTTCATAAGTCTTTTGTAGAACAGTGATTGCGCCTCTAAATCCCTCGTCGGTATTAAGGTCAAAATAGGCCTCAGCCAGTCTTAAGACGGTTATTGTATGCTCGGGGCTTGCCTTATAGTTCTTGATAGCATCTTCAAGAGCGGCTTTTTTAGCTTGGTCGCTTTTTATCAAACTTTCCTTGGATTGGATCTTCTGCTGTCCTTCACGATCCTTGATAGAATCCCTGAAATCTTCCGATTGACCGTATTTACCGTTTTTAACGGTCATTTTCGCACTGAAATCCCTTATATTGTCTACAAGCTCGCCGTTGTCGGGCTTAAGCTGCAGTGCAAGCTTACAGGACTGGATCGCCTCCTCGTAAAGCTCGAACTTGCCAAAAGCGTCCTTAAGCAGCACATAAGCGTTATAAGAGGGTTTTTCTTTTTGGTGGTTTGTCTGGAACAACGTAAAGGCCGCCCAGGTGCCTGTTTTAGGATAAGCTCCTGCTATACAGGCCTTTAGAAGCATTTCAATGTATGAGATATTATTCGGGTCCCTGGCAAGCAGATACTCGGCGCTTATCATATCCTCAAGCGGGCTTTTGCCGGCACGGTGTTTGACCTTTTCTACCATGGAGGGCTTTTTTCCGCCCCTTTCCATACGGTCGAACGCGAGCTTTCTCAGTGCCAGGTGTCCTTCTTCAAGCGCATCGGGTTCGAGCCTAAGACCCTCGAGATACATCTCGATTGCATAGTCAAAGTTCTTTGTCGCGGCGGCTTC
>JAFGKL010000057.1 GCA_016928585.1 Sedimentisphaerales bacterium
ACCGCTTTTGCCTTCATTGGCAAGCTTTATAGCTGCCGGGGCAGTTACAGCAAAAACTAACGAGAATAATACAAGTAAATAAAACTTTTTCATGCTGAGGGCCATTTAATCTACAGAGACATCAGAACTAAGTTTTTTAATAACAAAATCGACATTAACACCGCTTATCTTAACCTTTTTGTGCGGATTAGTCGAGCCGGATATGATCGAAACAGAATTTTTCTTTACGCCAAGAACATCTGCTAAAAAACTGATAAGTGCTTTATTGGCCTTCCCTTTTTCCGGAGCAGCGGATAGCTTTACCTTCAGCATGCCGTCTAATAAACCTGCAAGGGCGGTTTTGCTTCCAGCCGGCACGACTTTAACCGAAAGGATCACATCTTCATCGTTTTGGGATATATCAAGGCTCGACATGCTCTTGCCATAAATTAAACTAAATAATAAGAAGCTCAGACATCTTCACGAATATTCTGACCAACAGCCGACTGAACATATTTTTCGATCTGTTCTGCAAGCTGACTTACCGTGTCGAGTTGGAAGTCCTCAAAATGTCCGGGTATATATTCGCCGCTTAGGGCCTTTTTAAAAATTCTTACACGGATGATCGGGGAATTTTTGCTGGAATCGCTGAAATTAGAATTTTTATGTTCGGTAAGTTCAACTCGCCAGTCCTCGCTTATGAACACAAGGCACTTGCCGGTATTTACCGCCATTGGGAAATACTCGTATAATAGTTTTAATAGTTCCATATCCTGTTCCGTTAAATACTGCCAAATGACAAATCTCAATTATGTATAAATGATATCACCGGTTCGAGTTTATTGCAAGGAGCCTATTAAGTCGGAAATTCGGCGAATATTGTGCTTACTGCAGTACGAAGCAAGCCCGGCTGCGATCCTTTCCGAGCAATCCGGTTCTGGGAAACTCGCTGTCCCAACTGCAATAGTTGTTGCCCCTGCTATCATAAACTCTATCGCATCGCGGGTGTTCCTTATTCCGCCAAGGCCCATTATGGGGATATTGGAGGGTTTTGCGACTTCGTTGTAAACTTTATTTACCAGATAAACGGCTATCGGTTTTATGGCAGGGCCGCTTAGTCCCCCGGTCCTATTTGCAAGGACAGGTTTTTGGGTTTCTATATCTATAACCATAGCGGTGAAAGTGTTAACAAGGCTAAGTGCATCGGCGCCTGCGTCTACTGCTGCACGGGCAGTTATGGAAATATCGGTTACCGTTGGTGTGAGTTTTACCATTAACGGCTTGTCTTGACAGACTTTCTTAACGGATCTTGTGATCTTTTCAATCTGTTTTGGATCCGTACCGAAAGAAATACCACCTTTTTTAACATTGGGACAACTGATGTTCAATTCAAAGCCGGCGATCTGTTTGTAATCAGCGAGCTTTTGGGCAACGGCGACATATTCATCGATTGTTTGCCCTGCGAGATTGACAAAGACGGCAGGGCGGTACAGCTTTATAAGAGGGAGCTTTTCGGCGATAAAGCGATCAAGCCCGATATTTGCCAGGCCGATAGCGTTGAGCATTCCCGAGTCGGTTTCGACTATACGGGGTGTTGGATTGCCTTTCCGCGGCTCAAGAGTAATGCTTTTGGTAATAAAACCGCCAAGAGAATTTATATCCATAAAATCAGCCAACTCGTCGATATATCCGCATGTTCCTGATGCGGTAAAAACCGGGTTGGACAGTTTTAGTCCTGCAAAATCTACGCTTATATCAATTTCATTTTTCATAATTACAGATCAAAAACAACTTTTCTGCTGTCAAAAACGGGCCCATCCTTACAGCAGAGTTTGTATTGAGTTTCATTACTATCGGTTTTAGTTCCAACCGCACAGCTTTGACAAATCCCAATGCCGCACGCCATCATTTGTTCCATGCTGACTTGACAATGAATGTTGTGATCGGCTGCGATAACAGAAACGGCAGCGAGCATAGGTTTAGGCCCGCATGCGTAAATAACGGTATTATCAATGTCGTGTTTATTATCATTGATCCAATTTTTCAAACATTCAGTAACAAAACCTCTGTGGCCGACAGAGCCATCATCTGTGGCTATATAGGTTTTTATCTTGTATCTGGAAAATTCAGCGATCGTTGCCCCCACTTCATTGTCAATCTGTATGGTAACCGGCATATGCTCAAGGCTTTTCGTGCCGGCAAAAGCTATTTTTTCTATCTGGGGGTATTTATCGTGCAAGTAATCTGCCAAATGAATGAGAGGGGGAGCGCCAATTCCGCCGGCAATAATCAGTGCACGTTTAGTGCCTTCAGGTATCCAGAACCCATTTCCCAAGGGCCCGATCATGTTTATCTGGTCGCCCTTTGAAAGGGTTGTCATCCTCAATGTTACCGGGCCCAGGACCCAATATAATATCCCAAGTCTAATAACTGGCGGCGATGTATTTTGAATAATGGTTGAATCGTAGAAACTAAACGGTCTGCGTAATATAACTTGTCTTTGTGAAATATCCGCAAGCTCGGCGGGAATGCCATCTTTTGGCGGTAAAGAGAGGTTTCTCAGGTCAAATTCAGCAAATTGGCCTGGAACAAGGTCAATAAACGCTTCTGAGCCTGCTTTATCGAGCTCAATTGTCATTTTATGATAGCAACGGCCAACCGGTTCATTGCTTTGAACACGGGCGGTGAACATTATTTTTTTATTTGGCACCGAACATTTTTTCATAAGTTTCTGTCTTAAAAACACTTACAATATTTATTGTATCATAAAAAAACTTCCGGAACATTCATCCACGATATTCCGGAAGTGTGCCACGGCAAAAAAGCCGCTATATTTTAATTTTTTTACCAGAACTTTCATATGTTTCTTAGTTCTTCGCGAGCAGTATAACAGTCGTTTCGGCACATGTCAAAAGAAACTGAAATAATTGGGGGATAAAATCGAAAAAATTATAACATCTTGTTATTAAAGGCTTTATGATTAGAAACATTGTTATTGGCTGTATTTGCCCTATAAGACGACATGGCTTCCTTCATAACGGCTTTTAAGGGGATATTTTGCTCTTTGGCGATTGCGGCACAGTCGGAATATTCCGGTTTTGCAAGAACATGTCTGCCTTTGAAAATTCCCGTTGCAGCTTTGATCTTTGTATAAGCTGCTTGCGGACCCCTAAAGTCAGCCCCTGGCTGAAGAGAAAATCTTCCATAATATTGATGTCCTGAGTTTTGCATAAGATCGATAGCCTTACGGCAGGGCGGTTGTGCTTCATCTGGATAGATTCTGTGAAAACATCAAGTGCTGAGAGATTTAAAAGCCCGTCCATGGCAAAACCTATCATCTCACCAGTAGCGTCATCGATATTTGTTTCGATCAGGTAAACATAATCGGTTTCTTTTTCTGATACTACTGACTCTCCAATAGAAAGCTGCAGAACATTTGCGAATTTATCTGATCGGTATGTCCCTGCTCCATACCCGACAGTTTCTACCTGTATGGGGGCATTGGACCGAATTTTGATGTGAATTCCGCCAATATAGCTGCTGCAGTGGGTGTTAATAACTCAATTTCGCCGGGACCGGTCTGGATCGGCACATTGAAGCGTTTGACTATTTCAACGGTAGCAGGGGCGGGAATGGGCATGATACCGTGATCACACTTAATAGTTCCCGAACCTACAGAAAGAACCGAGCAATAAACCTTTTGGATGTCTAAGGCTTTGAATCCAATGCAGGCACTAAGAACATCGACTATAGAATCGACAGCACCGACTTCGTGGAAATGTACCTTTTGGGTTGTTGTATTGTGAACTTTGGCCTCAGCTTCTGCGAGAGTTCGGAATATCTTACATGGCTCGCTGTTTGACATCAGTGCCAATCTTGCTGTTTTCATAAACTACTCTTCAAGAAAAGTTTCCAGAATTATTATCCGTTTGTCGATAGAATATACAAGCACAAAACGGTTTTGGCACAGTTGAATTTATGATCCGATTTTGTTAGAACAGCATTTATGAAAAGAATCGTTAAATTTGTCTTAATAGAACTCTTTCTAATATCAACCCTTTCTGGTGTTTGTCTGGGCGGTATTACTGAACGTATTAATAGCATTATATCTGCTAAATCTCAAAAAAAGGTAGATTTCGCTGTTAAGATAATCGAGGCGAAGACGGGCAAAACCATTTATTCACATAACGGCAATAAGCCGATGATCCCGGCTTCTAATATGAAGCTTGTCATATCCGCTGCAGCGATTAAATACTTGGGTTCGGATTATCAGTTTACAACAAAAATTGGCCTGTTGGACGATACTCTTGTAGTTATCGGTGGCGGCGATCCGCTTCTTGGTGATAGCCAAACAGACAGTAAATATGATCGAAATAAAGACTGGGTGTTTGAAGAGATTATTAATTCACTTAAAAGTGAAGGTGTTACGGGTATAAAAGACATAATCGTTGACAGCAGTTTTTTTGACGATAACCGTGTACACCCGGACTGGCCCAAAGAGCAGGTAAATCAAGAATATGCCTGCGAAGTGAGTGGATTGAATTATAACGGTAACTGCATTCGTATCACTACAACCAATATTAATAACAAAGTTGCTATAAGCATCGACCCTGAAACAAAATACCTTAGTATGATCAACGAGGTGAAAGCTGTATCGATGGGTTCAAGTGCTGTCGGCTCGTATCGCCATAAAACACCCAATAAGATAACCGTTTATGGCAAGTGCCATAAGAGTGCAGGTTTTGATGTTGCTATCGAAAGACCTGCTGCGATGTTCGGTTTTATACTTGCGGAACGTCTTAGGTTGGCGGACATTGAAGTCCGGGGCGAACTTCTTGAAAGATATGTCAAGAAGGACACAAAAATAAAGATAATTAAAACATTTACGACAAAAATGCCTGATGTTCTGAGCAGATGTAACAAAGACAGCATGGCGTTGTCGGCAGAGTCACTCTTAAAGACATTATCCGCAGAAAATACCACCGGAGAGATAAACGGCGAATGGAGTCATGGGCTTACGCTTGTTTCGAGATTTCTCAAGGGATCAGGAGTCGATAATGATCAATTTGTTCTTAGCGATGCTCGCGGCCTGAGCAGAAAAAACATGTTAAGTCCCAACGCTATTACCATGGTGCTATTTAACATGTATAGTAGCGATAGCAGGGGGGTGTTCTTTGACTCGTTTGCGGTAGGTGGCGTTGACGGGACACTCAAAAAGTACTTTTATCAGAAAAAACATAAAGGCAACGTGATCGGAAAGACCGGTTATATCAACAACGTTAAATCCCTGTCAGGAATGTGCAAAACGCCAAAGGGGGATTATTTGTTCAGTATTCTAACCAATGGTGCTAATGGTAAAACTCGAACAGCTATTAACGACATCGCAAAAGCAATAATTGACTATCAGTAGTTTTTAATGCTGTTTTCCTGGCACAATTTTTTACCATTGTGCCAGTTCGCCGGTGAATTCTTCTACTAGATCCTTCATTGTGAGTATGCCTGAGAATTTTCCGCTTTGGGAATAACCGTGCGTTACCATGACGATCTTATGGTTTTCATTTCGCATTTTCTCGATCGCATCGCTAACCGAAAGTGAGCCGGAAAACCTTGCGATTGGTTTTATATATCCCGATTCTGACAGATCGCAACCTTTTAAGTCCTCCATTGCGAGGACTTCGTATATATTGACAAAACCGATGATATTCGTGCGATGTTTTTTATACACGGGATAGCGGGTGTAATTATATTTATTTAGCAGGTCTAACAAGTGGTTTCTGTCTGAGTTGATATCTACCATTTTTGTTTTGGTTAGTGGTATCATTACCGAACTTACCGATATTTTTGAGAGATTGATCAAACGGTTTAGCATATCGTTCTGCACAGAACTCAGCAGCCCCTCATCATGGGTTTCGCGGATTATCTGTTTGATATGAGTAGAGCCCCCGGATGAAATTGGTATTGAGCCGGAGGTTTCTCCTGCCAGATGTTTCCCGGTTAATCTTGTTATGAATTTCAACAGCCATACCGCCCCTGAACATTTAAACAATTTGTGAAAGAACCATATTACCGCTGCCAACCGAGGCATGATTACGTCCGAATGATAATAGTAAAGATTTTTCGGTATCACTTCGGAGAAGACGAACAAAACCGGCGACATTATCAAAGTCGCATATAGCTGTACGGATTGTTGACTTAGCGTTGTCCTAAGCAGCATGATGGTAATTGTGCTGGTCGCGATATAATGTACCAAGTTGGTTCCGATCAGCATTGAAAAGATGAGCCCGTCACTGTCTTCCATGACTTTACCAAGGAGGGAATGGAAAGGGCGTTTCTGCTCGATACCGAGTCTTAGCCGAAACCGACTTAATCTATATACACCTGTTTCGGAGCCGGCAAAAAAAGCACCCAGCAGGATAAGTAAACAACAGGCAATAATTTGTAAGGTCAATATCATTGTTATGTTTGTTCTTTATTATTTTTGGTTTCAGGTTCAAGCGATAAGATAAGGCTTTGTATCCTGTGTTTATGAACTTTTTCAACAGTTAGCCTTAAATTCTTTAATTTAACGGTATCTGAAGCGCATGGTATTTTGCCGAGCAGGGCGGTGGCAAGCCCTCCGATGGTACAAAGCCTGTCCTGTTCAGGATTAATATCAAAGGCCTGTGCCCAATCGTGTATTGCAAGGTCGGCTGCAAGGCGATACTCCATTGGGCCTATCTGTTCAATAGGTTCAATAGAATCCTTTTGCTCAATAGGCCCCAGGAGTTCTTCTACGATGTCTTCAAGTGAAACGCTTCCTGCTATCCCGCCGTATTCATCAACGACAATTGCCATATCCGTGCTTGTCTTCTGAAAAAACCCAAGCAATGATTCGACTGACTTTTGTTCAGGAACAAAGTTGACTTCTTTAACAAGCTTGGCGGATTGCCTGTCTGCTGAAAGAATTATATCCCTTTGATGTAAAAGTCCGACTATATTATCTATAGTTCCTTTGTATGCCGGTATTTTGGTCAGATTGTTCTCGATCATCATCTTTTTTATTTTATTAGTTGGATCTGAAACATTACAAGCAACCATGTCGACTCTCGGCTTCATTACATGACGAATTTTAAGCAGTCCCAGCTCAATGACCTCTGAGAAGACCTGGTTTTGATCCTCGGTGATCAGCCCTCTTTGTCTAGTTGACTCAATAAGTGTTTTAAATTGTATAGGAGAAACAGGCTGAGTTTTGTCAGGTGTTCCTGTCAGAAGTCTAAGGGTCGGGGTAACGATTATGAATTCGAGAACTTTCAGAAGCGGAGAAAGGATTCGCATACAAACATAACAGAAAGGACCTGCCGCTATACAGAAACTTCTTGAATGCAAATACGCGATCGATTTTGGAAGCATCTCGCCGGCAAGCAGCAGGACAAAAAAGGCAACACCCGCAGTTATTACAGCTTGTAATGGTCCAAAAGCGGTTTTGACCTTTACCGAATAAACACTGCTCAAAGTAAAGTATAAGACGTTCACAACCATGTTGCCGAATAAAAGAGAGGTTAATAATTGCCTGGGGGTTTCTAAAAGACATGCGGCAAGATTGTGCAGTTTGTGTGTCGAATTTCTGAATAGCTGGATCTGGCGTCGGGAGATATTAAAAAAAGCAGTTTCCGATCCGGAAAGAAAAGCAGAGCATGCCAATAGAACAGCCATCGAGATAAGATGCCAGAAGTTTTCAAGAAAAGATCCCACTATAAATCAACCTTCGATCTTGAAGTGTTTCTAACGAACATCGTCAGGAAGCTTGATCCTGAAGTTTGTTTCCCGAGCTGGTTTAGATTCCACTGAAATTGTTCCGTTATGTGCGTCAATGACTTTTTTACAGAAAGCAAGCCCAAGCCCTGCACCGTTACGTTTTGTAATATCCTTTTCATCCTTAGTAGTATAAAAAGGCTCGAAGATTTTTGAAAGGTTTTCTTTTTCAATTCCGCACCCGGTATCCGACACTTCAATTTGAACATGTCGATCAAGTTTTTGAGCTCGTATTGAAAGAGTTCCGCCTCTTTTGAGCATGGCCTCCCGTCCGTTAAGGATCAGGTTCATCAAAACCTGCTGGAGACAAATGCCCTCGCAGTAAACGGTCATATTTTCGGGAATATTTATATTCAGGTTTATCTTGTCCTTGCCAGGATCCCTCGCGATGCATGTAAATATTTCATCGATGAGGTCTTTAAGGTTGTAATATTTTTTTTCCTGTTTTTCTCCGTTGGCCATGGCAAGCATGCTCTTGAGAATATTTGAGGCTCTTGCGGAGTTTGCTGCGGTTTTCTTCATCACTTTCCGGGCAAGCTGGGTGTCATCGGGATTGTTAATAGCAAGCTCGGCATAGGTTCCAAGGTGGGTGAGTATATTGTTCATTTCATGGGCTATCATGGAACTGATCAGGCCAAGATTCGCAAGTGCCTGTGCCTGGGCAGATTGAGCCCTAAGCTTAATGATCTGACTTTTCCGATCTGAAAGATCCTTTTGCAGCGATTTTCGTCTTTGAAGTATACTTTCCAATAGATCGGCTCCGTAAAAGAAAAACTATTTTAATCGTAAAAAAACCGTTGAATTATTAATATCAACCGTTAAGTTGTATTAATGTTTTTTCGACCTTTTGAGGGGATTTTCTTGAAAAATGGAAACTCAGGCGATTCTTGAAGAAATGCTGGAACTGCTTAGCCAAAATGGCGTTATAATCCGTACCGAGGCAATGGGTGGATCAGGAGGGGGGCTTTGTAAACTTAAGGACAAGCGTATTTTCTATGTCGATTCCGATGCTTCTGCTGTCCAGACCGCGTTTTTGTCTGCCCAGGCAATAGGAGAAATTGTCGATATTGAAAACCTTTACTTAAGACCTCAAGTTCGTGAGTTCATCGAAAACAGCACATCAAAGCTCTGATCGAAAAACGTATAATTTGACGTTTGACAGCCGAACAGATCGCTCTTAGAATGTTCGTGTTTTAGCGGAGTTTAATATGAGTAAGAAAAAGCAAAGTACAACATCTATCGTGTTGGTAGTAGATGATAACGAGCAGAACCTCGAACTATTGCTGGCTTATCTTGAGGACGTTGACTGCCAGACCATCTCAGCTGTGGACGGTTCTGAAGCTATAGACATTGCCAGGGATAAACTGCCGGATCTAATACTGCTCGATGTAATGATGCCTAAAATGAGCGGTTTTGAAGTTTGCAAGAGGCTCAAAAGTGATCCTAAAACGGCTGAGATACCAATTATCATGGTGACCGCACTTAGTGAGCTTGGTGATATCGAAAGGGCGATAGACTCGGGGACTGACGATTTTTTAAGCAAGCCGGTAAACAAACTGGAGCTTCTTACACGCGTAAAAACAATGCTCAAACTTAAACACCTGACAGATAAGCTCGAACGAACTCTTGCCTACCTTAGCGAAGTTGAATCGCAGATTGAAGTGAAAAACGCGAAGTAGAAATCGTATTAATTTCTAATATATAAGTCTCTTTAAGAGCAGGCCAAATAGAAGCTTTTCTTTGCGTCCAATAATGCTATTGGCTTAAAAACAGGAATTTCACGTTCTTGGTGCATAATAGCTGATTTTTACCTTATAAAGCCGCGACAATCGCTACATTCATCATAAATGCCATGTCTTGCCCTCAAAAAGCCCGATTTGGCCTCGATTTAGCCAAAACTCAATTAAGGGACCGTTCAATACAGTCGATTCTCTTTGTGCCACAACTCTATGATTTAGTTTTTGTATGGCAGGGAGAACACGATGAGCAAGCTATTAGAAATTTTTGGCAGGGCGGTGACAGTTGATACGGCAGATCTCATCTGGCACTGGCTGGGGGTCATGAGGAACCGGCAGGAGAATTATGGTACGACCCTAGAAGGCGATGACTTCGATGAGATAGTTGATCTTCTTGGTAAAATGGAGCTTGAAAATGCCACTGAAAAGCTGAAATTTTACCTTTTTGAAAATCCTGACTGTCTATTGGGAAGAATGGTATCAGCGGCAATATGCCTTCATAAGAACGATCTTGCGGGAGCTATCGAACAGGCCCAGTCAGTTTATATGCGTCAGCCAAGTAATACCATGGCTTTGTATACACTTGGATATTGCTATGAACGATTAGGGCAGGAAGCCGAGGCAATTGAGTTTTACCAGGATTGTATCAAGTTCAAGAACCACCTCCAACTGCCGAGACAAAGAATGGCTGCGATCTATTTTAAGAATGGAAGGCTTGATAAGACAATAAGCGAGTATGAGCATCTAACCAGTGAACATCCGGAAGATGTCAGTTCATTGATCCTGCTGGGTTATTTGTATGCTGCCGATAAACAATATGAAAAAGCTGCTGACACCTTTAACAGTGCTATAGTGTCCCATCCTGATAACTTCCATGAGGATGATCAGCATAATGACACTTCCGAACTTGTCGAAGCCGGGCGCTTTGAAGAAGCAATGGAGCGTGTTACATGGTTAATGGAACAGGTTGGAGAAATGCCCGATCTTTATGTTCGTATGGCGGACATTTTCAGTAAAGCCGGCAGGGCAGCCGAGGCCATTGAAAATTATGAAAATGCCATCCGAATTCAGCCCAATTATCTTGAAGCAACGATCAAACTTGGAACACATTACCTGCGTCTTCAGCGTCCGAATTTGGCCGCCGAACAATTTAACAGGGCTGCCGAAATAAACGATGAGATCGTCGATTCGTATATTGGGCTTGCGATGGCTCAAGGCCTGCTTAATCAAAAAGATGATGCTGTAAAAACCCTCTCGCTTTCGTCTGCTATCCAGCAGAATAGTACATTACTGTTTTCAGAGACAGCTACACTTCATCTGCAGACCATACTTAACGAAGAAGCACGGCTAAGTAACCAGTCTGAACCGTCCGCCGTCATGATCGAAGACGTAATAAAAGCGCATAAAAAACAAATAGCCAATACACCTAAAAGCGCTGATATACACTATAAATTCGGCATATTGATGATGGTCCAGGGTAATATACCAAAGGCCATAGAATTCTTCGAAAGCGCCTTGCAGATCAACCCCACACATTACCGTTCGTCCAGCAAGCTTGCAGTCTGCCTTCATGACTGCGGTAAAAATGATCTGGCCCTCGAAAGACTCACGACCATGAGCCTTTTGGATAGGGATACACTTCAGCTGCATTATAAAACGGCGATCCTGTTCTGTGACAAGCAGAGATTTGCGGATGCTCTTGCAAGCCTTGAGAACTCCCTGAAGGATAACTATGCCGATCCTGATGCCATAGTAAATATCGAGGTGGTGCTGGAAAACCTGGG
>JAFGKL010000058.1 GCA_016928585.1 Sedimentisphaerales bacterium
GCCATAGATATCGGTCCTCTGAAAGACAAGATAGAATTTAAGGATGTTGTTTTTACGTATCCCGGTAATGAGAACCGGACGCTGAACGGGGTGAATCTGTCTGTAGAGGCGGGTCATACGATAGCGGTTGTAGGTCCGAACGGTTCAGGTAAGACGACCCTTATCAATCTTATACCGAGATTTTACGATATCGACAGTGGTTCTATCATGATCGACGGGCATGAATTGAGTGATATTTCGCTGAAAAGCCTTCGTGATCAGATAGGAATGGTTACACAGAACGTTGTTACTTTTAACAATACGGTTGCTGCAAATATTGCTTATGGTAAGAATGATGCGACTATGGATGAGATCATAACGGCGGCGAAGCGGTCGTTTGCCCATGAGTTTATTGAGCCGCTGCCAAACGGTTACGATACAATTATCGGGGAACACAGTACGGGTTTTAGCGGCGGTCAGCTCCAACGGATAGTTATAGCAAGAGCGATCGTTAAGAATCCTGCGATACTTATTTTCGATGAGGCAATGAGCCAGATCGATGCTGACAGCGAAGCCAAGATCCACGATGCACTTTCTGAGCTTATGCGTGGAAGGACGTGCTTTATCATAGCGCATCGTTTCAGCACGGTTATTTCGGCGGACAAGATCGCAGTTATGGACAACGGTCGTATAGTTGCAAGCGGAACCCACGCCGAATTAATGAGTAGCTGTCAACTGTATCGTAATCTTTACGAAACACAAATCGTAGCATAAAGGGCCGGAGCCATGACTCCAAAGGTAAGCATCTGCATTCCGACTTATAACAGGGAAGTTTTCCTTAATAAAACCATCGAAAGCATTATTGCGCAAACATATAAGGATTACGAAATAGTGGTCGTTGATGACGGTTCTACCGACGGTACGGCCGAGATGATCAAAAAAAAGGGTTATCCTGTGCGGTATTTCTGGCAGGAGAACTCTGGTGATGCAGCAGCTCGAAATAAGCTTATAGAAGTTGCGCGCGGGCAATATATTTCTTTTCTTGATTCTGACGATCTTTTGCCTCCTGATGCAGTTGAAAAGATGGTTGACGCTCTTCCTGATAACAATGAAAATGTTATAGTTTACGGTCCTTATATTGCGATAGATCAATTTGGCAACGAGACACCACGTAAGGAAAAGAAGCTTTACAGCGGATATATAACCAAGAATCTCTTTGAGAATATTCTTGTTCATTCCTGCGGATCGATGTTCCCTACGAGAGTTCTTCGCAGGGCCAGGGGTTTCGATACATCTTTACGTGTATGCTCAGATTATGATCTTTGGCTTCGGTTGTCTCTTGAATGCCGTTTTATTGCGGTTATGAGCCCGTTGTTCAAACGGCGTCGTCATATGGGCAACCTTTCCAAACCGTCTTTTGCCAATCGTCTGACCGAATTCAAGGTTCTCGAGAACTTTTATTACAATCGCGGCGGCCAAGAGAAAGTACCTTTTTTGCGTGCAATGAGGCGTCTGAGCAAGGAAGGCTACAGAGCCGGTCGAGCGGCTATAAGAGAAGGTTTGAAAGACCGGGCACGTTTTCTTCTTAAACAGGCTTTTTTTCGGTATCCCAGTATAAAAATATTTTTATGGTGGATGGTAGCTTTGACGGTGGCTAACGATAAGCCAGTACGCAAAAGAATGCCATCTGATAGATTGCGTATTGCCTTTGACCTTAATCCGGCGCTGGTAAACAGGTATTCCGGCTTTTATGCGGTAGGCAAAGGACTTTTAGAGGGATTTGAACAATTAGAAGAAAAGCCGGAGTATTCGCTTTTTTATTCGAGGCAGTATTCTGATGAGGCCAACATTATCAAAGATGGCCTGGGTGACTGGGCCAAGCTGAGGCCGACATTGGCAAAGATGCGATGGCTGGAAGATATATGGTCGATAAGTAAATTTCCGACACTTGAACATTATATTAAAGATTTTGATATATATCACGGGCTGCACCATATGATGCCCCCGACAAAGGGCAAAATGCGAGTAATGACAGTCCATGATCTTCGAAGATATGTTTTGCCAGACTTATATGTTAAATCGAAACTAGGTCCTTTTGAGTTGGCGGTTAATCGGGCCGACCATTTTATAGCGGTTTCAGGGTCCACTAAAAATGATCTTTGTAATATTTTCGGTGTTCCAAGAGAACGTGTAGATGTTGTCCATCTTGCGGCTAGTTATGTTTTCGATCCGATAGGCGAAGCTGAGAAGAAACTTGTTAAAAAGGAGTTGTCCGGTAAGTATGGGATACGCCTGGATAACTATTTTATAGTTTTTTCCTCTCCCGACAGGCGAAAAAATATAGGCAGGATCATAAATGCTTTTATGATGTCCAAAGAGAAGCTTCGTGAGAACTTTAAACTGGTGATCGTAGGGAGTTTGCCGAAAGATGACAATATTTTCGAAGACCTTATTGCCGAGGGCATTTCTGACAGTGTTTTGATAACCGGTCCGATGGATGACATAAAAGACATTTTCAGTTGTGCGGATGGTTTGGTTTTTGCGAGTCTTTACGAGGGATTCGGAATCCCCATCCTTGAGGCATTCGGCTGCGGTGTACCGGTTATCACTTCAAACCGGTCCTCGATGCCGGAAGTAGCGGGTGATGCGGCTTTGCTTGTTGATCCTTATGACATTGACGCTGTTTCCCAAGCAATGATAGAACTTTCAAACAATGACGTTTTACGAGAAGAACTTATCGAACGAGGGTACTCTCGCGGCAGAGAGTTCACGTGGGCAAAAAGTGCGGAAAAGACATTAGGGGTGTATAAAAAGCTCTGTAATAATTTGATGTAAGAAGGCGATGCCGATCAAAGGCATTGTGAGTTATAAATTTTTTACCCAAGATTTATTTTTGTACATGTTGTCCGGAAGGCAGTTAAAGCGGTTTTTCCTTTCCATTTTTTCACGAAATTTTTTTCTATCCTTCGATATTTTCTATCTACTTTTCCGCCGGACAAGTGTTCCAGTTTTGCATCGATGATATAATTTTTAAGTCCGGTTTTGTTTGCCTGCAAACAGATGTCTGCACCATAGAGGTGCCATCCTCCCAATGTTTCGTCAAAGTGAAGATCATTTTCCCTGTTGAGTATCAAGCAATGCTCGTCCAGTGACATCGCAGCACACGGCAGGGTTCCAAGAGGGGGGTTGTTGTGCGGGTCCTTGATGTTGCCGGCATAGTTGCCCTGCATGTCGATCCCGAATGTTCCGGCGACGCCAAAATCACCTATTATGTTAAGCTGTTTTTCCAATTGATCGATCCATCGTTTTGGGAATTTGACGTCCTGATGACAGCATACGATAATGGGGTGGTCTGTTTTATTTATTCCTTCGTTCAAACCGGCTGCAGCAGAGCTTGCGTTAAAAACGGGTATCATCTGGGCGTTATCGGGAAACGAAGCCCTGACATTTTGTTCGTATTGCATCCGGTCATTTACACAAGTTATAACGCTTATGTTCATAGATCATGCTTCTGTTTTTCGTATTCCAGTCGATAAATTTCCTGTAATTTTTTGATTATCACATGGTGGCTGTAGTTTTTGCTGATATGAATAAAGGCTTTTTCTGTCAGTTCGGTTTTTTTTGATAACGGCATTTGTGAAGTATCTATCATTGCTTTTGCAAGGGCGTCAATGTCTTCTGAAGGTATGAGCAGGCCTAGAGTTCCATTGTCAAGTATCTCCGAGACGCTTCCTACATCGGTTGCGACGGTTGGGATGTGACAGGCCATTGCCTCCAGCAGTGAACGGGGCAGCCCTTCGGCAATAGATGACAAAACAAAGACGTCCATTGCTTTGTAGACTTTGGGCATTTCAGATTGATTTCCGAGAAAATGGACAGAACCTTCAATATTTTGTTCCTTTGCACAATTCTGCAGTTGAGTTTTCAGCCGGCCTTCACCTGCGAATATGAGTTCTGCTTTCGGAAGAGATTTTTTTGTTTTTGCAAAGGCATTTATAAGATACGAAAAACCTTTTGTGGGAGCGAGTCTTCCGACAGCTCCGAAAACGATGCAGTCCTGACCCAAACCAAGATCGGTCCTTGCTTTTTCTTTAGATATTTGTGTGTCTGAAAATCGCTTGATGTCTATAGAATTGCCCAAAGAAATGACTTTTTCAGGAGACAGGAACAGGTTGCTTTTTAACACATCCTGCCTTACTGCCTCTCCGACGGCCAGAATTTTGGTTACATATTTTAAAATAAACCGATTGATCAGCTTTCGTTTTGTTCTTTTGCTTCTTCTCAGGCCGTGGACATGTGAAAAAATAACATGCACTCCTGCGAGCTTTGCGGCAATTACCCCGTGAACGGTTGCTTTGTGCCTGTGGCAGTGAAGGATATCAATTTTTTGTTCCTTAAGAATTTTAGCAAGTTTTATTATTCTGAATAAATTGACCCCTGCATAACTTTTTTTTTCGGAGACATAGAATACATCGATGCCTTTTTGTGTATAAGGGTTTGGAGCTTGGCTTTCTTTAGCGAGGTAAATGCAAATCGTATTGAAGCTGCAAGGATCGAGTCCAAGAATTATAGAGGCTCTTGAAGTTACATAGCCTTCGTATTTTGACCACAACCGGGCGATTTTTATTTTATTATTATTCATGTCAACCGAATCAACTGTTTGCCAAAAGGAGCTATTCAATATTTTATTAGGAAGTCCCAGCCGGACTGCCAGAGAAAAGCCGTGTACTCCTTGATATGTGTTATTCTGCGTTGTTTTTTATTAGTATTTACAGATGCAATAACATCAATCAAATATAATATGGCTTCTTTTGGTATCTCGCATATCATATACAAGAATACGCCTGGCTTAAAAATGAGACTGAACAAAGCTGTTTTCATCCTGCCTTTGTGTTTTCTGAAATAATACAGTAAGCTTTTAAAGTATAATGCACGAAATTTATGAGCACCTTCGAACGTACTACTGCCCCCGCCCAGATGTGTTATTTTTCCGGTTGGTACAAAATAAACTTCGTACCCGGCCTGTTTTATGCGATAGCACAGGTCGGTTTCTTCAAAATAGAAAGTAAGATTTTCATCCATTACTCCGATCTTCTTAAGCAAATCGGCTTTTATCATTAGTACGGCCCCGATAACCTGATCTATACTAGAAATTTCATCGTAGGCAAAGTGCGGCATTTTATATCTTCGCCTTGTGTGTCCGAACACCCCTAAGAATTTTGCAATCGTATGTCTGTGCATCATGGCTCCAAATGTCGGAAATGACTTGACACTTTGCTGCAGGGAACCGTCTTTGTTCAGGAGCCGGCAGCCGCATGCCCCTGTTTTTTCTGTTTTTGACAGTTCTTCTACCATTGCACTGATAGCTCCCTCGTGGACTATCGTGTCAGAGTTGAGAAACAATATAAATCGTCCGGAGGCTATTTCAATACCCTGATTATTTGCCGCAGCAAAGCCCATATTTTTGTTGTTTTCGATCAGCCTGACTTTAGGAAAATTTTTTAGGACATACTCAACAGAGTCATCACTGCTGGCGTTATCAACAACTATGACCTGTATTTCCAAGTCGTTCGTCGAGGAATATACGGATTCAAGACACTGAATGAGTAGCTGACGAGTGTTGTAGTTTGTAATAATTACCGATACATCCATTCAATAAGCCCCGATAGCCTGCTGAGACAATGATCTTTCATATTTCGGTATATTAGCAGTTTTTTATCAATATTGCTCGTTAAATTTACCTGACAAAATCAAATATTATGGCAAATTCTTGACAGTCCATGGAGGTTTCGATAGAGTTATCAGCTATGCGGTAAAGGAAAAATTTTATTCCGAAAGGAAAGCAATGAAAAAAGCGTTGATAACCGGGATTACCGGTCAGGACGGCTCCTATCTGACAGAATTTCTTTTAAGTAAAGGGTACGAAGTTTACGGTATAATCCGTCGAAGTTCCACATTTCATACCAGCAGGATAGACCATCTATATAAAGATCCTCACGAACAGCCGGCTCTTAAACTGATATATGGAGATCTGACTGATGGCAGCAATTTGACCTCCATCGTTAATGATATCAAACCTGAAGAAGTCTATAATCTTGGCGCTCAAAGTCATGTCAAGATAAGCTTTGATATGCCTATCTATACGGTTGATACCGATGCGGTAGGCACATTAAGACTTTTGGAAGCGGTTCGCACTATGTCAAAGCCTGCGAAGTTTTATCAGGCATCCAGCAGCGAGATGTTTGGCAAGGCAGTTGAAATTCCTCAGACCGAAAAGACGCTGCTTTACCCCAGGAGCCCTTACGGTTGTGCGAAAGTTTACAGTCACTGGCAGACAATTAACTATCGTGAAGCTTACGGGCTTTTTGCCTGCAGCGGTATACTTTTTAATCACGAATCTCCACGAAGGGGGGAGACATTTGTAACTCGTAAAATCACCAGAGCGGCCACCAGGATCAAACTTGGTCTTCAGGCAAAACTTTATCTTGGCAATCTTGATGCGAAGCGTGACTGGGGATTTGCCGGTGATTATGTCGAAGCGATGTGGCTTATGCTTCAGCAGGCAAAGGCCGACGATTATGTGATCGCTACCGGGGAAACACATTCTGTGAGGGAATTTCTTGATGAGGTTTTTGGTCATCTCGATCTTGACTGGGAACAGTATGTAGAGATCGATCCTAATTATTATCGTCCTTCAGAGGTTGATATTCTTCAGGGCGATGCATCCAAGGCAAAAAAAGTCCTTAAATGGGTGCCTAAGATGTCTTTCAAGAAGCTTGCGCAGACGATGACGGATGCAGATATGGAACTGGCAGAAAACGAAAAGGTACTCAAAGATCACAGAGGTAAATAAAAAACGATGAGTTTATTTTTTGAAGACAAAAAAGTAGTCGTAACCGGCGGCGCGGGCTTTTTGGGTGGATTTGTTGTTGAAGGCCTTAAGAAGAGGGGCTGTAAAAATATACTTGTCCCCGAGATAAGCGATTATGATCTTGTTAAGATGGAAGATGTCAAGCGGATGTATGGTGATATGGATCCCGATATAGTGATCCATTTGGCGGCAGTTGTTGGCGGTATTGGCGCCAATCGTGAACATCCCGGAAAATTTTTCTATGAAAATCTTATGATGGGTGTTCAGCTTATCGACCGGGGGCGACTTTGCAATATTGAAAAGTTCGTGGCCATAGGGACCGTTTGTGCATATCCCAAGCTTACTCCGATCCCTTTCAAAGAAGACGATATCTGGGAGGGTTATCCGGAAGAAACGAATGCGCCTTATGGCCTTGCAAAGAAAATGCTTCTTGTTCAGTCCCAGGCGTATCGTCAGGAGTACGGGTTCAACTCGATATTTCTTGTGCCGGTTAACCTTTATGGTCCTGGCGATAATTTTGATCCATCAAGCAGCCATGTGATACCGGCTCTTATCAAGAAGTGTGTTGATGCTTCTGAATCAGGTTTCGATCAGATCGAATGCTGGGGCAGCGGCGAAGCGTCGCGTGAATTTATCTATGCGGCAGATGCAGCAGAAGGTATTCTTTTGGCGACTGAACATTACAATGGTTCTGAGGCGGTTAACATAGGAGCCGGTTTTGAGATAAAAATAAAAGACCTCACAAAGAAGATCGCGAAATATACCGGTTTTACCGGTGATATCCTGTGGGACAGCTCTAAGCCGGACGGTCAGCCAAGACGAAGCCTTGACGTTTCCCGGGCGAAAAAGGAGTTCGGTTTTGAAGCTAAAACAGACTTTGACGAGGGCCTGAAAACCACTATCAAGTGGTACCTTGAAAATCGTCCCAAATAGAGATCATATAAAAGGGTGGATGACGGGACTCGAACCCGCGACCCCCAGGACCACAACCTAGTGCTCTAGCCAACTGAGCTACATCCACCATATCAGCAGGCCGTTGCAAAGAACGACTATTCCACTGAGCGGGCCATTGTATAATATCAAAGCTTCCGTGTCAATTGGCTGCCTGTAAGATTTAACTTTTTGTCTGCTAAAGTTTTAGGTGTAATTAGCCGGCAACAGGGTTGGTTCTAATGTTTCCGGCAGGCTGAAGGCAACACGGCGCAAAAAAAACGCCGCGACAATTGCTTGTCGCGGCGTTGGTATTACTTTTTAAAGACTACTCATACTGGTGAGTAGACTCAGTTTCTTCGACCGGTCTTGAGGTCTGGTCGGTGTTCATAGTAACTTTGAAGCGTACGTCGCCGGACTTAACAGCCTTGATCGTTACTCTCCATGTTGCCTTGGTCTTCGGAGCAAGGGTGCTGAGCGGAGCGAACTTGACCTGGTTGCCTTCCAATGTAGCAGTTGTTACACCGCTTGAAGAAGCGTACTGCTGTGCATCTTCGAGTGTGCAAATAATGCTGATGTTAGTGTCAGGCGAAGAACCCTGGTTGGTAGCAGTGATGACGTATGTCTCATTGTTTCCGAGTTCAACGGGGTCTTCGACATCAATAACTTCAAGAAGCACGGCCGGTATGCCTGCGATGGTTGTTTCAGCCGAATCGCTTGCAGCAGCAGCACAGTATGCGGTAGCCCTTGCAGTGTTGGTCAAAGTTCCGGAATTGTCGGCAGTAAGCGATACGCTGACTTTCTGAGAACTGTTAGGTGCCAGTGAACCGAGGTTCCATGTAACCTTTCCTTGCGAAATCTTTCCGCCGCTGCTTGCTGATACAGACTTAGCATCGGTTGGCAGAGCATCAACTACTACAACGTCCTTAGCTACGGCATCACCCTTATTGGTTACAACGATGTCATAGGTTACCTGACGTCCGATGTATCTTCTATCAGGTCCGGTCTTTTCGACAGTAAGGACAGGCTGACGTACCATGGTTTTGGTATCAGCAGAAGTGCTGAGGCCGTCTGAAGCGGTGGCAGTTGCCTTATTGACGTATGATCCGGTTTTTGATGCTTTCAATGTTGCGGCAAATTCTTTTGACTGACCTACGGCCAGTGTTCCAACGTTATATACTATGCTGGATTTGCCGTCGGCAGTTGTTAAGCCGCTTGGTAACTGATCCACGATCTTTACATCGTCTACAGTACCGGTTCCCGGGTTGCTTATGATAAACTTAACAGGTATCGGATCGCACAGCGAAACCTCTGCAGGAGCGGTTTTTGTAAGTTTAAGTTTAGGCTCGACAACCTGAGTTGTGCCGCAGGCGGTTACAACATAAGTTACGGTTGCACAATGCTTAAGCGTCTCTGTTGTTGTTGCAGCACCCTTAACGGTAACAGTCTTGCTTTGTCCGGGGTCCAGGGTTCCGAGAGCCCACATAAGCTTACTTCCGTCTATGTGTGCCTGTGGATTTGTGCCGGCTAATTTAAAGTTTCGTGCGAGTTGTTCGGTCAATACAACGTCAGTTACTCTTGCACAACTTAAGTTTGTTACTGTGATGGTGTATTCGAAAGGACTGTTTACCCTTACAACTCTGGGCATGTTCTTGTCGATCCTAACGGACTCGCATTTGTCGCAAGGTTCCGCTTTCGGTTTTGGAGCAGGTGCAGGTGCAGGCTTTGCTGGTTCCGGGAAACAACAGTCAGCCCAGAAAAACTCTTCTTCGCAGCCAGTCGGAACACTGCTGCCGTCTTTTAGTTTGTGATAGGTCTTGCAGCTATAACAACCTGAAATACTCATAGCCAGAAGCAAGATCAACATTATTAGCAGTACAGTTAATTTTTTCACGGTAAACTCCTTAAAAAACGCCTCAATAAAAATTATTATCTCCGCTTTATGCTCATACCATAGAAAGTAAGCAAAAGCGATTAAATTTTTGTATCTGAGAACAGAAAAGATAAGAGCCGAGACTCTCTGGATACTCCTCTATTCTATGAAAATTCGATATGAATTGCAAGTAAAAGATGTCAGTATCTGCATTTTTAGTGTTAAAAACTGTATTTTTCCCGCAAAATCGATAATAACCGGTTTAAAATGGCGGTATAGAGTAGTTTTAGGAGGGATAAAAACAAGGGATTGCTTATAGTTGTTTACCAGACAGGATGTTAATAGTATGGCCATGAGGATTATAGGCTAAGATCATAAAGATCCACCGAAAAAAGTTATTCGCTGTTTTCGGTTGTCTCAGGTGAGGTTTCGGAATCCGAAATGTTTCGACAAGGCTGATTCAGCAACTTTTGCATGTGTTCGATATTTATTTTGGGATCGTCTAAAGGTAAATGCTTGCGGATGGCCTTGATCAATATTTCATTGCAAATCGGTTTTGGTACGTAATCGTTGCATCCAGCCTGCAGGCAATTTTCCCTTTCGCCCCTGCTTGTGTTTGCAGTGACGGCAATTATGGGTGTAGTAATTCCTTTTTTACGAATTAATCTTGTTGCCTCGTAGCCATCCATCTCCGGCATTTGGATATCCATAAATATCATGTCGAATGACTGCTGGGTTACTTCCTCTACAGCGCGCTGGCCGTTCTCGGCCATTGTTACATGAAATCCTAGTTTGTTTAACAATATCTTAATTAGCAATTGATTTGAAACGGCGTCCTCGGCGACCAATACTCTGCCTGAAAGTTTGAGTTCTTCCTGCTGTGCGCCCTTCTGCTGAGAATTTTCGTCCATTTTTGTCTCCTTGCAAGCAATTCCTTAGCTAGCCCTATTTGCTTCTTTATTTTTGCAGTCACACGTTCAGAGACCCAGTGTATAGTTAGACTATACCACGGCTGAGAATGTAGATGTTGATTGTATTATTTTGTTTTTTCGACTTTATTTTATTATTTTTTATTAACGGTAAAGAAATGCATTGATCTGTAAAAACGGTTATATCTGTCTTTAAATGCGTATTTTGTATAAAATTTTTTCATCAACATTTGTAATATCCGCGACGGCCGAGAATATAGGGGGTTTTATTTGTAAAGCGGATTCAATGGGTTTAATTTACAACATAGAAATGAATAAGTTTGTCGTGGGTAAAGGAGCTTAGTGATGGCAAGAAGACCAGGTGCACCATTAAATATTGCACGCTATTGTGGTAATGCAGAAACGAAGGAAATCCATGATCTTGATAACGAACAGGCACCATGCCAAATTGACGAGATCATTCTTAGCGGTCATGCAGTTCCCTTTAACGATCTTGACGAAGCACGCAGAGCAGGCTACAACAAAATTCATTATTGTATGCACGGTTCAGATCAATAAGATTTATCAGGACTGGCCCTATTTTGTGTGGCATTTTAGTTTTAGGGGGTCTCAGTTTGAGTCCCAGATAGGAGGTCGTAACGTCTTTTATAATATTTATTTGCGATTTTTTTAGGCTCTTTTAAATCATGTTAACATAGTTCATTTGCAGAACGGACAGATCTCTATCCAGTTTAATGGGGAATTTGGGAAATCTTTCTGCTAACAACTAAATCTGAAGTACTTAGGTGCAAATAACCGATTTAACCTAGTATAATGTTGATATGAAGTTCCATTAAAGGCCTGTTTTTGCCATTTTTTTTATTAAATTCAGGTTTTTAGGGCAAAATACTTGATAGTATATGGAACTTTTCGTAGAATACATATTGTGTATGGTTTGTTTTCGTGACGGAATTATTTTACATGTGAGAATTAAGTACTTTTGAGAATGAAAAACGAATCGAGCAATAACCGCGTTGTTAGAGAACTCTTTGAGAATCATGGTGCGTTCTTACGTATTATTATAAGTCTGCATATCTCCAACGAGTTTGATGCGGATGATTTTTTCCAAGAGCTTTTTTTGTTTTTAACGCTAAAGCCGATCCCTAAAAATATAAGAAGCATCAGAGGCTTTTTAAATAAGGTCGTATCTGACCGAGTCAAAGATTTTTACCGTAGAAAAGGTCGTTATAGTCGCAGGATAAGCAAGTACGCAGAAATTTGCAGAGACTATTCTACAAGCTACTCTCCAGATTCATCTGTTATAAGTAATGAAGAGAGCAATAAAGTGTTTGATTTCATTAGCAGGAATTTGCCTCCTAAGGAAGCTCAAGCTGTTATGCTTAGGCATAAATATAATTTCAATAACGATGAGATAGCCGAACGGATGCAAATTAATTCCAGGTCAGCGAGCAGATATGTTTCAGTTGGCATGAGTAAAATCAGAGCAATGTGGGCATAAAAACGAGGCCTATTAATGGTTGCACCCAATATAAGTATAATTTGCGAGCAAGCTAAGAGCTTTTATTACAATTATCTGACCGGTGACGGGCGAGAGGATATTCCTTCCGAACTGCTCGAACATATGGAAAGTTGCTGGATCTGCAAACTTGGAATTAACAAGCTCCAAACGCAGTTAACTGAAATAACGAATAATGTTAATGAGAGGCATGAAGTAGATTCAGTCGTTATTGAGAACCTGGAGCTTCATTTCAGATGGATCGGCCAACCAGTTACCTGTAATGTAGTGAAATCTTTTCTGCCGGGTTTGGCAGAGTTTACCTTGTCGGTTAACGTGCCGACGCCTATTACCTCTCATATTGATAATTGCCATCAATGTGCCGAAGACCTTGAAACAATTTGCGAATTAGGTTTGACTCGCAAACAACTATATGTTCTTAAGCAGATCTATGGTCATATGCCGACCAATGGTTCCGGCACATATAAAGAGAATATGCTTAAATCTGACGCCCTTGGTATTATGGATACCGAAAAGTATCAGGCAGATATTCTGCGTCGCATATTCGAACGTGAAGAATCCGGAATCAGTACGATCTTTACAGCCGACCGCCCGACTTACCAGGATATGAAAACGGGTATAAAAGAGAATTTTTCAGATTGGCCGATCGAAGTTCAGGTATTGAGCAGACAGGACAAAGTAAGCCGGGAGGGAGTCTTTTCAGAAGCGGTTGACAAATTGCATACCCGGTCAAAAAAGATATTTTCTTTTTCCAGGTTCAGGCCGTTCGTAAGACGAATATCTGCAGTTGCGGCCGTTCTTATGGTTGCGTTGTTCGTTTTTTACGGCACGGCAGTTCAGGCGTTGGATATAAGTCAGGTATATGCGGCTTTGGAAAAGATAAGCAACGTTCATATTGTACGATATATTCCGGAAGAAACCGAATCTATTCAGGATATGTGGATATCCCAGCCGCTGAATGTAAAAATGTATAAGGGCTCCGCAGAATATACCTTATGGGATCTTAGTGAAAAGAAATTGAAAATCAAAGACGTAAACACTGGCTTGGTCAAAACAGCAAAGATCGACAATATGGCCGTAGAGGAAGTTAGAGGAACTATGCATGCACCGTGGAGTCTGCTGCCGTTCAACGATGCTTCCAAACTTCCTGAGGGGGCTGTGTGGAAGGAGGTTAAAGACAAAGAAGTCGTTTCAGGGCTTGAGAAGAATATTGACGTATACGATCTGAGCTGGACGGAAAAAAGACCCGGACAATCTACCTACCATTATAAATGGAGGGTTTTCATAAATACAAAATCCCACTTGCCTCAAAAGCTCGAGTTCCGGGAAAAATTTGCCCAGGAAGAACCATACGAACTTACAACGACCCTGGAGATAGGCTACCTGACAGACGATGAGCTGCGAGAAACTATTGAGCAAATCGGTTTTTAATTTTCTTATCTATTTTGGTATCCAAAGCGGCGAGCGGTTATTGTAGCTGTCGTCGCCGTTATCCTCAACGAATAGCTCATCCGCCTTAACACGATCCAAATGTCCGTCTGCAAACATGACATTTACTGTTTGATTTGGATGTCTGCCTTCTGTGGCGTCTTCAAACAATTCGGGTGGAAATGTTCTGTTCTTATTGAATGTCAGTCCCGGTATGTAGAAGGC
>JAFGKL010000059.1 GCA_016928585.1 Sedimentisphaerales bacterium
GGTTGGGATAAGCACTAATAAGATACATGCACGCGGGCCGGTAGGGATGGACGGCTTGCTAATATATAAATGGAAATTGATCGGCAACGGGCATATCGCAGCAGATTATTCCGGCAAGCATGGAAAGAAATTTACACATAAAAAATTGAATAAGAATTACGAGTCGTGATGCGAAATTTCGATAATGTAAAACGAATAGTCATAAAGATAGGCACCAATACCCTGACACAGGACGGGCAGGTTGACAGTAAGTATGTTCGCCAGGTTGCAAAGCAGGTGGCCGAGCTGCTTGAGCAGGGAAAGCAGGTCGTGATCGTAAGCTCTGGAGCTATCGGCATGGGCAAAGGACAGATGGATATTGCCGAATCGGTGTCTAATCTGAAGATGCGTCAAGCGCTCGCGGCCATAGGTCAGCCGCTGCTGATGCAGGAATATCGCAAGGCGTTTTTAACGTACGGAGTGAAGACGGCGCAGGTGCTTTTGACAGCGGAGGTGCTTGACAACAGAAAGACGTATTTGAATCTGCGTAACTCTATCGATACGCTTTTGAAGATGGGTGTTGTACCCGTTCTTAACGAGAACGACAGTGTGTCCACTGACGAGATCGGGACGGCATTCGGCGATAATGATAAGCTTAGTGCGCTTGTGGCAAGTAAGATAGATGCGGATCTGCTGGTAATGCTGAGTGATATCGATGCGATGTACGATAAGAACCCTAAAAAATATAAGAGCGCAAAACCGGTCAAGGCTGTGTTCGAGATAACCGACGAGATAATTAAAAGTGCCGGCAATCGAGGCAGCAAACACGGAACCGGCGGAATGAAAACCAAAATCGAGGCGGCGAAGATCGCTTCTAATTCGGGGTGCAGGATCGTTATTGCCAACGGCAGAGAAAAAAAGGTGATAACTAAAATCCTCGACGGTCAGGAGATCGGAACTATCTTTATGCCGAAGCGAAAGCTCGGTAACCGCAAGCGATGGATATTAAACAGTGCTGCCAGCGGAAGAATCAATATTGACGCTGGAGCGATCAAAGCGGTTAGAAGACGCAAGAGTCTTTTGCCAAGCGGGATCAAGTCTATAGAAGGAACTTTCAAGGCCGGAGCGGTAGTGATGCTCAACGATGAAGCCAAGGCCGTGAGCAACTTTTCAAGCGAGGAACTGCAAACCCTTGCAGGCAAACACAGTACAGAAATACGTAAAATTCTGGGCGATAAACGCCGTGATGTAGTGGCTGTGCCTGAGGATATCGTTTTCGTGGATTACTGACAGGGCTATGATTAGATTATACTTGACCGAAAGTCGGTAATAGTATATTTTATCGTTTCACTTTAGCCGGAGTGGCGGAATTGGCAGACGCGCGGGATTCAAAATCCCGTCCTGGCAACAGGGTGTGGGTTCAAGTCCCACCTCCGGTATTAATTGCCTCAAGCCTTCTAACAGTTTTTATTGATTTTCCGTATAAATTCCCCTAAAATTCCGTTATTATTAGCACTCGTTCAGAAAAATAGCCGATATTTGCCGCTTTTTATTTTTTTTGAAAGAAATTGCTGTGCCAATGGTATATCCACATAGAAAAGGATGCGTGAGGGTTCCTTACCCAAACACGTCCTCTAAGTGCGATATTTAAACGCTTTCAAGGAGAAATCTTTGACCGGCTGCTGTAAAAACGAAACCGTTCTACTGCAACAAGTAAAAGGCAACTGCAAAGCGGCTTTTGAGGAGATCGTACGCAAGTACATGAAACAGGCCTACCATATCGCATTAGGATTCGTCGGGAACAAAGAAGACGCAATGGATCTTTCGCAAGAGGCATTTTACAGGGCATACAAAAATATAAATACGCTCGATTGTGACAGGAAGTTTTTTCCATGGTTTTATCAAATACTTAAAAATCTTTGTTTTACACATCTTAGAAAACAATCAAATCGCCTAAGATGTCAGTTGGACGGAGTTGTCGAAGAAACCGCACAACATGAATACGGCTTAAAATTCAATCCGGAACTGATCGCTGAGAAAAATGAAAACAAAGTCAGAGTGTGGCAAGCGTTAGGACAGCTTGATGAAAAACATCGAGAAATAATAGTCCTAAGACATTTCCAAAATCTTTCCTACAAGCAGATCGCCGAGGCACTCTACTGCAGCAAGGATACGGTAACAACCAGACTGTATCATGCACGAAGAATGCTTAAACAAATATTAAACAGAAAGGAGGTCGATGTAAAATGACCTGCCAAGATTATAAAGATCTTATGATGGGGTACCTTGATAATGAACTCGATGACGATCAGAAGCAAATATTTGAGCAGCACTTGCTTAACTGTTCGGATTGCAAAAAAGAACTCCAGGAGTTCCGGCAATTAAAAGAGATCACAGATGAGGTACATTTTGTGGAGCTTGAAGACAGGATATGGGACCGTTACTGGTCCGGGGTTTACAATCGCATTGAACGCGGTGTCGGCTGGATATTATCGTCAGTCGCAGCTATCATTCTGCTCATCTACGTAGGCTTCAAAGCTATAGAAGATATTATAAAGGACCCAACACTCGGCATTTTGCTTAAAGTCGCCCTTCTTATGCTCATCACAGGCATAGCAACGTTGTTCGTGTCGGTATTGCGTGAAAAATTATATTTTAGAAAAAAAGATCGTTATAAAGATGTAAGGAGATAGTCACATGTTAATATCGACAAAAGATACTATCGACGGCAAAGAAATAATTCGTCACATCGGTATGGTAAAAGGCAACACTATCCGTGCAAGACATATCGGCAGGGACATTATGGCGATCATCCGCAATATTGTCGGCGGCGAGATATCAGACTACACCAAGATGATGGCAGAATCACGCGAACAGGCCCTGGACAGGATGATAGAAGACGCCCAATCCAAAGGTGCCAATGCTATAGTAGGAGTACGTTTTGCAACGTCAATGGTAATGCAAAACGCCGCTGAGTTTATGGCCTACGGAACCGCCGTGGAAGTTAAAGACTAA
>JAFGKL010000060.1 GCA_016928585.1 Sedimentisphaerales bacterium
AATGCTATTAAGTATGGTACTGACGGCGGCATGATCAACCTGAATGCCGAGGATGAAGGCGAAGTTATCAGCGTTGAGGTTTACAACGATTCCCGTCCGATTACCGGAGAGATGGCCGGTCAATTGTTCAGGAAATTTTCGCGGCTTGAGGTTCCCGAAAAGAAGCTGGTCAAAGGAACCGGTCTGGGTCTTTATATTACCAAGCAAATAGTGGAATCTCACGGAGGTAAGATCCGTGTCGAACCCAGAGAAAAAGGTAACTCATTTATATTTACTATTTCCAAGGAGCAAAGAACATGGTAACGCCATTAGAGATAATCAGGAAGAAGCGGGCCGAGGCAGTAAACCGTATTGTCAGCAAAGGGTATCTATCCACGATCCGTGTTTATGTGGGTATGGCGACGTGTGAAATCGCCGCCGGCTCGAAAGAGGTCATGGAAGTATTTCGTCAGGCCATCGCCAACGGCTTGACGGATGTTTATCTGAGTCAGAAAGGCTGTGCCGGTCGCTGCAATCTTGAGCCGACAGTTGAAGTTATCGAAGAAGGCAAGATCCCGGTCAAGTATGGCCGAGTTACGCCGGAAAAGGCTCGCGAGATCGTGGAGCGGCACTTGAAAAAAGGTGAAGTCATTACCGAATGGGCTATCTAACGAAAGGGAAGTAGCGTGGAAGATGTTCAATATAAGATGATGTTGTGCGACGGCGTAAGCTGTATTCACAATCAATCCAAGGAACTGCAAAGTGCGATCGAGTCGGAACTGGACAAAAGCGGTATCCGTGATGCTGTCAGTATCCACCTTAGCGGGTGCCTTGGGATGTGTAATAAGGGGCCCATTTTGATAGTTAATCCCGGCTATACGATCTACGGCGGGGTTGGGTCGGAAGATGTTCCGGAAATAGTCCAGTCGCATCTTGTAGAAGGTAAGCCTGTTGCGCGTTTAGTTATCGAAGAAGATCATCTTTACAACCGTTTCTTCCGTATCTTTGGCGACGTTGATTTTTTTGGGAAGCAGATGCGTATTACGCTTCGCAATTGCGGAGTTATTGACCCGGAGAATATTGACGATTATCTGTCTGTTCGCGGCTATGAAGCCCTTGCCAAGGTTCTTTGCGATATGACGCCGGAACAGGTAGTTGCAGAAGTTAAAAAGAGCGGTCTTCGCGGTCGGGGGGGGGCGGGTTTTCCGACGGGTCTTAAATGGGGATTTACGGCGGCTCAAAAAGCAGATGAAAAATATGTTATCTGCAATGCGGACGAAGGGGATCCCGGGGCATTCATGGACCGCAGTGCGATCGAAGGTGATCCTCATACGGTTATTGAAGGAATTATTATTGGCGGCTACGCGGTTGGTGCGACCAAAGGAATTGTTTATATTCGTGCCGAATACCCGCTGGCTATTAAACGCCTTGAAAAGGCGATTGAAGATGCCAGAGAACATGGTTTCCTTGGCAAGGACATTCTCGGCACCGATTTTTCATTTGATGTGGAGATCCGATTAGGGGCCGGTGCATTTGTATGCGGAGAAGAGACCGCATTGATCCATTCTATTGAAGGGGCTCGCGGTATGCCGCGTCCTCGGCCGCCATATCCGTCTGTAAGTGGTTTGTTTGGTAAGCCGACACTTATTAATAATGTGGAAACGTGGGCGAATATCCCGGTCATTATTCTTGATGGCGGCGAGTGGTTAAGCTCCATCGGTACTGAGACAAGCAAGGGAACTAAGGTTTTTGCATTGGCGGGAAAAGTGCATAATACGGGTCTAGTGGAAGTGCCGATGGGAACGACACTGCGTGAGATCGTTTATGATATCGGTGGCGGTATTCCGAACGGCAAGAAGTTTAAGGCAGTTCAGACGGGCGGCCCCAGCGGCGGATGTCTGCCGGAAGAATACCTCGATACACAAATCGATTATGAATCGCTTGCTAAAGCAGGCTCTATCATGGGCTCCGGAGGTATGATCGTTATCGATGAAGAGTCCTGTATGGTGAGTCTTGCAAGGTTTTTCATCGAGTTTACCCAGGATGAATCCTGCGGCAAATGTACCCCTTGCCGTGAAGGTACCAAGCGAATGCTTGAGATACTAACACGGATAGTTGAAGGCAAAGGTAAAGCCGGAGATATTGAAAAACTGGAGCGGTTGGGGAGTATGATCAAGAAATCATCGCTGTGCGGCCTGGGACAATCAGCACCAAACCCCGTGCTAAGTACGATCAAAAATTTTCGTGAAGAATACGAGGAGCACATTGAGCAGAAAAAATGTCGTGCCGGTCAATGTGTTGCGTTGTTGAGTTATGTGGTCAATGACGAATGCGTTGGCTGCGGTGCATGCAAACGTATATGCCCGACCGGTGCGATCGAAGGTACACGAAAAGAAAAACATCTTATCCTGGACGAGAAATGTATTCGGTGCGGGCAGTGTTACGATGTTTGTAAGTTTGAAGCTATTAACAAGGTGTAAGGATATAACTATGGCAGAAGAAATTACCATTTCTATAAATACGAAGGAATACAAAGTAGCTTCTGATCAGACGATAATGCAGGCTGCTGACAAGTTAGGCTTTCATATTCCCCGCTTGTGCTATCACCCCAAACTGTCGATAGAAGGAGCATGCCGAGTCTGTATTGTTCAGGTCGAAGGTATGCAGAACTATGTGGCATCTTGTTCCTACCCAATCAGCGATGGTATGAAGATTCATACCAATACGCAAGATCTGCGAAGGGCCCGCCGTGATATTATTGAATTGATCCTTGACAATCATCCTCTTGATTGCCATACGTGCGAACGTGATGCTAATTGTGAGCTGCAGCGTTTGGCAGCGTCTATGGGAATTCATGCACGTCATTTTGAGGGTGAAAAGAAGCACTATGAAAAGGATCTGTCCAGCGATGCGGTCATCCGCGATCCGGATAAATGCATCCTTTGCGGTCGTTGTGTTCGTATGTGTTCTGAGATACAGCAGGTTCATAACCTGACACAGGCATATCGCGGATTTAGTACGGTAGTTATGCCGGCTTATAATATGCCGATGGGTGAAAGTGTATGTACGGCTTGCGGGCAGTGCATTAATGTCTGTCCGACCGCGGCGTTTCTTGAAAAAAATTACACTCAGGACCTGTTTGAAAAGCTTAACGATCCGGATACGGTTAAAGTTGTTCAGTTTGCCCCCTCCGTTCGAGCGGCAATCGGCGAAGCTTTCGGGTTGGCTCCAGGACGAAATATGGAAGGCGAGTTGGTTGCATCTTTCCGTAAGTTGGGATTTGACTATGTGTTTGACACGCAATTTGCAGCGGACCTGACGATTATGGAGGAAGCCAGTGAGTTTCTTGAGCGTTTTCAGAATAATGGTAAACTTCCGATGATCACCTCTTGTTCGAGTGCATGGATGAAGTGTATGGAACAGTTTTATCCGGATTTGATCGATAATATCTCGACTTGTAAATCACCTATGTCGATGCAGGGTGCGATCACGAAGTCTTACTTTGCCAAGAAGATCGGCGTAGATCCGAAGAAGATTCTTAGCGTAGCGGTGATGTGCTGTACAGCAAAGAAATACGAGGCGTCGCGTCCAGAACTTATTGTAGACGGTATGCGCGGCGTTGATATTGTGGTTACCACGAGAGAAATAGCATGGATGATCAAATCTGCGGGGATCGATTTTTTGAATATCGAACATGAGGAGGCAGATCATCCCCTGGGGATGTCCAGTGGGGCCGGTGCGATCTTTGGTGCTACCGGTGGTGTCATGGAAGCGGCTATACGTACTGCTTATGAACTTTATACGGGACAGACGCTTGTTGATATAGAGATCGAAGATATTCGCGGCCTTCAAGGTGTCAAGGAAGGCAGGCTCGAAATAGATGGTCAGGAAATTCGAGTGGCGGTGGCCCATGGTCTTGGAAACGCCAACAATCTTTTGGAGACGGTTAGAAAAGACCCGACGAGATATCATTTTATCGAGATTATGGGTTGTCCCGGCGGTTGTGTCGGCGGGGGCGGTCAGCCATACGCCCAGGTTAACGCAATTCCACTGGATGATGTCGCCCTTAAAAAACGTGCCGAAGCCCTTTACGATCTCGATCGCAGCAAAACAATCCGACGCAGTCATGAAAACCCGGATATCCAGAAACTTTACAAGGAATTTTTGCAGCGTCCGCTAAGTGCGGTATCGCATAAGTATTTGCATACGCACTACAAGGCTAAGATGCCTGTAGGGATTGTTCCGAAAACCGAACGTGGAAGTGGAGTATAAGAAATGACACAGATTGTAAACGAAGATAAGAAGAACGAGCTTTATGCGTTTATGGACGAAGTCAGCCAGGAGAGGCGTTCGAATTCATATCTAATTGCGGTTTTACACAAAGTTCAGCAACTTTACGGTTATCTTCCACAGGAGGTGATGGACCAGGTTGCCGAGAAGATGGAAATACCCACTTCGCATATTTGGGGTGTGGCGACATTCTATCATTATTTTAATCTCAAGCCAATTGGTAAAAACATTGTCAGTGTGTGTATGGGAACGGCCTGCTATGTAAAAGGTGCCGACAAGATGCTTTTAACACTCAAAAAAGAACTGGGTATCGAAATCGGAGAGACTACCGAGGACAAGTTGTTTACCCTGCAGGAAGCCCGTTGCCTGGGAGCCTGTGGAATTGCTCCGGTTATGATGATCAATGGCAAGATTTATGGCGAACTGGATTCTAAAAAGACAGTGGATATTATTAATCAGTACCGTAAGGCCGCACAGACAGATATTGAATAAGTTTGTCAAACCGGCTGTTGAAACAGAAAAAGCAGTTGTTTTTATGGAAAAACAAAAGACAAGGGATGTGTTTTATGGTATAAGACGCATTATAAGCGGTTAATTAAAAGAGCTTTGTATAGGAGAGTCAAGATGGCGAAAAAAATACTGGTCATTGATGATGACAACGATTTTGTGGAATCTATAGTCAATCTTCTGGAGGCAAAAGGTTACAATGTTGCTTCCGCATCTAACGGTACCGATGGGGTTGCGAAGGCCAAGGATAACAAGCCCGACTTGATCCTGCTGGACGTGATGATGACGACCAAGGATGAGGGCTTTAATGTGGCACGTGAACTGCAGGGAATTGAGGGTATAAAAGGAACCCCTGTGATCATGGTAACCGGTGTTCGTAAAGAGATGAATCTGCCTTTCGGTTTTGAGCCGGATGAAACCTGGCTTCCGGTTAAACAAGTTCTTGAAAAACCTGTCAAGCCGGAGACCCTGCTAAATGAAGTTGCTGATGCGTTAAAGTAGATAAGCCGAAAACAGAAAGCAGCTATGTTAATATGGATCGATTTGGTGGCTGTTGGTTCACACTTTGTTGTTTTTGCTTAGTTAAGCCCTTGTAAGTTAAGAACTTACAAGGGCTTTTTTTTACGGCTTCACATGTTTTGAATATACAGGCTAAATCATCGATTTATTCTGTGTATCGCCGATTTAAGCTGAAAAGGGCACTTTATTTCACTCTCCCAGAAACCGTTGGTGTTTCCCGTACTGTCCGGCTGAAACTTTTTATAAAAAATTTAGAGTAAACAGAATAAACTTGCAATCGTATGCCGATATAAGGATAATGCCGTTATATTGAAATGATACCGCTATATTCACGAGTTTGATCCGAATTAGCGGGTTCTGGTAAGACAGAAGATACCTTTCCATCGACCGCCATCATTTCTCTATTGTGTATTAAATAATTATATTGTCCCGAGAATTGGTGGTGTGTTGTTCGAAAAATAGCTCCTCTCAAAATTGGTCATTTAACAATTAATCCTCCGATTATCCAAGGCGGAATGGGCGTTAGAGTCTCTAGAGCCAATCTCGCTGCGGCTGTGGCAAACGAAGGATGCGCAGGTATTATTGCCAGTGTGGGCCTTGGCGATTATGAAAATACCCCCAGCGCGGAATGTCCGGAAATAAATCATATAGCGCTGCGTGAGGAAATTCAAAAGGCACGCAAGATGAGCAATGGTATAATCGGTGTCAATGCGATGGTTGCCTTGTCCGATTATGAATCCCTGATTAATGCTTGTGTGCAGGAAAATGTGGACATGATCATATCGGGTGCGGGTTTGCCTATGCACCTGCCGGCCTATACTGCCGGAACGAATATCCAACTTATACCGGTTGTTTCGTCAGCGAGATCGCTGCAGCTCATTTATCGGAAATGGATGAAAGATTTTAATCGTGCCCCCGATGCTGTTGTTGTCGAGGGTATAAAAGCCGGCGGTCACCTCGGATACAGCCTTGAGCAGATCGAGCAGGATACGCCTAAACTGGAGGAAACGCTTGCCGATGTCCTGGAATTTACACGTCAACTTCCAAAGCCGCTTCCTGTTATTGTTGCAGGCGGCATTTTCAGCGGGCAGGATATGGCATATTATCTGGATCTGGGTGCCTCGGGCGTGCAGATGGCCACGCG
>JAFGKL010000061.1 GCA_016928585.1 Sedimentisphaerales bacterium
CCTCAAGGTTTTCGGTGGTGACGGGCTTGAAGGTTCCTGCTCCTACGTGGAGGGTTACGCAGGCGAGGTTTACTTTTTTTAGGGTTATTTTTTTTAGCAGCTCATCGGTAAAATGGAGGCCTGCAGTCGGGGCTGCTACTGCACCTGGTTGTTCTGCATAGACCGTCTGATATCGCCAGAGGTCGGCTGCCGCCATGGTTTTATCGCCGCTGCGTTTGATGTAGGGGGGCAGGGGGGCAAAACCGATCTTCTCCAAGATGCCGTATTTGTCAAGGTCCGAGTCGACATTGAATATCCATCTGCCTTCGGGGAGTTTTTTCAGAGCCTTAGCGGTGCAGAAAGCATTGCTATTGGCGTCGCGTAATATGATCGATTCATTGATCTTTAGCTTTCTTGCGTTTTTTAGCATTACCAGCCACTGGTTAGTTGTTGGCTCATCGAGAAAAAGGCCCTCGATCTGTGCTCCGGAGTGCCTTTGTGCGAAGAACCTTGCCGGGAGAACGCGTGTGTTATTCAGGACGAGGCAGTCTCCGGGGGAGATGTAGTCGATAATATCTTCGAATTTACCGTCTTTAAGGCGGTCTGTTGTACGGTCCATTATCAAGAGTCTTGAGGCAGACCGCTGCTTAGCCGGGTGCTGGGCTATAAGGGATTGCGGCAGATCATAATCGAGTTCGTCGCTTCGCATGGGATAAGCTTATCAAAGTTGTGTGTTCATTTCAAAAAAAATAACGATCTTAAATAATTACGTTAACCGGGGTGAACTTTTCGCCGATAAAATGCGTACCCAGATCAAGAGACTTAGTTTTGGAGATATAAAAAGTGGCATCATCAAATTCGATAGAACAACAAATGACATCGATCTGCTCACTTAGCAAGGCAGAAATAATAAGGCGTATTATAAATTTCGAAGGCCGGCTTAAGCTGGATTTTAGCCAAGGGTATCTAAACAGCCAAAGCATCGATAAGCTGCGTCATATCCTGGCAGCAGCAGTTATAACATTTTCTAAAAGTGCCTGAGAGAGGATTCAGTTTACCCCATGTTTTTTATCGACTGAGGGTGTTTATCTTTAATTAGTCGCGGTATTTTTATAAGCATAAAAAAAGGCCGACGTAAAACGCCGGCCTTGCTGAGACCTAATACAGAAATACTATATATATCAAGGGTATAAAAAGTATCTCAGCACAAAACAAAACTATAAGAAGAAAAAGAGCTATATTGCAAACATCATTATACCCTATATATCGAAATTATCAAGGATTATTATAGAATTTTTTAAAAAAAGGTTTTTTTAGGGATTAGGAGGCCTTTTTTTAGAAATTACAGGACATATTAGGGCGTGTGTTTTTTGCTTATCTGTGAGATTTGAGGTTTTTTGGGCCAGAGAGGAAATATCAGTGGATAATGAAAAAAAAGACTTTGACGAATATCAGCCGGGCGGGGCGGGCGGTGATGCGGAAAACCTTACAGGGTGGGCAGACAATGACCATGATGAGTTTGACTGTCTGGAAGACCTTGACATGGAGGATATGGATTACGGCAAGACGCTGCTGAGCGAACTTGATCGAATCGAAAGAGAGCTCAAGGCTTTAGACTGATCATAGGAGGTGTATTTGTAATTAGTTGGCAGGCTTGATTTCATCGGCTGCCGGAGTTGTAAATTGTTCCCCCAGACTTAGCATATTTGTGAAGAACGGACGCTGCTTTATCGCGCAATACATCACAATGAACTTTAATACCACGCAGCTGAAGTTCATCGATCCAATTTTTGAGCTTTGGGCCTTCATCAAAGCCGATGCTTCTGGCATCTTCATCACGTGCCCCGCAAACCAGCCGACTAATTCCTGCCCACGGGATAGCGCCGTAGCACATAGCGCATGGTTCCGTTGTAGTGACAAGTTCGTATTTTAATTTGCCCCCATCCCCCAAATCAAAACGATTCAATGATTTCTGGGCAAGTGACAGCGCAACTATTTCAGCATGAAGAATGGAACAGGCGGCATTTTCAACCAGATTAACACCCGGTGCAATCAGCCGTCCTTTGTTGTCAAACACGCCCGCAGCAAAAGGTCCTCCTGTTTTTTCTTCAATATTTAACCTTGACAGCTCGATTACTAATCTCATTCTGTCTTCAAGGTCAGGCAATACGGTTTCGTCTTTGCCTAAGTGATTTTCAAGCCATTCCGGGAGGCGTATAAGTAGTTGAGCGAAAGCCATTTGTATTCTCCAAACATTATATACAGAAACTGTTTATAACCTGAACTTTATGTTTTTTGTTACGAAACTTTAGACCATTTTGTCAAAAACAACAAGACAAAAACTGCTTGCCGGGCGTATAAGATTTCCTTAGAATGCCCCAAGGATATTTTAGGCGTTGAACCATACAGAAGGTTATTGCGAGAGGTAAATATGGACAAATTTTTTTTAACTGTATCTTTGCTGTGCTGCAGTAATGTATTTATGACCTTTGCCTGGTATGGGCACCTGAAAAATCTGTCCAATAAGCCGTTGATCATTGCCGTACTTGTAAGCTGGGGTATAGCGTTTTTCGAATACCTTCTTCAGGTTCCTGCCAACAGAATAGGCCATCACGTTATGAACATCGGTCAGCTCAAGATATTGCAGGAAGTTATCACTTTGTCCGTGTTTATCCCTTTCTCGCTTCTTTATATGAAAGAAAAAATCTCATTGGATTATATGTATGCCGGACTTTGTCTGCTTGGGGCGGTTTTTTTTATGTTCAGAGCAAAGTTGGCTGGGGCATAAAATGAAATAAAGGGTCGCATTCCGAACCCTTAGGAGGATTGTCGGTAACAGTTCGGCTACATAGAGGATTTGGACATGGGGGACATAAATTGCGGCAAAAAACCATTGGGCGAGCTTGACCGGCTCGAAAAAGAGTTTAAAAGAGACTGACCAAATTAGATCATAACAACAGAAATCCCTACAGTACAAAAATTTTTTTACAAAAACTGCTTGACAAGTGCGTAATAGTTCCTTAGAATATTATCTTAAATTATAAAGTTCTTATTTAGGCTACAATATATATAATATTGTGAGAATTATAATCTTTATATGATGAACTCAACTAAGACGGATCGAACAAAAAGAAGTTAAGGGGTTGGCAGGAAGAGGAGGAGGTTATGAGTATACTCAAATTGCCCTAAAAATCATCGCATAGCAGACTCCACGTGCGAAGTATGCGTGGAATCAAATCCAAAGACGGAAAAAAGTTTGCATACCTTTATTTTGAGGAGGATATGGTTATGAAGAAATGTAAATTTTTTAAATTTTTTTTTGTTGCAGTATTAATTATTTGTTTGTTGTCAAGCAGTGCTAGCGCTTTTATTAGTGTACTTACAGGTTTTCCCGGGACTTACATACCCTATGACGACTGCGGTGGAGTCACTCCCGGAGGTACTGCTTTGAAAGATATGTGGATTTTGCCTCCAGATCCCCTTGAAGGCTGGGTTATAGAGGCTTTCGAGTGGCAGTTCTCGGGTCCAAATATTTATACGGATCATGGTATTGATTATAGGCCCGAAGATGAACGCTGGTCATTTACATGGGGCGATCCACTGAATGGAACGCTATATATTGACAAATATGAAGCATATGACAAACATAGCGGCGCAGATTGTCGGCATGGAGCACATCTGAGTGTCAGCTACTACCGCGATCCAAGCGATCCATGGTACCTGGACTGGGCACAGGTATTTATCGCATCTTATGACAAACACGGGGTTCCCGCAGGTACCCCCATTGCCGACCCCTTCTATAATGACGGTACCGATGATGCACCGTTTTACTTTAGCAACCTTGATGATCCTTTGGATTTCTATGACGGCTGGCAACCAGATGCAGACCTTATTTTTGGTGACACCCCAGGTGCTTCGCATTTAGAAGTCAATCCATTCTCGGTAAGCTTAAGTCTAAATCTATATCTTACCTCAATAGACCCTTTAGACCCTTACCATGTAATCCTTCATGATGGGATATCATGGGGATATGATGGCGTGTGCGTACCCGAGCCGGGGACGGTTTGTCTGCTTGGTTTGGGCGGGTTTGCTTTGCTGAGAAAACGCAGGCTGTAAAACAGTGTTTGTCTATTTTAGTGTTAAGGCAAAAAAAGGGCGCCGTAAACAGCGGCGTCCTTTTTGTTTATAGGCAGTTTTTCCTTTTTGTTTGTTGAATTGCTTCAGATCTGATAGAGGGGGTATGTATTACGGATTAAAATTAATTTAACCCAGGAAGTGAATTGATATGAAAAAGGATAAAAATATTTATGTACATAATTTTCGCAAATATGGCCGAAGTTATAAGAAATAATCTTTGATTTTGATTTACCTATTTAATACCATATCAGTTTTTAATATTTGCAGACATGTGCGATTATAGGAAAGAGTAGCTTGTTTAGATTTTTGCTTAGGAGGCTTTAAATGAATAAGGTTAAGATTCCTTTAGATGAGAGTGATATCCCTCGACAATGGTATAACTTAGCGGCCGATTTACCCACGCCGATGCTCCCCCCGCTTGGGCCAGATGGCAAGCCAATTGGCCCGGAAATGCTTGCACCAGTTTTTCCTATGAACCTTATCGAGCAAGAGGTAAGTACAGAAAGATGGATAGATATTCCGGAAGAAATACTGAATATACTTTATCGCTGGCGGCCTGCACCATTGCGACGAGCGGTTTATCTGGAAAAATATCTTGATACGCCGGCACGTATATATTTCAAGGATGAAAGTACCAGTCCGCCTGGAAGCCATAAGCCCAATACAGCGGTGGCCCAGGCATGGTACAATAAACAGTTCGGCATAAAGAAGATCACTACCGAAACCGGTGCCGGTCAATGGGGCAGTGCACTTGCTTTTGCCTGCCAGCTATTAGATCTTGAATGTAAAGTTTATATGGTCAGAATAAGTTTCGACCAAAAGCCTTTCAGGAAAATAATGATGCAGGTTTGGGGTGCTAACTGTGTTGCGAGCCCGAGTCCAGAAACAAATGCCGGCAGAAAAATATTAGCGGAACTTCCCGATACGCCCGGGAGTCTGGGAATGGCCATCAGCGAAGCTATTGAAGAAGCGGTAACAGATACAACCGGTAAAACCCGCTATGCTCTTGGCAGCGTACTGAATCATGTAATGCTTCATCAAACAATTATGGGTCTTGAGGCAAAGAAGCAATTGAAATCGGCTAATGAGAAATCGCCAGACATAGTTATAGGTTGCGCCGGCGGCGGCAGTAATTTTGCAGGGCTGTCTTTTCCGTTTGTAGCTGACAAAATAAATGGAGCGGACATCAAAATTATTCCGGTTGAACCGACGGCCTGCCCGACTATGACTCGTGCACCTTTTGCTTATGATTTTGGGGATACAGCCTGTACGACGCCGCTTCTGGCGATGCATACACTTGGGCATTCTTTCGTTCCGCCGCCAATTCATGCCGGCGGTCTTCGATATCATGGCATGGCACCTTTGGTTTGCCAGGCAATCGTCGAAGGACTAATGGAGCCGAGGGCTTATAATCAAATAGATTCCTACGGTGCCGCATTATTGTGGGCCCGAACCGAAGGCTTTATTCCCGCTCCGGAAACAAGCCAGGCTCTTGCTGCAGTTGTCGACGAGGCGAAAAAAGCAAAAGAAGAAGGCAAGGAAAAAGTTATATTATTCAGTTACAGCGGTCATGGGCTGATGGATCTGGCGGGTTACGATGCATTTATGTCTGGAAGGCTTACAGATTATGAATTGCCGGAAGAAGATCTGAAAAAGTATATCGAAGATATTAAAAATTACCCCAAGGCTGAGATTAGAAAAAGCGGGAAATGGTAAAATTCAGTTTTGCATTCGAGGATTTTGTAAAAAAGAGCTGTAAGATCAAGGGAGTTTTTTTAAGGGAATGATTATGAAGAAAGTGATATTATTGTGTGTAACGACTTTTTTGGCAGCAGCAGGTTTGGTCCAGGCCCAAGGATCTGAATTGCATGGATCGATAGGAACCGACTTCAGCAGCAAATACATTTGGCGAGGGTTTGATGTTTTTGACGATCATGCTGCGATTCATCCGTATGTTGACCTGGATTTGTTTAACACCGGTTTTGGGTTCAATGCTGTAGCCCACAGGGCCAATTCGAGCGGTTTCGAGATGAATGAACGATGGGATTACACTTTGTATTATCACAACAGCCTGTTTGAGGGAGAGACTTATGCAACTAACTATAGATTAGGTTATGTGTACTATAACTACCCGGACAGGTCGAGCCATGACACTTCGGACTCTATGGATCTCCAGGAAGTTCATGCGATTTTATCCTGGCCAAATGTTTTCTCTATAGAGGGTTTAGTGCCGTCGTACTGTTTGGTTAAACTATGGCCGTCAAGCAGCGATTCTCTTGTCGGAGACAGTTCTCCAAGCGGCGGCAGTGCTTCCGGATATGCACATATTTTTATGCTGGATTATGCTTTGCCAGTTTCATCCTTAGGTGAAGACAGGACTTTGAATTTACATTCGGAATTTGTTTATAATGACGGTGTCAGTCCGAATGGAGCCACCGATGTTGACCATGACTGGTCAAATGCTGTTTTTGGTGTTTCAACAACATTTGATCTTGGCAAGAATCTTTTCTTTACCCCGGGAATTTATTATCAATCCTCATGGGAAGATACGGTTAATCCCGAGGATGAATTTTGGGTAAATTTGAATCTGACGTATAAATTCTAAAAGGGTAAGGTTCATTTCATTGCATTTTTAAGAGGCTGTTTCAAAAGAACAGCCTCTTTTTTTGGGAGCAATAATTCGGGCGATTAACAAAATAGGTCCTTTTGTTTATAGACAGTTTACCTTAACTATAAGCTTATTTAATCGTCTTAAAGGCTATATTCGCCGGCTCATGCCGCAGGTCTGAAACAGGCCATGGAATTCAGAGAAAAAAGACTTGGACATCCCGGTCTTCCGGTGCTACCCTAGATAAAGCCGGTCGGACCGGTGAATGTGATATAGTGATCTTAATTTTAAAGGAGAAATAGTATGAAGATTACAACAAAAACAATTCTTTACTGTTCGCTGGCCCTAATTCTTCTGACTTTTTGCGGATGCGGAAAGACGGCGGATGAAAACAAGCCGATCAGTGAAGTAAAGGCTGACGCTGACAAGATGAGCGTCGAAAAACTCAAGTCAATGGCAACGACGTATAAAGATGCTATCACGGCCAAAAAGGACGAAGTTGAAAAGCTTGCGTCTAAACTAAAAGATATTCCGCTTACCGAGATGATGGGTGAAAAGGCAAAAACGTTAAAGGCAGACATAGACGAGTTGAATAAGTCGGTCTCTGCACTTAAGGAGCGATTCGATGTTTATTATGATAAGCTGAAAGAAAAAGGCGGCGATTTGGTCGGCTCAGAGTAAATGAACAGATAAATTATAAGAAAACACGAGGACGTCGTAAACAGCGGCGTCCTTTTTTTATATAGAGCTTTATAAGATAGTTTATTCTTTTCAGAATACACGAAAAAAGGCCCTGTAAAAAGTTCTTGCGGGGTTGGTAAAAATTCCTTAGAATGCTGCCTCACAGCGACAGCGGCCGAAGGAGTTTATCATGTTGGCAAGATTGCACAGTGTTACACTCGAAGGCATTGAGGGGATAGTCTGCGAAGTTGAGGTGGACGTTTCCCGCGGGGGGTTTGAAAAGCCTCTTATAGTAGGTCTGCCTGATGCAGCCGTTAAAGAAAGTATAGAGCGCGTCCGCAGCGCGATCGTGAACTCCGGCTATAAATATCCCGATACGCGTTCGCTTATCAACCTTGCGCCGGCTGACGTAAAAAAAGCGGGGCCTGCATTTGACCTGCCAATTGCTTTGGGGATATTGATAACAAACGGGGTTTTGCCGGGGGACGATCTTAAGGGTACTCTTGTTGTCGGTGAGCTTGCTCTTGACGGAAGGGTCAGGCCGGTGAACGGAGTTTTGAGCATGGCCATGACGGCGGTGGCTAACGGGTTTTCAAAGATCATAGTCCCGATAGACAATGCGGCCGAGGCAGCAGTGGTGCAAAACATAGACGTATATGGGGTCGGGTCATTAAGCCAGGCAGTGGGTCAGCTTAACGGTCAATTGGAGGCCGAGCCGACGGTTGTGGATATAAATGAGATATTCAAAATTGCGTCTGTTTATGACGGGGACTTTGGCGATGTGAAGGGGCAGCAGAACGTAAAGCGGGCACTGACGATAGCGGCTGCCGGCGGACACAACGTAATGATGATAGGGCCTCCGGGGGCGGGTAAAACGATGCTGTCCGAACGGATGGCGACGATATTGCCTCCACTTAGCCTTGAGGAGTCGCTTGAAACGACGCGGGTGTATTCGTCTGTTGGTCTTTTGCCTCGTAAGAGCGCACTTATAGCTACTCGGCCGGTGCGCAGTCCTCATCATACTGCGACGGGGCCGGCTCTTATAGGCGGAGGGTCGACGCCGCGGCCGGGTGAGCTTTCGCTTGCGCATCACGGGATATTGTTCCTTGACGAGTTTGCGGAGTTTCCGCGTAATGTTCTTGAGATGATCCGTCAGCCGTTAGAGAGCCGGGTTGTTACGGTGTCGCGTGCGAAGGGGTCAATCACTTTTCCGGCGAACTTTATGCTGATCGCGGCGATGAACCCCTGTCCGTGTGGATATCTTGGGACGAGTTTGCGGAGGTGCAAGTGTACGCCGCGACAGGTTGAGCGGTATTTGTCGAGGATATCCGGCCCGCTGCTTGACCGGATAGATATTCATGTTGACGTTCCTCCGGTGAGTTTTAATAAGCTGCGATCAAAGGCGGGGCGGTCCGATTCGGATGTGATAAAGCAACAGGTCTTGAAGGTTCGAGGCATTCAGGCCAGGCGTTTTGGCAACGGCAAGCTGACGACAAACGCTACTATGAACCACAAGCAGGTTGAGAAGTTCTGCGTTCTTGACGTCAATTGCGAGCAGTTATTGAAGCAGGCGATGGCGGAGTTCGGTTTGAGTGCCCGTGCCCATGACAAGATATGCAAGGTGGCACGGACGATAGGTGATCTTGACGGTGCAGAGAATATCAAGCCGGAACATATAGCTGAGGCGATAAGTTATCGAAAGCTTGACAGAAGCCTGTGAGCCTGCTTTAATGATCTTACATGAATACACGAACCAAGGTTATTTACATTCTATTAGCGTTACCTATTCTTCTGGGAGGGGGGTGCCAGAGCTTTCAGCGTTTGTCATCGTTGTATTCTAACGGTCCGAATTCTTTTGCGGATTTTGATGTACCGCCGAAAATCCGTATAGGTTCGGTGCCAACACCCGGTATCTGGACGAAATTTCCCAATCCTTATTATATTGGCAAGCACGGATACGGTTACAGCCCCAGCGAGCGCAGCGGCATTGTTTATACATGTAAGGGCGGTCATCTCGACCTTGTCCATCTTCGGTTGAGTGCCGACCGGACGGCGTACCTGACGGCGATGTGCTATGATAATATGATGAACTTACAGGGGGAGTTTACATTCAAGTTTGCCGAGCCGTCGATTTATACCGTTGACCTTATATACCCTGCCGGCTGGGAGGAGTTGCGGGCAAACGAAAAGGAACGTCTTGCCCATGACGCGGCGATCGAGACGGGTCAATACCTTTCGTATGCGGCGGGCATCTGGCACGAGATGGTTACGTGGTACGGTTATAAGTGGACCGGGGTATATAACGAAAAGCGTTCTGCTTTTTCATGGGAGGATGTTTATTCCAACTTGTTAGGTACTCATCTTGCTGCCAAGGCACTGAAAGAATTTCCGGTGCCTTATGAGTACAGCATTACAAAACTTCTAAATGCCGAACTCGTTTCTCTTGACGTTCAGCCGGCAAGGGTGGCAAAAAGGACGTCTTTTAAGCCCGACAGCAAGACGTCGTTGGAAGAGCTGCTTTTTGTCGATAATATAGCCCGTAACTTTGACATTGGTATTGATGATGGTTTTGTCAGTCCGCTGGTTTTAACTTCCGGATCCTGGTGCCAGTCAGTCGATATGATCTCTTATCCAATCCCGAAACTTAATACGTCCGAAAGCGGAATATTCGTTAGGGTGCGTATTGAGCCTCATGAGTGGGAAAAAACCTCAATGCTGGAAGCTGCTTACCAGGATATAAACACAGAAAATCGGTACATCGAGCCGGAGATACATTTTTCTGCGATCATGTCTGACATTGTCGAACAGGCCAGAGGAAAAACACGATTATCGTTGAGAAACAATCACGTCCGAGAATAACGGCATTTTTCGCCTGTCTGCCGCATAGTTTTTTAATAAAGAGGTTTTATTTTTAGCTAAGTTAGCGTGCAATCATGCCGATAATACAGTTGTATTAAGGTTAATTAAGGACGTCAATATGAGTATTGAAAATTGGTCAGAAGAAATTATGCTTGTCAATCTTGTAAAAGAGCCGGACTTGGGTAACGAACTGCAAACTGTGATAGGTCTTGTAACAAGCGAAAGTAAATTTGATGTTGTTATTGACTTTTCGGAAGTTGATATCCTTTCATCGTCAAGCATTGCGAAGCTCTTGAAACTTCGCAAGGTTCTGAAAGAGAAGGGGAACCACCTTGTCATTTCATCTGTTGATGCACCTACGATGCGGATCTTTGACATGACCGGTCTTAACAGTGTTTTCGACTTTGTAGAAGATACGTTTGTGGCGCTGGCCGGTTTGCAAGTAACAGTTTGATCAAAATAAAGCACGGTTAATATACAAATCAAGTTATTTGGGTGATAATTTTCTTGACTTATGCCGGGCTTTGTCTATAATGAAGAAGATGGTTTAAGCCGATTACGAACACCGCCGTTTCAGCGATTTTCGCAATCTGCTTGACCGTGTCTTTTTAAGGATACGATCAGATGGACGACAAAGAGTTGAAGCAACTCGAGCAGTTGCTTGGTTATGAGTTTTCTAATCCCCTGCTTCTAGAAGAGGCGTTATCTCATTCATCCCAGGCGGAGAATCGCCGTTTGAGCAATGAACGTCTGGAGTTTTTGGGTGATTCCGTTCTTGCCCTGGTTATCTGCCAGACGCTTTACACTCGTTTTCCCGATTACCTCGAAGGAGATCTTACAAAGATCAAAAGCCGTCTTGTTTCGCGAAAGACCTGTGCCAAGATCGCTAACAACCTTGGCCTGTCGTCTTTTGTAAAGGTCGGTAAGGGTATGACAAGGTCTCGCGCGATGAACGGCTCTATTGCCGCGGGAGTTTTCGAATCTATCACGGCGGCGATATATTTTGACGGTGGTCTTGAGGCGGCAGCGGAGTTTCTTATTAGAGTGTTCAGCGACCTGATAGACGAGGCGGATGCTCAGCAGCATCAGGAGAACTTCAAGTCAATGCTTCAACAATATTCACAGCACCATTTTGGGGTGACCCCTATATATGAATTGCTGGATGAAAAAGGTCCGGACCATAACAAGTGTTTTGAGACAGCAGCGGTTATAGGTCATCGGCGTTTTAACAGTGCGTGGGGTATCACCAAGAAAGACGCCGAACAAAAATCCGCATACAATGCTTTGGTTGGTCTTGGTCTGATCGAAGACACAGAGGAATTGGATGTCTAAAGTGGGTTCTTTATTATCCTGTCAAGAGCCATACGATAAAGTAAAGTGCAATTCCAACGGCTATCATGAACAAGCTAAGCGAAATGAATAGTAGTATGACTTCCTTTATGAATTTTTCGACGAAGATGACGCGCATTTTGGTTGCTTTGTAAATAATTGAGACGGCAGCAAGAAGGGGGAACATCCACAAGAGTGACCTCGGATCGGTACCGATATTCTCCGGCGATGTGAAAGTTGCTAAGATATTAAAAAGCATCTCAGGCATCTTCTTCTCCAATTATCTCTCCTCTGCCACAGTATGCCATGTAGACGGCACTGATCACACAGAGCATATTCATCATTCCTGCGATACTTGTGTATATCTGTCCGATATCGTTTGGCTTGCCAAAACTTTGATATCCCTGAGTTTTGGTCAAATGGCCCAGAAAGCCGACTGCAGGTGTTGTCATCATCTGAGGTATGTACCATGGCCATGCCCCGACCGGATCTATAACTCCTACGGAACCGACATAAAGGCCCACCAAAAAAGTAGCTGTTATAGTTACGAAGATAATCAGGGCACGCCTTCTTTCTTTTATAATAAAATGGCCGCCGCCCGGGATGGCCCATGCAAGAAGTGTAACTGTTAAAAGAAAAAGTCCATGGTCTAATTTGGATTGCTTAACCATTAAGAATCTCCGTCCTGGTCACCTTCTTCTTCGGTATTCTCTTCGGAATTTTTTGCCGATCGGAAATTTGTCCTCTTGATGATATTCTCAGGCAGGTAATGTATAACACCGAGGCTTTCCGAGCTGGCAGTATCTACTTGATAAGCGGCCTGATTTTTAACCGCCAGATAATCGGCTTCTGTTACAGGTGTTCTGCTGACATCTTTTACCACATAATAGCACCAGTCAGGTTCGAATCTTACAATCTGCATGATGTTTTTTGCTTCAGTTTCACCGGCCGGTATTAGCGATGAAAGGCTATTGAATTGCTCTTTTTTAAGCAAAACATTTTTCAAACCTATAATTTGAGCGGGATTATCTTTACTTATCATTTTTCCGACCAGTATTTCCCTCTGTGATACGCTCCTTAGCTGTGATACGTTCTCGAGCCTTACCAGGCCCGTTGTGTAATTCTGATTGTATTGGCTGATAGCAGTTGCCCAGCCCTTTTCTGTTATGCTTTTAACAAGTTCTTGAGCTCTTACTTTGGCAGAGTCCATAGCTTTTTGTATTTTGACATCTTCTGCGACGACCTGTCGCAGTGAATATTTTTCTTCCGGGTCATTTGTTTGATTTAGATTAACAGGTTCGATACTGTAACTGAGTTCGAAAGTCGTTGGCTCTACAGCTTTTTCCACTTTTGTAACGCGAACGATACCCACTATCGAACCGACAGAATCTCTGATCGGTCCGATGTTTTCCCACATTCTTGGTGTTGGTATCTCGAACTGAGTAAGCTTGGTTGTTCCATCTACGGCGAAGATGACCTTGCTTAACGGTATCGGCATTTGAGTTTGTCCCTTAAGCATGATCCTTCCGAGATATCTGTCGTTTACTATGTCTTCTGCGCTGAGCATTCCGGTTTTGCCAGAGTAGACATCTACGTTGTATTTTTCTTTAAGTTTTTCAGCGACAGCTGCATAGTCACCTACGACATCTGCAAGCTCCTGATCGCTGGAGCTTTCGACATCAATATTTGCCAAAGATACGTCTATCATATCGATAGCTTCGTTTATTATCATATCACAGCGGCGCTGTGTATTTTCGCGTTTTAACGTTCTTTTTATAAGTTCCGAGGCCTCGGCATAGCTTCTTTTTCTTGTGATAGTTTCTGAATCCGGGTCGTTGGGGTCGATCTTTTCCGGGGGATAAGTATACCTGTCCGAATTCAACTGATAATGCTCTTCCATTTCCTGCTGCGTAGGATCCTTGATGATGTTCTCTACGTCGCTACGTTTAACGAACAGGTATTCCAACTGAGCCCGGTCCGGGAGATGGTAACCGAAGCCATAGGGATTTTCAGCAGTAACCCGTCCTGGCAGAAATTGTTTATACTTTGCGAACTGCTGATAGAGTTCTTCTTCTGTAGGTTCAGGCTGATCGTCGATAAAGTCTTCTGCGGAGATCTTGACAAATTCGCTGCTGAGTTCCTGTCCGCTTCTAACAATTGCCGCTTTAATCTGGGTAGCGGTTACATCTTCGCTTCCGGTTATCATTCTGCAGTGTGTTATGACACCGATAAGATCAGCGAATATCCTGAATATTTTTTCTTCCGGTATTGAATATCTGTTTATTATGCCGTCGATGACCTGCCTGGCATCTGCCTGCCCCTGTGTCAATGACGGAATTAATTGTTTCAACATTACTTTTGCTTCTTCTGCGGAGACAACACATCCGGCATTTTTCGCTTCACCATCCAGCAGTATCCAAAACAACTCGCTTCTTCCAGCGGCCTGGGCGAAAAATCTATCTATGTCTTCAAAGTCGCAATTAAGCTGTCCCTGCATAACGGATTGTTTCAGTATATCGTTAACCTGTACTCCGGGAACGGAATTTGGGAACAATAGCTGTGCTAAGAGCATCGATTTTATATCGAGGTTGCTTAGCAGTTTGCCAGCCATTAGTGCCTGCAAGACATCGAGCTTGTTTCGAGCTTCATTGATGGTTTTACTGCTTATCTTGCTGTTTTCATAGTAAAGGTAAACGGCAGTGTTAGCTCCGAGTCTGAAGTGGCTCATAAGATATTGAAATGCCTGTCCGCCGACAAATGCGACCATGATCATGATACCAATTGCAGTTATTAGCTTTCGCTGATTTTTTCTTATCCATTTGACAAAATGCATATTTCTACCTTCTTTGCTTTAAAATCATTATTATAATATGGTTACAAGCCTTAAAAGTATAGAAAGCCGGGCGGTTTATGCAAGAAAAATACTGCTTATTAGGGGCTAATATCAATATTTTCCTGTTTGTACGGCTTAAGGTCGCCAGTCGGGCGGTTAAAAAAGGATTTTGCAGGATGGGTGGTCAAGTGGCCGATTCGGTTCATAGGGGGCCGCTTTTTGTTGATTATGGGCGATTTAGATCAAAAGAAGATATTGCAAAAGGTTGGAAATTAGCGCAAAATATCGGGCGGGAAATAATTATTAATTCAAGGAGGCTTGAGCCATGGATCAGAGTGAAAATAGAAATGATATGGTAGATGCTACGGATTGCCTTGAGGCGATCAGTGTTTTTAAGTCCATGAAAAATTTCCTTTTCATGGTCTCTGTTATCTGTCTTTTGCTTGTTCAGGGTATTTTCTGGCTTGAGGATTCCGGCAGTATTGAAAAGGCGAGCGTTTCTTCTGAGGTCGAAGTTGTTGATGAGGCCTTGGCCGAAGCTACCAAGGCTGAATCTACGGTGGTAGAAGAAGAAGCGGCAGTTCCAGAGGCCGAATCGAGTCAAAAGGAAAAAATGGAAGCTTTGGCCAAGATTGCAACCGGAGAACCGGAAGGCGAAACAGTTGTTGTTCCGGAAGAAGCCGGTGAGGCCGAAATCCAGGCCGAGCCTAAGAGGTCAATCGTCAAAGAACTTGCTTACTTTTTTATCCCCAAAAAAGACAGAGCTATCAATATTGTAAAGGCCTGTAACTTTATTCTTGTTGTTGTAACGTGTTCGTATTCGCTTTCTTTATTTATGATCATTAAAATATCTCTGGCAGGGCGGCTTGGGGGTATAAATCATATCTCGCGAGCGTTTTTCCGTTCGCTGTTTGCTTTTATATTTATCCTTCCCTGGCAAAAGTGTTTTCCCGGCATTATCTCAGGGGCGATCTATGACCCGTCGGAACTTTTCTGCGTTGAAAATATCGCACAAGATCCTTCGGTTTACGAACTGGTGGCTTATTACTTTAGATTCGTTGGTTTGTGGGTGATCGTGTTCGTACTTTTGTTCCTTGCCCAGATGAGAGCCCGAAAGTGGTCGCAGGCAACGCTTAGGCGTCTTGGTATTATTCAATAGTTAGAGCCTGCTACAGTTCTACGTCGATAAATTTGCCGTTTTGGTGGATTATTTTGTCGTCTACGGAAATTGAGCCGCCGTCTCGGAGGTCGCATACCATGTCCCAATGCAAGCCGGACTTATTAACTCCACCTGCTTCCGGCAGCGATGCACCCAACGCAAGGTGTACTGTACCTCCGATCTTTTCATCGAACAGGGTATTGCATGTAAACTGCTGAATATTGTAGTTTGTGCCTATGGCGAATTCGCCGACAAATCGAGCGCCGGGATCCTGATCGATCATTTTCAAGAGAAATTCTTCTCCGCTTTCGGCAGAGGCTTTGATGACTTTTCCATTTTCAAAGACGAGCTTAACGTTTTTGCATTGGTGTCCCATGTGACAAGCCGGGAAGCTGAAGTTGATCGACCCGTTGACGGAATCCTCAATGGGACAGGTGAATATTTCGCCATCCGGGAAATTGTGTGTGCCGCAGCAGTTTATCCATTTTCGACCTTCGATGGAGAATTCGAGATCAGTTCCGTTATTAGCCTGCAAGTGGACATTTTTTTTGCCATTAAGGATCTTTACCGCCTCATTTTGTTTTTTTTCTATGCCTTTCCAGATGCTTACCGGGTCGTCTTCGTTTAAACGTCCGGCGTTGAAGACAAAATCTTCGTATTCTGTAAGGCTCATGCCCGCATCCTGCGCGCTTGCATTAGTTGGAAAAAGTGTTCCGTTCCAACGAAGTTGGTTTTTTGCGGTGCGTTCCATAAATCTTTCCATATATGGCTGTCTTGCGGCAGAAAGTTTGGCGTGCTTTGCGGCGTCGGTATTGCTCAGGGCTTTGGTGTTTGTCTCTGCCCAGAGGCCAATCTGTGCGTGTATTGTTTCGACATCGTGCATTAATATCGGCGAGAGGTATTCAAGCTGCTTATTACTTCCGTGCTTTAGGAGTATTTCGGTTAAGTCGTCGGGGATCAAATGTACATGGGGATGGGCACCTGCCTGTATCGCCGCGGTATAGAGCTCTTTTACCAGTGGTTCTGCAACAGAGGGCGATTTAATCAGGACAATCTCGCCTTTTTTAAGGGAAACGGAATAATTTACTATTACCTGTGCCAGTTTTTTCAGTCTCGGATCTGTCATTTGATCTTCCTTTTTTAATTCAAATTGGACTATCAGCCGTTATTATATCTGCTAAGACAATATTAACAAGAACTTGTGCAAGAGAAATGAATCTTCTTGACTATGTGACAAGCCTTTTAGTAAAATTGTCGATGTTTTACAGTGCCAATCTATTTTTTCTGTGAATCACGCATGTAGGATGATTTTAGTGAAGCTGAATATCCAGAAAATCAAAACGAAGAATATAACTGAGATTTATATTACGGCCGTGCCGAGCCTGCCTTTAACCGGAAGTACCCAGAACCAGGAGCTGTTTTGCGGCATTGCTGAAGCATTAAGACAGAACGATGCATATATCCTTCAGGAAAGAATTTTTATAACTGAGCAGACGCGGGAAACGGCCGCCTCTATCAGGGCGAAAATTTATGACGAACTTGATGATGGTGTATCGCCCACCTGGCTTGTCAGCGAGGGTGCAGACGGTTCTGTCATGGGTATTCAGGTTCATGCAATTGCCGGATGCGGGGCACCCGATGTTCTTAAATTTAACCAGATGCTGTGCGGACGTGTTGCCAGAATTCCCGATATGGCCTACCTGACACTGTCGAACATACAACAGCCTGCTGTTTCCGGGCATGCGAACCAGGCGATGGCAATGCTGGAATCCGCAGAATCCATTCTAAATGATGTCGGGATAAATTTTGAAGCTGTTCCGCGGACGTGGATGTGGCTCAAAGACATCTTAAACTGGTACGATGTTTTCAACCAGGTCAGAAATACTTTTTTTGAAGATCGCGGAATCATTGTGAAAAATGGAAATCACAAGATGCCTGCCAGTACCGGAATTGGTATTCATACTGGAAACGGATCTCTATGTGCCATGGAACTTATTGCGGTTACAGGTCAAAAAAGTGTTATCGAGTATCTTGACACCGGTGGCAACCAAAAGTCCGCATTTGATTATGGTTCTGCTTTTTCAAGAGGCTGCAAAACGCGGACCCCTGGCGGCTATACCGTCTATGTATCCGGTACAGCCTCCATTGCCGCTGACGGCAGGACCCTGCACGTGGGAGATGCTCAGGCACAGATAGAAGCAACCATGGATAATGTTCTGGCCGTTCTCAAAGAATATAATTATAGTGACAGAGATATCGTACATGCTATCGCCTATTGTAAAACGCCGGAGGTGAAAAAGATTTTCATTAACAGCCAGAGCAATCTTGGATGGCCAATCATTCCTGTAATTGCAGAGGTCTGCCGCGATGATCTGCTTTTTGAGATCGAAGCAACGGCAGCTAAAAATGCTGATATTTGATTGTTTCTATGCAGAAAATGAACCTTACAAAGACAAAAGAATTTGTGGTGCGATATCTTCCGATAATCGAGCCGACCGGTTTTTTTGTAGTGTATTATCTGTTTGTTTGGCTCGTTATCCATTCGGAACTTATCTATTACATGTCCGGGAGAATGTTTAATTACTACCCCTTTGTGATGGACCACCAGTTCCTTTATGAATCCCTGACGATGGTAGGCGGCCCCATCAGTTATTTAACAGGCTTTCTGGCCCAATGTTTTTATGTATCCTGGATAGGAGCGTTGATCCTGACGGTTTTGGCATGGTTATTCTGGTTCCTGTCCAAAAGGATGTTTGCCTTTACAAAAACCAATTGTATCATTGAGCTTTGTTACATATTACCTATTTTACTGTTAGCCAAATATGCCATGTATAGTCCCCTGTTATTGATCGATCTTTCTCTGCTGGCGGTTCTCGCAGCTTTTGTCATATACTTGTGGGCGGATCTATCGAAAAGCCTTTTTACTATAGTGTTGTTTTTAGCGGAACTTGCCTGTTTGTACTATCTGATTGGCGGAACAGTTTTTCTGTTCGGTTTTCTGGTGGCTGTTTACGAATTATTGGTTAAAAAACAGATCGCGCTTGCCGGTGTATTTTCTGTGTCACTTGTTGTATATGTGGCGGGCATCCGTTTTTTTTGGTTTTTCCAAAATACCGTCTTTTCAGTGGATGTACGTTCCGCCATTTCTGATAATTCTGCAAATCGCTTTTTCAAAGTATCGCCGGAAGAGAATCGGCCAAACGAAAGCCCGTTCCGTCAAAAACGGTTCAGTAAAACGGTCACCGCTTCGTTTGGCGGGGCTGATACTGCGAAGAACCATCCCCTTTGCCTTGATCTTTTTGACGTTTTATGTAGTGTATAAAGAAGAGGTGACAGAGGTTTTACAGGTTGGTTATTATGCGGACAAAGAAGACTGGCAGAGCCTTCTTGAATACGTCGAACGTCATCCTGGAAGCCAACATAATAAATTCTGCAATTATGATATTAATCGGGCATTGTATTATACCGGCCGATTTGGTGATGAGATGTTTTCTTACTACCAGAGTCCCCCCGCATTATTGCTTCCCACATCGTTGGGCTCCACTTCAAGTAACGACTCTACAGGTTCGCCTGAAGTAATGTATCGATATATTCGGAAAGTAGACCTCTTTATGGAGTTAGGGTATCTTGGAACTGCAAAACGCTATGCATCCGAAGGCTTAGAAACAGGGAACGGCTGTCCGCACATGACGAAAAAGCTTGCCTTAATTTGTCTGGCGGAAGAACAAAACGAGACGGCGAAAGTATATCTTGGCGCATTGAGTAAGGACCTGGTCTACGGACGTTTTGCCAGGCAGCTTCTTCAACGTCTTGACAGAGACCCTCAGCTAACCGATTATGAGCCCGTCCAGCGTCTTCGTTCGATTGCCTTCAAGAGGGATTATATCGGATCTTATAAGATGGAACATTTTTTCTCCCAGCTTTTGTGGAGGAATCCGCATAATAAAATGGCCTTTGAATATATGATGGCCTCTTATCTTTTAACGGGACAGGTCAATAAAATTGCCGAAAATATTTCTCGGTTGCATGAGTTTGGATATAAAAAAATACCACGTCATTATCAGGAAGCTCTGCTGATTTATACTGATTCTCAGCCGCAGCGGGGATCTGGAGAAAAAATCAACCTTGAGGGATTGTCAGTATCTTCGGAAGCCACCCAGTGTTATCAGAATTTCATTAAGGAAGCTATGCCACTTTACATGCGCAAACGTGACCGACGGATGACACGTCAGTATCTGGCGAAAGATTTTGGGAACACGTATATGTTTTATATGTGTGAAGAACTTCCAAGGTTTAAGAATTTGAAGAACTTCCAGGGTTTAGTAAATGACTAATTTTCATCGAAGCTTAAGTTTATTTATCACAGCGAGCATGATGTTTATGTGTGTCTCGTGCCAAAAGAAAGTACCCCTTGAATCCTGTACACAGGTATCCCGCCCGGCCGGGATTAGCCCGGATTATTCCAATACTGTCATTCCCCCGAATGTAGCGCCGCTAAATTTCCGAATTCTTGAAAACGGCGATCATTTTTTTGTCAGGGTCTCTTCGTCACAAGGTGCCCCGATCGAAGTGTATAGCCGAAATTCAAATATCGAAATACCACTTCGGCTATGGAAAACACTGCTGGATCAAAACAGAGGCAAAAAGTTATCATTTGACGTGTTCGTCTATAATGCTGAAACAAATTGGCGCCGGTATCAGCCTATCGTCAATGATATCGCCAAAGAACCGATCGATTCTTATCTTGTCTATCGCTTTATTCGTCCACTCTACAATTATTGGAACTCGATTTGTGTCTATGAGCGTGCTATTGGAAATTATAAAAATACACTTGTTTTGGATGGCCGTTCTTTTAATAACGGCTGTACCAACTGCCATGCTTTCTGTAACAATTCTCCGGAAGCAATGAGTATTGCGACTCGCAGTAGAAAACACGGCAATAGTTCATTAGTTGTTCGTGATAATAACCTTATCAAAGTTCCCACTGCATGGGGTTATACTGCTTGGCATCCAAGCGGTAGAATGGCCGCGTATTCGATCAATAAAGTGAGGCAGTTTTTTCATACCATAGGTACTGAGATGCGAGATGTGATTGATCTGGATTCTGCGATTAGCTACTATAAGCTGGATGAAAAAACGGCAAAGATCATCACGGCACTGTCTGAGAAAAATCGCATGGAGACATATCCCACATGGTCGCCCGATGGAACATATCTATATTACTGCAGTGCGCCGATACTCTGGCAGGACCGTGATGAGGTACCTCCTAAAGATTATAACCAGGTGAAATATGACCTGATGAGAATCAGTTACGATCTCGAGACTGATCAATGGGGCAAGGCGGAAGTTGTGCTTTCGGCAAATGAGACTGATATGAGCATTCTATTGCCTCGTGTTTCGCCGGACGGCAGGTTTCTGGTCTTTGTCATGTGTGATTACGGTTGTTTTCCGGTCTATCGACCTTCCAGCGACCTGTACATCATGGATTTAAAAATGCGTAATTATCAGAAATTGGATACTGTGAACAGTGCATATTCGGAATCATGGCATAGCTGGTCCTCCAATAGCCGTTGGTTGACTTTCAGTAGTAAACGCATGAGCGGACTTTTTACCAGAACTTATTTCACCTATATTGATGAAAACGGCAAAGCCTCAAAGCCATTTATACTTCCCCAGAAAGATCCAACGTATTATGATTCGCTGCTTCAGACCTATAGCGTTCCTGAACTGATAACACATCCTGTGATGGTCAAACCGCACCGTTTTGCCAGGGCGGCACATTCAGATTTCAAAGATGTTGTTAATCTGCCAGTAACTGGTGCCACAAAGATAGTTCCATCCGAACCGTGGGAACAGCAGGGTGAATAGAAGATCGTATATAAGAATCGATAACATATCGCAAGTTTAAACTAGATAATTTATTTAGGCTTTTCTAAAAAGCACTAATTGGCTTTTTCATACCGGAAAACAAAAATCTCCTATTTTACGCTCAAAAGCAATTATTAGAGCTACCCTTAATTAATTATTGACTATTTATCATGAAATATTTAACATTGTATAGTACAAATTCAGGTTGTGTGCGTATAGGTTAAATACGTGTTTTGTCGAAGTATAAGTTTAATTTAAATCTTCAGGTCGTTTTTTTATGGCGAAGATAAAAATAGATAGTGAAAAATGTAAGGGCTGCTGTCTTTGTGTGGCGGAGTGTCCGCGCGGTAATATCCGTATGTCCGAGATATTCAACAATAGCGGTCATTCTTTCGCAGAAATAATAGATATTGAGAACTGCACAGGATGTGCGTTGTGCTGCCAGATGTGTCCCGATATGGCCATCCAGATCGAGGACGAAAAGAAAACCGGTAAGATCGCGATTAAAGAATCTTCGCAGCGCAAATCGAGCAAGGAGTTAATGAAGAAACTTGAGTAAGCTGTCTAAGAAGATCCTGCTTAAAGGTAATGAAGTAATGTGTCAAGCCGCGATCGAAGCGGGGTGCAGGTTTTTTGCGGGCTATCCTATCACTCCACAAAATGAAGTTCCCGAGTATATGTCGAGCCATCTTCCCGAAGCCGGAGGGATCTTTATCCAGGCCGAGAGCGAACTTGCGGCTATTAATATGATATTCGGAGCTTCTGCTGCGGGAGTTCGGTGTATGACATCTTCTTCGTCTCCGGGCGTTAGTTTAAAGCAGGAAGGGATCAGTTATATTGCGGCGGCGGAGCTGCCATGTGTTATCGCCAACATGCAGCGTGGAGGGCCGGGGCTTGGCAACATAAGGGCTTCACAGGGGGATTATTTTCAGGCTGTCAAGGGCGGGGGACACGGTGATTATCGTATAATCGTTCTGGCACCGTCGACGCTTCCGGAGATATATGAACTGACGATGGCTGCGTTTGATTATGCGGATCATTATCGCAACCCGGTTTTGATATTGGGTGACGGGATTTTAGGGCAGATGGCAGAACCGATCGAGTTAAAGCCTTATAAGCCCGTCGTTGAGCTACCTGAAAAGGATTATATTCTTGACGGCTGCAAGGGCAGGGAGCCGAGAATCGTTAAAACTCTTCTTTTGCGTCCTGCTGAGGCATTGGTTGAGTTTAACGAATATCTTAAGGTTAAATACGCCCGGATAGAAAGTGAATTGAAGCTTTGCGAGCAATATCTTACCGAAGATGCGGAGCTTGTTGTGGCAGCTTACGGCATAACTGCAAGGATCGCGATCGATGCGATCGATGCTGCAAGAGAAAAAGGCCTTAAGGTCGGTTTGATAAGGCCCATAACTTTGTGGCCGTTCCCGAACGAGGCATTTAAAGAAGTTGTCGGACGTGCGAAAAAATTTCTTGTCGTGGAAATGTCTAACGGGCAGTTTGTCGATGACGTTAAACTTGCGATAGATTGCAGCAGGCCAGTGGAGTTCTTAGGTACCGGCGGCGGCTGGTATCCAACCCCTGAAAAAATCTTTGAAAAGATCGAGGCGGTATATAAATAATGAAATTTAAGAAACCAGAATCGCTATACGATAGAAATACGCATTACTGTCCGGGGTGCGGGCACGGTATTGTTCATCGTATTATCGGTGAAGTCATTGACGAGCTTGGTATTCGTGAGGAAACCATAGGTACCGCACCTGTGGGCTGTGCGGTGCTGTTGTACGATTATTTTAACTTTGATGTTATCGAGTGTGCCCACGGGCGTCCGCCGGCTGTTGCAACGGCAATGAAAAGGATCCACCCCGACAAAATAGTCTTTACTTACCAGGGTGACGGTGATCTTGCAGCTATCGGGACTGCAGAGATGATCCATGCGGCAAATCGCGGCGAGAACTTTACTACTATTTTTGTTAATAACGCTATTTACGGAATGACGGGGGGGCAGATGGCTCCGACAACACTTGTTGGCCAGCGAACGACGACTACGCAGAAAGGGCGGGACCTGATCAAGCAGGGGCCGCCGTTGAAGGTGTGCGAGCTGCTGAGCTCTCTTGACGGAGTTGCATACCTGGAAAGGGTGGCTGTGAGTACTGCTAAGGATAGTATGAAAGCAAAAAAAGCCATAAAAAAAGCCTTCCAGAACCAGATCGACGGTAAGGGATATTCGCTTGTTGAGGTTCTTTCGATGTGTCCTACCGACTGGAAGTTGAGTCCGGCACAGGCCGTCGGTTTTGTTAACGATGAGATGAAAAAAGTTTTTAAACCGGGTGTGTATAAAGATACAGATGTTAAATAAGCATACAAAGATCATTGTAGCGGGCTTCGGCGGGCAGGGAGTTGTTCTTGCCGGTAATATTCTCGCAAGGTCTGCAGTCATGGAAGACAAGCATGTTACCGGTATGGTCTCTTATGGTGCGGAGATGCGGGGCGGGACCGCCAACTCAACCGTAATTATCTCTGATAGCAAGATAGCAAGTCCATTTGTGGTGACTCCGGATGTTGCCATTATATTGAATCAGCCCTCGCTGGACAGGTTTGAACCGTTGATCGTAAAAAACGGGCTTGCCGTTATTAATACCTCATTGGTAAGCCAGTCCGGATCAAGGGATGATATTGAACGTGTTAATATTGAGGCTTCCGATATTGCAAATTCGCTTGGGAACAAAAGGACGGCTAACATAGTTATACTTGGGGCATTCATAAAAAAAACAAATCTTCTGAAGCCGGAAAGTGTGATAAGTGCGATCGAAGAGCTGTTTTCGAGCAAAAAGCCCGCACTTGTGGAAGTTAATATCAAGGCTTTTAACGCAGGTCTTGACGGGGTAAAATAAAAAGGGCTGTCCTCCATTTCTTTTCAAGCAAAAAGGCTTTTCCTGTCGAAATATAGATAAGGCGTTCAGCGTCGCTATCGCTGATAAATATCTAATTTCTTTGATTTTACCGGTTTATATGGATATCCTGCATAACAGCCTGACAAGTGTTCAAGCCAAAGCGGCGAGGCTTTTCAATAAGCACAGGGGTGCTCGTTTTTCACTTCGTATGACTTCGATGATCGATGTTATCTTTCTGCTTCTTATCTTTTTTGTTCTTACGGCGAAGTTCCGCACGC
>JAFGKL010000062.1 GCA_016928585.1 Sedimentisphaerales bacterium
CTCGATTGTATAACCAGGAAAAGGCGATGGCGCAAGTTTTAAATTAGGGAAATTAAAGCTTTTCTACAGAGCAGGTCTGACCCCTTTTAGTTCTTCCGCTATGGCTGTTTTTGCGTGTTTTTTGGTAGTTTTTTAGTTACAGATCGACGCGATAAGGGGGCAGAGGAAAAGTGTCTAAAATCTCCCCGAGATTAAATTGATCATTGGTTTGACTTTTGGATTTTATCGGTTTAGTATTGATGACGTAAAGTGTGGGCGTGGTGAATGAGGAAGAGAAGCGGGGGATAAAGGGCTGTGTCTTTGAAGGGCGCGGACAAACTTGTTTAACTTAAAAGAAAAACCTTATCGATTAGCAAAGTACTCTTTAATAACAGGGATGGTATTCTTTTTTTGTATTTTTCCTGTTCGACATTACGCCTCATTGTTCGTTGATCTGTTTATATTCTTTTCCTGCTTCCTGGCTCCGATTTTAGCATATTGGGTATTTTTGAAATCAAGATATGGATCTGTATTTTTAAATGTTGTTTTTAAATCAATTGTTTCTTTATTTACTTGTGTAATTGTATATTATTCCTTTAGCGAATTACTGAAAATCAATCTGCCTTATATCTATTCCCCCCCGGCTCTAACAGTTAAGAATTTGCCCATTTATCAGGAATGTGTCGCCTTTGCCAGAAAAAACGATGACGACAAGACGCTATATTTGTCAAGAGGCAGCAGGGCATTGTTTAAGGGCAAATTTTATATGCTATCTAAAGGTAACTCTTATGAAAGAAGCCGGGCAGAAAAAGTTCTAAGTCCAGAGATAATAAAAGAGCTGGAAAATCTTTCCCGAGGACTATACGAAGTGGATTGTGTTGTATTTAAAAGAGAAGAAAATGCACTATTATTTTTCAAAATGGGAAGTGCTCCTTTTCCCGATCTTTTACCAAGCTTAAAGACGGTTCTGCCTTACGGTTCCGGCGTGCTTTATTCCATGGACGGAAGTAACCCGAATGATACGTCCAATGATATTTTAAAAGACTATAAACCCTTTGAAAAAATTACTGACGGCTGGTATGCTTCAAAAAACCTTATCTTGACCGGCCCAAGATTTGATATTCCAGCCAAGCTGCCAAATGCCTTGATAGATCATTCTTTGAAGATTAACGATCTTAAGTTAGACTGACAAGCGTTGTTTCGGTTTAGTATTGATGACGTAGATTATTGGGATGTCAAATAATGAAAGGAGTCAGAAGAATGGAAAAATTAAATGTAAAGGCTTTGGCGATTGCGTTCGGCATTACGTGGTCGGCCGGCATGCTTTTGTCCGGATGGGCGGCAATGTGCGGCTGGTGCACGGGGATGGTAGATGTGTTCTCGACTATCTATATTGGATTTGCACCAAGCATATTAGGCGGGATCATCGGGGCGGTGTGGGGATTCGCTGACGGTGCGATCGGAGGTGTGATCGTTGCACTTATTTATAACATAGTTACGAAGCCAAAGACGGCATGATCTAAATCCCAAAAAAATTTGCCACAGAGGCCACAGAGGGGAAAAGAGAATTTCTATATTATTAATACATTCCGCCTTCGGCGGATGGAATGGATCGTGACTGGTGATTCGTGACTCGTGAATGGACAAGCAAAGCTTGTCAGGTGTGAAAAGTTTTTTATAACCACCCCGCCCATGTCGGGCACTCCTCCTTTGCAGGTATGGAATGACAAGCACTAAATATTAGTATCTCAATTCCAAAGTTTGTGGTAAGATGAACGGTTAAAGGAGAACGAATAATGTATAGTTATAAAGAGAAGATGTTTGCACGGTACAGGATCAGAAAAGGAAAGACAGTATATGCCTCCACAGTTTATATTTGAAATGAGGAATGTCAGCAGAAGTTACGGAGACAAGGAAGTTCTTCGTGACATATCGTTATCGTTCTTTTACGGGGCGAAGATCGGCGTTATAGGCGAAAACGGTTCGGGCAAAAGTACCCTATTGAAAATAATGGCCGGGATTGACAAGGATTTTCACGGTGACACGAAACTGGCACCTAAAATGAAGATACGATATGTTGCCCAGGAGCCGCAGCTTGAAATGGGCAAGACCGTCAGGGAGAATCTTCTTACAGCGATCAAGCCGACGCTGGACCTGGTTGACCGCTTCAATGAGATATCGGAGATGCTTGGCGAGCCTGTCCCTGACGACAAGATGGCCAAGCTGATGGAAGAAATGGGAACTCTGCAGGACAAGATCGATGCCTGTGACGGCTGGGAAACAGACCGTCTTATGGATATAGTTTCCGATGCTATGGTTCTACCTGACGATGACGCCCCGATAAGCCGGCTTTCGGGCGGAGAGCGCAAACGTGTTGCACTGTGTATGGCACTTCTGGAAAAACCCGACCTGCTGCTGCTTGACGAACCTACCAATCATCTTGACGCAGAAACAGTGCAATGGCTTGAATCGGCCTTGCGAGAGTACCACGGGACCGTGATCATCGTAACGCATGACCGTTATTTCCTTGACAATATCACCAAATGGATACTTGAACTTGACAACGGCAGAGGGCTGCCTTTCGAAGGGAACTATTCTTCATGGCTCAAGCAGAAGGCAGAGATCCTGCGTGTGACCGAAAAGAAAGAAAGCCAGCGGCAAAAAACGCTTGCCCGCGAGCTGAACTGGATAAATACATCCGCTAAGGCCCGCAACCAGAAGAACCAGGCGCGGATCAACAGTTATGAAAGACTGGCCGGGCAGTCCCCGGATAAAAAACGCGGCAGTGTATTCATAGAGATCCCCTCAGGCGAGCGTCTTGGCGAGAAGGTGCTTGCTTTCAAAGATGTGTGTAAGGGTTTTGGTGAAAATATTTTAATCGACGGCTGTTCATTCGAGTTGCCTCCGAACGGGATCGTCGGCGTTCTTGGCCCCAACGGTATCGGCAAGACGACACTCTTTAAAATGATCACGGATCAGGAACGGCCGGACTGCGGTCAGGTCGAGATCGGGCCTACAGTATCCATAGGATATGTCGATCAACATCGCGATGCACTTGATGGCGACAAAACGATATTTGAGGAGATATCGGGGGGCAAGGACATTATCGATGTCGGCGGCACGGAGACATCATCGCGAGCTTATATCGCAAAGTTCAATATCAAAGGCCCGCAACAGCAGAAAAAAGTTTCCGAGTGTTCCGGCGGCGAGAGGAACAGGATCCATCTGGCAAAGATGTTAAGACGCGGAGGGAACCTTCTGCTTCTTGACGAACCGACTAACGATCTTGATGTGGATACCATGCGTGTTCTGGAGCAGGCGATAATAGATTTTCAGGGGTCCGCGATGGTGATCAGCCACGACCGGTTTTTTCTTGATCGCATATGCACCCACTTATTGATATTCGAAGGCGACGGCAAGACGCAATGGTTTCAGGGCAATTTCGCAGCCTATGAAGAACAGGTCCAGGCGGAAAACCCGGACCGATTAGCACACCGTCGCAGCAAGTACAAGCGGCTTAAAATATGAGCGATACTCACGGCCAAAAGTTATATGCTGGGAAATTTAAGTTCTGAAGTTAAAAGTTAAAAACCGGAGACAGATAAAATGGAAGAAGAAGATAAACAGGCAGCGGGCGAGGATGTTTCGCCGGAGATACTTAGACGAGCGTTGAAGGCATTTAAGAAGCGACTTAAGCTTACAGCCCTGGATGAAGATTCGCGTCTTGGCCGGGGTGCGCTTTCAGGGGGGGCCACCGGTACCTGTGCGATCCAGCCGCCTAATCAGTTTTCGCCTACAGTGTGGGAGGAATTATGCAGGCAGGGCAGACTCCGCAGCAGCGGCCACGGGATGTACGAGCTGCCAGGACGATAAGGTGCGAAAGGTGTGAAAGA
>JAFGKL010000063.1 GCA_016928585.1 Sedimentisphaerales bacterium
GATGACGGTTTTTTATACATTCACTGGATCAACGTTAAATCAACCGATGTTGAAGAGGCGACAAAGCGTATCGGCCAGAGGTTCGAATATTTTATTGCAAAAATCTTTGAATAACCGGGGTAACAAGATGATAACGACAATATTCTATACAGGTTTATTAATTTGCTGTTTTTTATGTCTTTACCGTGTAGGAAGGGGCCCCAGTGCACCGGACAGGACCGTGGCCATTGACATACTCGGAACAGTTATGGTTGGTTTCTGTGCGATCCTTAGCATGGTTACCGGAAAAGATTTTTATCTTAATATAGCTCTGGCCTGGGCGCTGCTGAGCTTTATAGGAACGTTAGCACTGGCAAAGTTTTTGGAAGGAAGAAATTTTGATGAGTGATATTATTGGATATATCTTAATAACTATCGGAGTGCTTTTCGACATTTTCGGTTGTGTTGGACTTGTTCGTTTTCCGGATGTGTATAATCGTCTTCAGGCAGCGACAAAATGTGTTACTTTGGGAACGATAATGCTGCTTGTCGGTGTTGCTGTTGTTGCCGGGATCAATGCGACTTGTGCGAAAGCAATAGTCTGCGCTGTGTTTATTCTTATTACTTCTCCAACTGGTGCACACGCTATTGCCAGAGGTGCCCATATTTCCGGTGTGCCATTGTGGAAAGACAGTGTTGTTGACAAGTATGCCGATGAAGTTGACAAAACAACCGATTAACTTGTAATGATCAATTGAAACTGGAGCCCGAACGTGCGTAAGCCGAAATTAAGAGAATTAAAAGAAGCTGTTATCGCGGTGTTCTCACCGAGATTTACTACCCGTTTCCCTGCAGAGCCGTGTGTTGTTCCTGAAAGCTACCGCGGCAAACCGGAATTCGATGATGATATCTGTATAGGCTGCGGAGCCTGTGTAAACGTTTGTCCGACAAATGCCCTGACTCAAGTTGAGGATCTGAATGCTGACTGTCCGTCAAGAAAAATCACTCTTAGATACGATGCATGTATTTTTTGCGGCAACTGTTCTGATCGCTGTACTACCGAAAACGGTGTAAATCTTTCAACTCAGTGGGATCTGGCAACGCTTGACAGGTCCGAAACGGTCGAAACTAAAGAATACGAACTCCAGCTCTGTGAAAAGTGCGGAGAAGTCATTGGCACAAAGAAGCATCTTGTCTGGTTGTGCAATAAACTTGGGCCGCTGGCCTATACCAACCCTTCGCTATTGATCGCCAAAAGCAACGAACTGGCCGTAAATCCTGAAGAAACTGCGCAGCAGCCGCAGCCTGAGCCTGACAGGGTTGCTCAGCCAAGTGATTTCATGAGGATCCTGTGCCCGAAGTGTAAATGCGAGGTTAATATTCAACTGTAAACCTATGAGCACTGAAGAGCGACTTTTTGATCAACTCAGTCCATTACGTAATTCCAAAACCCTCATTGTGACGATAGGTAACGTATTAAAAGGTGATGATGCGGTAGGGCCTTTACTTTGCCAAAAGTTAGCAGGAAAAATCAGTGCAGAAATAATTGACGCCGGCACAGTTCCGGAAAACTATATCCAATTCATTATTAAAAAAGCTCCGGAGAATCTGCTTATTATAGATGCTGTTGATTTTATGGGTTCTGCCGGGGAAATTCGAATGTTCGAGCCCGACCAGCTAAGCTCGTTTATTATGTCTACGCACAGTCTTTCTCCACGTGTATTTGTCGATATGATCATGCAGGAGATCGATGTCCAGGTGTATTTTCTTGGCATTCAACCTGTCCAAATTCAAATGGGGGAGCCTTTATCTGCTGAAGTTGATAAAGCGTCTCGGCAAGTGGAAACTATGTTGACTGAGATATTCATATCGGGAAAGCAGAAATAAGACTGCGAGTTTTCGTCCAATTTAAAAACTATAACGCAGTGCTGTATATATATTGGTGTTGTTCTGGAACTGGCCGAAGAAGGTGTTGGGATAATCACCGAAGAAGATGTTTGCCCCGGCTTCAATAGCCAGATTATCATTAACCTTATAATTAACATTCGGTCTGAAGTGAACATCTTTGTCCGAAGGCGAAAAATAGGTAAACAGTGAACATTTTAAATTCTGGTTCATCAAAAGTTTTGTCAATCTTAGGGTTATCAAATGGCGATCCTCATCGCGGGCCAGCCCTGAAGGAGCACTACGCTTGTGTTTGCTGTAATCAAGCATATGTTCTATGTAGTATTGGAGACCGGCTGTGAAATCTTTGCCTATCTCCTGGCTGTAACCGACCAGGTACCTTAATTCGGAGTTGTTGATGTTGCCGTTTTTGCCGCTTTGGTCGTCGGCTGATTCATAGTATCCAAATTCCAGATTTCCGATTCCCTTGCCTACGTTGCCGCGAACGCTCGCTCCATAAACGTTCAGAGCGGGGAATATTACCCTTGTACCCCTGGAATTTTGTCCGCCTGGACTTTTCCAGAATCCTCGATAACCATACAAGGCATATTCGTAGCCGTTGATATTCTTATATAGCCGGGCGGCGATCTCATCGTCCTTAAACCATGTATCCGGTTTACGTGTTGTCTGTATGGCGTCACTGCCGGCCAACCTTCTAAGATTAGAGTTCCAGTATGACAGACGCTCGCCGTTTATGAAACGATCGGAGTCAAATTGTGGTGTATAGACAAGGTCCAGATTTGCCAGGTCGGAAAACAAACTTATCTTAGCTGCGTCAGAAGGGGCCTTAAGATATTCGTTATCCCTGCCTAAAAAGAAAGACTGCCAATCCTTTGGGAACAGATCATTGATAAAAACAAGATCGCCCGTACCCCATGTCAGTGTTTGTCTCCCGATCTTCAGGTCCATAAAATCGTAGGGACTGGTTGATATATAGGCTTCTCGAAGATCGAAGTCGGCCTGCTCTTCTACCAGGTCGCCGATGGTGTCGCCCTTAACTTTAAACTCGGCCCAATCCAGATATGATGACATATCAATCTGAAGTCGCTGCTCCATAATGGACATGTCTTTTTGATACTTGTCTTTGCGAATGCGGTACCCTGAACGTATTTCATAAAACCCGTGAACATCCATATTAGAGAACAGGGATTGTATATCACTTTCCTCTGCCGTAACAGACATGGAAAAAACAACAATAATCACAACAACAGCGAACCGCTTATAATGGATCATCTACGAGCTTCCTTTGGCGGTGTACGAAGATATCTCTCTGTAAATATATCGTCCAAATCGATGTTATACTTGACATTGCTAAATTCCATTGTTGTATTGCTGCCCGTATTTAAGTCTGAAACAACAGATTTGACCACCGTTGGAAACTTTTCGACCTTTTCGCCGTCTTTAGCCTCGATCAATTCAACAGTTTGTGATTCAATAGTACGATAGAGCCTGTCCTTTTTATCATAAAACTCCATCTTTATCGGTACAAAAGTCTTTCGGTCTATCGCAACCGTAAAATAATTGAATTCAACACTGTCAGGCTGCTTAGGAACATTTTTAACCACGTAATATTCATCGGTAGTCTCGATCAATTCGTGGTTATCTTCCAGTAGATTTCGCCCCGATACGTCCTCATACAAAAAATCAGACCCGACAAAACTTGTTCTTTTATCGCTGGCAGCAATTCTTTTTACCAGGTCAAGTGCGGGCAGATACAGCCACCTGTCATCGTCCTTTTCGATATCCGTATGCTTTTGAACCATAAAAACCGTTTTACGCACATCTGCCGGCCTTAGAAAATAAACATAGTAGTTCTGGTCGCCGCCGTCTTTTATGTCTTTTCTTAGAATGATAAATTCACGAAGCCTGGTCTGTCCTTTTTTGTCTGTTATTGTCATTTTAACTTCCGATTTGCCGTCCCTGCCCTGATAATATGCAACAAAATTAGCCTTATTGACAATAGTCTGGACGTCCGTTATTTTTTCAGGTGTGTTGGCGGCGTCTTCGGCAAAGATCGCTGCAGTGGAAATAAGCATAGTTATTGTAAATACCGTTAGTAATTTCATTTTAGACCTCACTTTCATTCTTTTGTGTTCTTTTACAAGCCTGTCTTCTCGACATTATCCCGCAAACAAGTGCCATCACGGGGATTGCTATTGTACTGATCCATGCCAGCTTGCTCCAGCCGAGCTGCCAGTACTGGTGCAGGTTAACTGCAACGAGCACAACTGTTGCGGCCGCAATAACAATGCAGAATCCACAGTTACAGCCGACACTTTTTGGTGCCGGTTTGACTTTGAATAGCAGTTTTTCGGCAATTCTTATCATAGCTGGCAAAGCCATTAATGTAATCATACCTGACAAAGCCATTATTGCACATAAGAATATCCCTACGGTTTTGTAAGGTACAAGCGGGGCGGCCAGCAAGGGCAAAAAGCCTATTGCAATAACAAGAACATTCCTGCTTATGGCCATGGCCGGCTCGCCGAACATCACGCCGGCGCTTAATTGCCATGAATTTGTTTCCGAGAAGCTTGCCCTTGCTCGCTCGAGAAAATGTATTGCAAAATCTACCGCCATGCCTAATGTAAGTGCGCTTAAAACTGCTACCGGCATATCGTAATCCTTACCGACCAGACCTATTATCCCGTAAATAACGACTATAGTTACTGTCAAAGGTATCATGCAAATAATGCCCCACAAAGGCGAACGGAAAAGTATCGTCATCATGATAAAGACAATAATAAAACTCCCCAAAAACGACTGGAGCATTCCGAATACCATCTTTTCCTGCCAAACCGTATTGATGTACGTAAGCCCGGCCCAATTATGTTTAAGCGGTACGGGCGGAGGGGTCCTGGTGAAAAATTCATTTACGCCATGTACGACCTTTTCCATGTCCTTGTTATCGCCGCTGGTCAGTTGTATCCATATATTAGCCTTCATATAATCATAAGTAACCAAATGCCACAGGTCTTCGGGGTTGTGACTGCTCTGGAACTGTAGGAGGCACTGAGCCACAGCAGCGGAAGTTCCGGGGATGATATAGCTTTCCTGTCTGCCGTCGATTAGCTCCTGGTGTATCTTCTTTACGACATCAGCGACAGAATTACTCTTTCCCGCAAGTCCCGATTCTTGAAGATAGCTTTGTAGTTTTGCCATATATTCAAGCACTTCCGGCTGTTTGAATAATTTAAGGCGTTCTTTCTCTAACTCAAAAAAATCGACAACTTCATACCAAAGATCGACGGCGGCATCTTCCCCCGATCCTTCGGCGGCCTGAAGTTTCTTGTTGGCTACCTCGATAAAACCGTCGAGGTATTGGTCCACGGCCTTTTTGTCAGCAGTTCCGGAAGCGAGCAGTTTATCGATATCTCCAAGCGATACTGCAGTTCCGGGCTTTTCTTTTTCGATACCGGATAATTTTTCTTGCCACCGACTTTGCAGGGACTTTACGAATTTATCGCTTATACCGTCCTCGGCTGCGTCTTCCAATACCAGGTAAGCCATGTATGTCCCGCCAAAATGTTTGTTTAATTCGATGTCGGCCTGACGGATAGGATGGCTCTTGGAAAACCACTTTACCGGATTATCGTTTATTTGGATCCGTGTGATCCCGTAGAGGGCACCTGCGGTTATCAAAACAACAACTGCTAATATCGGTTTGGCTCTGGTGTAAGTCAGGTTCCCTATTCTGTTCAGCAGCTTTGCGCTCCGGCTTTCTTTGTCTGCATGATGTGC
>JAFGKL010000064.1 GCA_016928585.1 Sedimentisphaerales bacterium
GGTGGGTGATATAGTGGGGACAAAATACATGAAGTCCTGTACAGAATTCGTTTTTTCTTTGTTGAATGTATAATCTAAATATACCGTTGGACCGCTGCTCTCTTGAGATATCTGCTCAGATGCATAACAGTCGAAGCAGATCATCAGCAGTAAAATAAGTATTATCAGTTCTTTTTTCAATTATAATCCCCTGAATCGATAGTAATCGTCATAAAAGTATCTTATTGGTTAAAGATAGTCAAGGCAAAAAATCATATACTTTTATTTGTCAGGCTTCTTTCTTTCCTCGAAGTCAAGTGCCGCAGAATTAATACAATATCTGAGGTTGGTCGGCTTAGGCCCATCCTCAAAAAGATGACCTAGATGAGCATTGCATTTACTGCAGATCACTTCGGTTCTTTCCATCTGTAAGCTGTTATCAGGAACAGAGGCGATATTTTTTTGAGAGATAGTGTCAAAAAAGCTTGGCCATCCAGACCCTGAATCAAATTTTGTTTTTGAATCAAAAAGTTCATTTCCACAGCACACACATTTATATATCCCATCACCTTTGAAGTCATAGTATTTACCCGTAAAGGCTTTTTCAGTTCCTTTTTGACGAGCAATCTCAAATTGCTCTGGAGTGAGCGTGTCCTTCCATTCCTGATCTGTTTTAACTATTCCACACATTTGAACGGCTCCGGTTTTTTGTTGTTCATTAACTGTCTCTTTTGGGCGTTTATCACAAGCTGTCAAAAAGACGGCGATTAAAAACATAATAATAATCTTTGATATACGCATAATAAAACCCCCTAACTACTTAATATCACTGTAATATATATGTAGAAAAACTTCAAATGTTTTAATCCATTTTTGTTTTTTTACGTGATCCGGTGTAAAGTTCGTATTTTAACAATCGACATTCAATATCACCGTTGAAAAAGGAAAATCGGCGTGAAACCCGCAGACCGACTTTTTTTGCAAGATCCAAATTGCCTGTAAAAATATAACCCATATACCCTGAGCATTTTTTCTTAAAGAAGTCTCCAAGTCTTTCATAGGTTTTAGCAAGCTTATCGTTGTCCCCGATCCGCCGGCCATACTCAGGATTCAATATTATTATCCCCGGCTCGGCGGGAATATCGGTTTCTGCAAAATCGCATACATCGAACCTAATAAGATGATCTACGCCTGCTGTTTTTGCATTTTTCTGAGCGGCATTTATGGCTTCCGGGTCGATATCAGTTGCGATGATCGGGGCCATGGTTTTGTTTTTGGATATCTTTTTGCCGGAGGCTAAGACTTCTTTTCTTAAACGCTGCCATGCAGAAGTGTCAAAATCTTTCAGGTGCATAAAGCCGAAGTTTCCCCTTAAAAGTCCGGAAGGGCGATTAGCAGCGATCAGGGCAGCTTCTATGGCAAGTGTGCCGCTGCCGCACATAGGAAGCAGCAACGGAACCGAACCGTCATAGCCGGTTTCCATTATTATTCCTGCTGCGAGTGCTTCCCGTAAAGGCGCCTTATGAGGCATTTTTCTATAGGTCCTGTCGGAGAGCTTTCGGCCGGACGTGTTGAGGTAAAGTTTGCATTGAGTATCATGCCAGTACAAGCCGAGAACAATATTATCTCGTCCTGAGCCTGAATCCGGGCGGGAGCCGGTTTTTTGCATGATACGGTCAACGATTGCGTCTTTGGTTTTCATGCTTGGGAACATCGAGTTGTCGATGCTCATAGTGTTGACGCGTGAGATGACAGTAAGATATTCGTTTGCCGGGATAATATCTTCCCATGGCAATTGACTTATATTTTTATAGAGTTGGTGGGGGTCGGCACATTTAAAATCTTTTAGAAGATAAAGTACGTTATAAGCCGTGCGAAGCTTTAGATTCAATTGCATAGTTTCGGCAAGTGAGGCGGTTATTTCCACGCCGGTGTCGTGCGAAGACTTGATCCTAAAGCCAAGAGCCGCAAGCTCGGCCTGCAGATAACGGGCAAGTCCGGATGAGCAAGTTATCAGAACAGTGCTGTTTTTTTTCAGGTCCATATCGCTGCCTATCCCTTAAGCCATGTTGCACCGAGTTGGCCGCATGCTGCTTTTATTTTCTGTCCGCGTTTGAATCTTATAACAGTTTCGATGCCTGATTTCATTAAAATGTCCTGGAACTTTTGTATGATAATTTTATCTGATGGGCGCAAATCGCAGTTCGGATGGATATTGTATTCGATGAGATTAACACTGGCTTTAAGCTCAGAGAGGAGCTTTACGAGCTCTTTTGCATGAGTAGGGGTGTCGTTAAGATGTTTTATCATGCAGTATTCGAAGGTAATACGTTTTTTTGTTTTTAGCTGATAGGCTTTCAGGCAATTTAATAATTCTTTAAGCGGATATTTATTTGCGATCGGCATAAGTTTTTTTCGCAGTTGGTCGTTTGAGGCGTGTAACGAAATGGCCAGGCGGGGAAGAATAGTTTCCTCGCTGAGTCTGTCGATGCCTTCTGTGATCCCGCAGGTGGAAACGGTAATATGCCTTTGTCCGATGAATTTGCCTGCATGGTGGTTTATTATTTTAACAGAATCGATCACGTTATCATAATTATCCAAAGGCTCTCCCATGCCCATATAAACAACATTATTGATCTTGCCCGAATCTTCACAAATGATGTTTACCTGGTCGGCGATCTCGGCGGCTGTCAGATTCCTGGTGAACCTGATCTTGGCTGTTGCGCAGAAATCACATCCCATTCTGCAGCCAGCCTGACATGAGATACAAAGCGTTTTTCTGCTTCCGGGTCCGTCATTGCTCAGCAGGACAGATTCGATGCGGATACCATCGGGCAATTCAAAGAGGTACTTTATTGTGCCGTCAGGATCGATAAATTTTTCAACGGTTTTAAGGCGTGACATGTAAAATCCCGCGTCTTTGAGGTTTTTGCGAAAGTCTTTCGAAAGGGGGGTGATATCGTCTATTGAATGGGCATTTTGTGTATGTATGAACGAGAATATGTATTTGGCAAGATAAGCTTTTCCTCCCAGTTCAGAAACGATCTGTTCAATTTGTTCAAATGTTTTTGCTTTAAGATCTGTTGACATGTATGGCATTGTAACAGAAAAATCGCAGATATACACTACCGAAAATCGAGAACTGATATTATGCTTTTCAGGCAGGCAGTTCGCCGTCTCCCTTGATCTCTTCAGCAACATCATTGAAGAATTCGGTTGAGCTTTGACCTGGTCCTGCGGGTTCTGAAAGATCCAGGTCTTCCATGCCGGTCATATCTGCGAAATCTTGAGCATCTTCGAGGAACAAGTCTTCCTGCTTTTCAACATTAGCCGGCGGTTGTAAAATGGCATCTGGTGCGGGAACGCCGTCTATTTGTACGGCAAAAGAAAGCGGACCGATATTAACTTTATCGCCCGGGTTGAGTTCTGATTCTTTGATCTGAGTACCGTTAACGAATGTACCGTTGCGTGAGCCGAGATCCCTGATCTTAAACTGCCCCTGATCCTGATTAAGTTCGCAGTGCCTGCGTGAAATGACCATAAGCGGGATACAGAGATCACAGTCCTGTCTTCTCCCAATAACAGTTACAGCACTGGAAACGGGGAAGCTTTTTGTGTTTCCGTTTTTTTTGAAAAGGATCAAATTTGCTTTCATATTTTGTTCCTTTCATCAGGGTACTTCCTATATACTATTCTATAACATAAAGATCGTTTCTCAAGTGAATTCTGATGTAATGAGGGTATATTTTCAGAAGAATGGGCAATATTTGAGAAATAAAGGGTGAAATAGCCCAAAATGCTTTTTTAATGGAGGTTATATTGCGATATAAGGCGGTAATATTCGATCTTGACGGTACAATTGTTAATACGCTTATTGATCTGGCTAATGCGATGAACTACGGTCTTGATCGCTTAAAGCAGCCGACACATACAGTCCAGAAATGCATGCTGATGATTGGTGACGGCGTAAGTACATTTGCCAAAAGGGCACTTAAAGAGAACTGTCAGGAGCTTCATCAGGAGCTGCTTGAGATAATGAAACAACGGTACAGGGAGACGTTTCTCAAGAAAGCTTTTGTTTATGATGGTATAGGGGAGGTTGTTGAAACGCTTCGTAAAGCCCGGATCGATCTGGCGGTGCTGACAAATAAAGATCAGGATATTGCCGAGCTTATGGTAGAGCATTTTTTTGGCAAGGGAACATTCTGGCATATCGCAGGAGTAACAAATAACAAGCCAATCAAGCCTGATCCGGGAGAAACACTGAAAATTGTCAAGTCTTCCGGGTTTTTGAGCAAAGATTTTTTGCTGGTCGGGGACAGTCCGGTCGATATAGAGACAGCTAAGGCAGCAAATATATGCTCTGTAGGGGCAGGATGGGGTTTTCGCGGAAGCGAACAGCTTAAAGCTGCGAAAGCTGATCATGTAATAGATAAGCCCTTGGAAATATTGGATTTGATGGCTTGACTTTACTGCCGGTGGTATATATATTATATCTGTAAAACCGTTAAAAATTTACTACAGTTCGACGAAAAGAATTAAGGTTAACTGGAAGAATAAATGGCAAAAATTCAACTTCCCGACGGGAGCATTCTTGAGGTTTCCGACGGGACAACTATCGGGCAAGTAGCAGAGCAAATAGGTCCCGGCCTTGCAAAGGCGGCAATTTGCGGGTGTATCAGGGATCAAACCGAAGTAGACCTTTCAACACCAATTCATGGAGATGTATCCCTTAGCATTATTACGAGCAAAGATCAACGTGGTCTTGAAATAATTCGCCATAGCTGTGCACATATTATGGCAGAGGCAATATGCAGTATCTGGCCCGATGCCAAACTTGTTTACGGTCCGTCAGTACGAGATGGGTTTTATTACGATATTGATCTTGATGAACCAATACGTCCGGAAGATTTCGATCGCATCGAAAAAAAGATGACCGAGATCATCAAGGCAGATAAGCCGTTTGAAAGGCTCGAACTTAACAGGCAGGAAGCCCTGGAGCGAGTTGCAGGGGATAAATACAAAACCGATAATGTCAACAAGGCAGAAGGTGATGTAATAAGTTTTTACCATCAGGGTGATGGTTTTGAGGATCTTTGCAGGGGACCGCATGTTCCAAGTACAGGCAGGATAGGAAGCTTTAAGGTTATGAGCGTGGCGGGAGCCTACTGGCACGGGGATGCAAATGAAAAGATGCTTCAGCGTGTTTACGGAACCGCATGGCGAAATAAGAAGGAACTTGAGGATTACCTAGCCAGAATTGAAGAGGCTAAGAAACGTGATCACAGGTTACTTGGCAAGCAGCTTGATCTTTTCAGTTTTCACGATGAAGGGCCTGGTTTTGCGTTTTTACATCCCAAGGGCATGGTCATTTGGAATGCGATCATCGATTACTGGCGGAAGGTACATCAAAAGTATGGTTATCAGGAGATAAAGACCCCGATTATTCTTAATGAGGCCTTGTGGCACAAAAGCGGCCACTGGGACAACTATAAAGAAAACATGTATTTTACCTCTGCTGATGATGTTAACTATGCGATAAAGCCGATGAACTGCCCGGGCGGACTGTTGGTGTACAACTCAAGAAAGCATTCTTACAGGGAATTTCCAATGCGGATCGCCGAGCTTGGGCTGGTACACCGTTATGAAGCGAGCGGACAAATGCACGGTCTTGTAAGGGTCAGGCAGTTTACACAGGATGACGCACATATTTTCTGTACACCCGAACAGATCGAAAGTGAGATAGTAGGTGTTATCGAGCTTGTTCAGGAGTTGTATAAGGCGTATGGCTTCAAAGATTATCACATAGAGCTTTCGACGAAGCCGGAAAAACATATCGGCTCCGATGAAATATGGGAATTGGCAACGAATTCTTTACGCGGAGCACTTGCTCGTAAAGGAATTGACTATGTTGTCAATGAAGGAGACGGGGCGTTCTACGGTCCTAAGATAGATTTTCATATTGAAGATTGCCTGCAGCGTTCGTGGCAACTTGGGACTATTCAGCTTGATTTTTCGATGCCTCAGCGGTTTGAACTTGTATTTACCGACAAAGACAACACAGAAAAACCCCCTGTGATGATACACCGGGCTATATTGGGCTCGCTTGAAAGGTTTATGGGTATATTGCTTGAGCATTACGGCGGCTGGATGCCGTTGTGGCTTGCTCCCGAGCAAATTCGTATATTGCCCATCAGCGAAAAAAGCAACGATTATGTAAACTGGATCGAAGATCAGCTTGGAGAAGCGGGCTTTAGGTTCAGCAGTGATCTTTCTAACGAGAAGATCGGTGCAAAGATAGCAAAAGCTCACGCTGAGAAAATCCCCTATATGTTAGTAGTAGGGCCGAAAGAAGCGGAGACTAAAGAGGTGAGTTTGAGATTGCATACGGACAGCGGTGACGTTAAAAAGGTTGTCAAAGTTGAGGAGCTAATAAAGATCACAAAAGAAAAGATAGAAAATAAAAAGATTGATAGTGACTTTTAGCAAAACGTATTGCTAAGTTATAAAAAATATTATTCAGTTAAGTAAGGAGTTAAAAATCAGCAAGCAAAAACTTAGGGTTAATGAGCAGATACGCAGTAATCCAGTCCGTGTTATCGATGGCGAAAACAACCAAATTGGTGTTATAGATAAGCAGGAAGCACTTGACATGGCGCGTGAGAGAGATCTTGACCTTGTCGAGGTGTCACCTAACACAGAACCGCCTGTTTGCAGGATCATGGATTATGGCAAATTCCTTTACGAGCAAAAACGAAAGGTCAAGCTTGCTCATAAAAAGCAGCATGTAGTCGTTCTAAAGGAGATCAGGCTCAGGCCGAAGATAGATGTTCATGATCTTAATATCAAGGTCAGCCACGCCGAAAAATTTCTCGAAAAGGGCAATAAGGTTCAATTTACCATGCTGTTTCGTGGCAGAGAGATGATGCACGTTGATCATGCTTATGAGATCATGAATCAGGTCAAAGAAACACTTGAGGGAAAATCCAAGATTGAGCGGGCTTCGAAGATGCTTGGCAGGCGTATGACGATGATCTTGGCGCCACTTAAATAACCGGTATCTGTTATTGGGCGTAAAATCTTATTTGAACAGAAGTTAAATCAATATACGGGGTGTTTTCGGTGGGGGCAGCCCTTAAAGAGGCTGTTTTAGAGGGTTTTTTGCAGAATAGGAAATTTTGCGGTTGACCTGTATGTTCAATTTCGTTATATTGCTAAATTCTTTAGAAATGTAGAGTTTGTATATCATTATTTTATCCAGGAATAGGTTAAAATGCCAAAACAGAAGACACACAAAGGTTTAGCAAAAAGAGTTAAAATAACCGGAACCGGCAAGGTCAAACGCAAGCGCTGTAACAGCAGCCACCTTATGAGTGGTATGAATTCCAGACGCCGCAGTCGTTCAAGCAGCTTTACGACGGTTGCCTCGGCAAAGGTTACCAGAACGATCAAGGAAGCTCTTTGTAAATAGATAAATAAGCAACAATTCGGAATGTCTGCTTCCCGGCCTTGATCAGCTGCCGCAGCGGACCAATATATCAAGTCAATGAAAGGAAAGCTGATATGCCAAGAGTAAGAAAAGGCGCCGCACGGCGTCAAGCTAAAAAGAGAGTTTTCAAGGCAGTCAAAGGCCACCGCGGACCACAGAGCCGCCAGATCCGTCTGGCTAAAGAAGCCATGGTTCGAGCAAATGTTAACGCAAGGATCGGAAGAAAACTCAAGAAAAGGGATTACAGGGGCCTGTGGATCATTCGTTTAAGTGCGGCATGCAGCGAACGTGGTATCAGATACAGCCAATTTATTAATGGCTGCAAGAAGGCCAATATCGAGCTTAACCGTAAAATGCTTAGCGAAATAGCAATAAGTGATCCTGCAGGTTTTGACAATATTGTAGAAAAAGCCAAAGCAGCACTTTAATAATATCGACGCAAAAGCAATAAACTATCAACAGGTATGCTGGAAAAGTTGATGCTTGAGACATTTGAACAAATTGGCAAAGAAGCACTTGAATCAATACAAACCGTGAAAGATTTGGTCGGTTTAGAGGCTTTCCGTATTAAGTATCTTGGCAAAAAAGGGCTTGTTACCGGGATGCTCAGCCAGATCGGCAAACTTCCTAAGGAAGAAAAAAAACAGGGAGGCCAATTAGCAAATAAGGTCAAAGGACAAGTTTCAGCGGCATATCAGGAGCTTAAGCAAAAGCTTTCGATGACCGACAAGAAGAGCGGGCCTTTGATAGATGTAACACTGCCAGGCGAAAAATTGGTGATTGGAAAAAAGCATGTCCTAACCCAGACGCTTGAGGAGCTTATTGAGATATTCGGAAGAATGGGTTTTGGCGTTGCTTACGGACCGGAAGTTGAGAATGAATGGCATAACTTTGTTGCCCTGAATATTCCGGCTGAGCATCCGGCCAGGGATCCTATAGACAATTTTTACATCGATGACAATACACTTTTACGCAGCCAAACATCGACCATTCAAATTCGTGTGATGGAAGTAACCAAGCCGCCGATACGTGTTATTGCACCAGGCAGGGTTTACAGGCCCGACACAGTAGATGCGACTCATATGTTCATGTTCCATCAGCTTGAGGCATTGGTAGTCGACGAAGGTATAACGATGGTCGATCTTAAAACGAGCGTCAATCAGTTGATCCATACTTTTTTTGGCCCCGATACGAAGTGGCGTTTCAGGCCGAGTTTCTTCCCGTTTACCGAACCCAGTTGCGAAGTTGATATCCTTTGGACAGATAAAAATGGTGACCAGGACTGGATGGAAATCGGCGGGTGCGGCATGGTTGATCCCAATGTATTCGATGCGGTTGGCATAGACAGCGAGAAATATACCGGATGGGCTTTCGGCTTTGGCATAGAAAGGCTTGCCATGCGTAAGTACGGGATTACCGATATAAGGCTGTTGTACGAAAATGACTTGAGATTCTTAGATCAATTCTAAATACCACAATCTTTGCTTGTGGATTTTTTGTCCTAAGGGGTGCTATTTTCTATTTCTGTATAATGATGGATCCACGACCGCAGCCATTTTTTCAATGTCAAGTGAACCGCCCAGGAATTCGTTTATCCTGCTGCATTGAGTCTGCGGATCATTTATAACCTCTTTATAGTTAACGTCAAGAACGGAAAAACAATCCTTACCGGCTATCCATTCATCAAACTGGGCGAGTTGTTTTTTAAAGGCATTAGCAATCTGTTCATCGGAAAGGCTTGCTCCCTTATTGCCGCCTCGCTCAAGCATTTTCTTTTGAGAGGCAAGCGTTTCGTCGAGATCTCTTCGCATAAAGACAACCCTGTACTGGCGATCCAGAGGCAGGTCGTATATAAGTCTATAGATCATCTTTACAACCAAACCCTCGGCATCATTTAACCATGAAGAATCATCTTTGGTTTTTTTTACCTTTTCAAATTCATAGTATCCTTTAGGATTATCTTCATCGGCGGTGCGAATGTTATCTGTCAGAGGTTTGATGCCGCCAGCTTCCAAAACCTGCATCATCATTGAAGTTCCTGATCTGGGTACGCCAGAAACGATCGTAATAAAGGGTAGAGCCATTTCCAGTTCCTAATTTAATAAATTTTGTTTTAGAATATGAAATCAAACAGTTATTGTAATGATTTTATCCGGATTGTCCATCCGTAAGCCTTGAAATTATGAAGATACAGCAATATTTATAGATTTTTGTTGTAAAGACAAGTATTGACGAAGGTTATAGTTTTTACTATTATAAGTTGTCTTAAATTTTATGGTTGGGTCTAAGGAGCAAAAGTGGGATATAAAGGTATTATACTTGCCGGCGGGAGCGGAACCAGGCTTTATCCAATGACACAGGTTATCAGTAAACAATTACTTCCCCTTTACGACAAACCAATGGTTTATTATCCCTTAACAACTCTAATGCTGGCCGGCATACGGGAAATACTTTTGATCTCAACGCCGCAGGACACACCTCTTTATAAAGAATTGCTTGGCGATGGAAGCCAATGGGGCATTGAGCTTCAATATGCAGTTCAGCCAAAACCCGAAGGTCTTGCTCAGGCGTTTTTGATCGGCGAAAAATTTGTAGACGGCCAAAGTGCATGCCTTATTTTAGGAGATAATGTTTTTTACGGGCATGGCCTTGCCGAATCTCTGAAGAAGGCGGTATCGCAGGATAGCGGAGCGACCATATTCGGATACAGAGTAAAGGATCCGCAACGGTATGGAGTAATAGAATTTGA
>JAFGKL010000065.1 GCA_016928585.1 Sedimentisphaerales bacterium
GATAATATGGAACAGCTTAATCCCGAAACACGAACAAGCGTTTATTATGGAATAACTTTTGTGCTTGCACGAGGCTGGATCGCTGAGAAATCAAAAACGGTCGAATTCCAAAAGAGTTTGATAGACAATGGCCTTGATTTTTCACAGACCAATATCCGCGGCAACAGTTTTGTACTGACCAGATCGGGACCAGCAAACCTTACGTTGAAACTGGAATCGGCGGCGCAGCAGGTTTCAAGTATCCAGATCGCCTCACAAAACTCACAAGGTGACCTTGAGATGTTCATACATGAAGCCGAAGGTGTTGTCAGGGCCTATCAACAGAGTTGGCCGGCCCAGCAATACCAAATCATTCGTTCGGTGGCGAAGATCCAGCATCTTTACAGCAGCCATGATCATGCGTTTAAATACCTTTGGGAACAGCGGCTGGGACAGTCCCCGAAGGATTTTGAAAGTCTTGGCAAGCGTCCAGTAGCGGGGGGCGGAATACGGCTAATACTACCGCCTTATGCGGACCAGGGAAAGGACCCAAACTCGATCGAGATAAGGATAGAATCTTTTATGCAGGAGCCCCGTAAGATATTGGTGGAAACGACATCGGTATGGCCCAAACCGGTGGTTATAAAAGGCGGTGATAATTTTAATTGTGCAGAGATCTTAAGAACCGTTCAGGAGTATGCAACAGATCAGGTTTGGACTTTTTTGACGCAGGAAAAGTTATAATAGATATGTAATCAGCTCTGTATCATAAGGCAGAAAGAACGAATATGTGGGAACAGATACGGGTAAATAAACGGAATTCATTATTACTGATCACCATGATGGCGTTAGTCCTGATGGGACTTGGTTTTGTATTGGGTTTAGCTGTTGGCGGGCCTGATGGCGGCTGGTTCGGACTTATTACAGCTACAGTTGTCTGGCTGGTGATGCTGTTATTCAGTTTTTCGATGGGTGATATGGCATTGCTTGCTTCGAGCAGAGCTAAAAAAGTTACTGCCGAAGTTCATCCGCAGCTTTTTAATGTTGTCGAGGAGATGACGATAGCGGCGAGCCTGCCGAAGATGCCGGATATTTATATAATTAACGATCCTGCACCAAACGCCTTCGCCACGGGCAGGAACCCGGAGAAAGCATCTGTGGCGGTAACGGCGGGATTACTTGCAAAACTGAACAGAGACGAACTGCAGGGCGTTATAGCACACGAGATCAGTCATATAACCAACAGGGATATATTATTCGTTACGCTTGCCGGTGTGATGATAGGAACGATAGTTCTTTTGTCGCAGATCTTTTTACGAGGTATGTTTTATACAGGCGGCAGAAGGCGCAGGTACTCGTCGAGTTCGTCGTCCGGTTCAAACCAGGCACAGATCATTTTTTTGCTGATCGCGATATTAGCAGCAATACTTGCTCCGATATTTGCTAACATACTTTATTTTGCATTATCAAGAAAAAGAGAATATCTAGCCGATGCAGGAGCGGTCCGGCTGACAAGATATCCGGAAGGTTTGGCCAGTGCGCTGGAAAAGATATCCACAAGCAGTGAGGAAATGACATTAGCCAATAAAGTAACTGCCCCTATGTATATATCAAATCCGTTGCGAGGTCTTAAGGCAGCAAGCCTTTTTAGCACTCATCCGCCGATCCAGGAACGGATAAAAATATTAAGGACCATGTCACGCGGGGCATCGTTTAAGGATTATTCGGATTCCTACTCCCAGACGGTTGGCGGCAAAAGTATAATGCCTGCATCAGCATTACAGGATACCGAGCCTGTTGACATCAGACAGGGTAGTGGTGCAAGATCAGAGAGCGGCAAAAAACAGCTTCGTGATATTGGAGATATCATGCGCAAGGTCAATCAGTTTGTTTTTCTTACTTGTACATGCGGACTGAAGATGAAGATCCCGCCAAATTTTAAGGCACCAAAAGTGAAATGTCCTCGTTGCGGCAGGATATCTGCAAGGCCTGATAAATAAAAGTTGATGGTATTTCCTGGAAGGAATCTATCGCATAACCCAGCTTTTGCTTTTAGACGCCAAGCGGGCATATGATCGCAGTTTTTCATCACCACCAATTGCAAATTCTAATTTGAGTGTTTTTCGGAGATAGATCTTTTTAGGGTTGCCGTTTTCATCGGTTTCGCTGGGATGATCAATAACGGTTGTTTCGTTGCTTAGCCCTGCAATGAAAAGGTCAATACTTTTAGCTTTACTGTCAAAGTCAGACCATATAATAGCGACATCAACAGCGTTGTCCTGCCCCTGAAGAATTCTGTTAGCAGTGAACTGTATCGGTTCAAGGAAGGGATATTTTCCCTGGTGCTTTTGTTTGATCTTGTTGAAAACGAGCTGCTGAGGTTCGACTCCGGAAGGAACGACTTTGAAGGTATCCGTTATCAGTTCACAAGATGGGTAAAAATCCGCATCTAACCGGCTATTATTGGTAAGGGTCAGTATGATATACCAAAACCTTTGAGGTTTGCCGTTTGGGGAGGTCCTGACGCTTATCTGCTGAGGTTGGTCAAAGACCACATCCAGGGTCCATTCGCTGGTTTTTTGGACAATGGCAGGTTCCGGATAGGCCCAACATACATTGGTTCCTGCAACTAACACCACCAGAAAGCAAAATATACTCTTTCTCATTGGAAAAACCCTCAATAGCTAATTCTACACTTTAAACTACCATTTTACCCAATAAACTGTTCGTGGTAAAGCAATTTTATCGTCAAAGTTTTTTTCGACAGTTTCTTGCGATATTCATGAAAATACGGTCTAATGTCGTGTGAGTGGATATGTAAAGGTGTCAATATCTTTAAGAGTGGATCTATGGCTGACGAACAAAAATATCTTTTCGATCAGATCGAGGAGTCTGTGGAGCAGGGGGACCATTCTCGTCTTCAAGAGATGCTTGCTAAGCAGCGTACCAGCGATATTGCCGAGGTTATAGAATTACTCGATAACGAAGAGCGCAGAACAGTTTTTGACGCACTTCACAGGTCAGCCGCTGCTGAGGTTCTTGAGAAGGTTGACGAAGCTACCCGTTCCGAGCTTTTTGAGCTATTTGGAGAGGTAGAGCTTTTGCGTTTGATATCTGAGCTTGATCCGGATGATGCAGCGGACGTTTTGGCAGAACTCCCAGAGGAACACAGCGAAGATGTTCTTGAGCGGATGCCGGCTGAAGAGGCCAGACAGATAAAGGGTCTGATGAGCTACTCGGAGGATTCGGCCGGTGGTATCATGGATCCCGATCTTGTAGTTGTTCATGAAAACGCGACAGTAGGTGAAGCGATCAATGAAATACGCAGCCAGGAGGTTGACGAAAATTTCTTCAGTGTTTATGTCGTGAATCGTCTTGGTCATTTCCTTGGGGATGTCAGGATACGTTCACTTATTACATGCAAGGAAGACACGCTTGTCAAGCAGTTGATAAACACAAATGCGATCTATGTAAGAATTGATACTGACCAGGAGGAAGTTCGCAATATATTCAGAAAAAACGATCTAATTGTAGTTCCTGTTCTGGACGAGGAAAACAAGCTTGTTGGTCGGATTACGGCAGACAGGGTTATCGAAGTTGCCGAAGAAGAGGCTGCAGAGGACATATTTGTGATGGCAGGAACGGATGCAGCCGAACTTGAAAATGTGTCAGTAGTACATGCGGCAAGGGTTCGAATGACGTGGCTGCTGCCTTGTTTGTTCGGAACTGCGGTAACCGCAGTACTTTATATTATTTTTAAGAGTGTATTTATCGAGAGTAATTTTCTTTCGGTATATCTTGTTGCGATTGCTTTTGGTCCGATGATAGCTGCCATAAGCGGCAATGCCGGGTTACAAACATCGGCTATCGTTGTCTCCGGCCTTGCTACCGGCGATCTGGCGGCTTTGGATCTGAGACAGGTTTTTACGCGGGAAGTTCGAGTTGCTTTGCTTGTTGCGTTAAGCTGTGGAGTTATGGGTGGTTGCATCTGTGCCTTACTTCCGAACCTGGTTGATACAAGCTCCCTGGTTAGTGACGGCAATGGCGAAATGATCGATCCGCTTGTATTTTCCATGCACCTTCGTATAGTCTTTGCATTTGCTACGGCGATGTTCGGTGCGATAATGGTATCGACGACGCTTGGTTTATTTTTACCATTTTTCTTTCGAAGCGTTGGTATTGACCCTGCTATAAGTTCCGGGCCATTGGTTACGACAGCTAACGACTCCATTAGTGTTGCTATCTATCTTTCATTGACACTGCTTTTGGTCTAAAACGATTAGTTGTGTCCGAAATGATTTTACTTATCCCATATAACGGTTGACTTATGTGGCAAATATCGGTACAATAAATGTTTGTGTTTGGTTGCGTAATATAATCAGGTGTTTGCGGCCAAGTCCTTGAAATACAAGAAGTTATAGAAGAAGGAGTTTACATGACCAAAGGTCAGCCAATTGGCGGAAGCATTCAATCCGACAAGTTGCCGGATATTGATAAATATTTCAGATCAGCCGTAAAATCCGAAGCCAGTGACTTGCATTTGAAAAGCGGCCAGCCCCCCAAACTGAGAATTCACAGCAAGCTCAAGAGCACCAGCGGAAGCCCTATGAGCGAAGATGAAGTTGAGAAGCTGGTTTTTGAGATACTATCTGAAGACCAAAAAACATTCTTCATGGAACACGGAGCGCTTGACTTTGCCTACCAGGTAGGTGAAATGGACCGATTCAGGATAAATATATTTCGTCAGCGCGGACGTATAAGTCTTGCCGCAAGGCATATTAGCAGTGAAATACCCCCATTTGAGTCCTTACATGTCCCTCCGGTCATAGAAAAAATATCAGAAGCACACGAGGGTTTGATCCTTGTAACCGGACCGACAGGATGTGGTAAAAGTACAACTATTGCTTCAATGATCGATCATATCAATGTCTCGAGAGCATGTCATATTGTAACCATCGAGGATCCGATAGAATTTATGCATCGGGATAAAAAAGCGATTGTTTCTCAGCGTGAAGTGGGTATTGATGTACCGAATTATGATGATGCATTAAGGTCTTTGATGCGTCAGGATCCGGATGTAGTTCTTGTAGGTGAGATTCGAGATAAGGAAACGCTGATCGCTGCAATGCGGGCAGCAGAGACGGGACACCTTGTATTTGGAACGCTGCATGCGTCAAGTGCGTCTCAGACTATACAGCGCATACTCGACCTGTTCCCGCAGGAGGAACGTGATCTTGCCAGGCAGACGTTCGCACTTGCGATACAAGCGGTAATAAGCCAGAACCTTCTGCCAGGTATCCATAAGGATATCAAGCGTGTTCCGGCGATAGAGATCATGATCGGAAACCCGATCGTCAAAAAGCTAATATCGGAAGAAAGAGAAAAAGATCTGCCGGCAGTTATCCGGGCCTGTCAGGGTGAAGGTATGCAGGACTTTACGGAAAGCCTTCGACTCCTTGTCGAAAAGGAATGGGTCGATCTGAGAGTAGCTCTTCAGTATGCACCTAACAAAGAAGAACTGAAGATGGCAATGAAGGGAATCCGGGCCTCATCGGGCGGAATTCTTTGAGCAAGTTTATATCTTATTAATGGAGCCTTAAATGCCAGTGATGCTAATAGCCGCTATGGAATACGGCGGATATATTTCGCTAATAAAACTTGTAGTATATATAATCTTGTTCTTTATATGGATGCCGCTTGTCAACTGGGTTCACAAAGATGCCCAGGAGGTAAGAGCAAAGGTAAGGAACTGGACCAGCATTATTACAGCGACAAGTGTAGGTACGCTTTTGATCTGGCTTTTGGTGCCGATGTTTCTGGTTGGACTTTTGATCTATCTTATTTCGGTAGGGGTGGTATCTCTTATTTATGTTATGCATCGTAACTCAAAGGTTGCGGATTTTGAGAAAGTATTAACCACATCTCATCTCAAAAATATTTTTGTGGATGAAAACAAGAAGATATTGGCATCCAGTAAAGGGATTACATTTATAACGGCCAACGGAAATGAAGCACCGCTTCCGAAACCAAAAACACAAAATGCGTTTGGATTCATGGCCGCATGCGAAATGTTCGCAGATGCTGTATGGAGGCGTGCCAGTGAAATAGTTCTTCAGCCGACCGGTAAAGGTTATTCTGCAATGTACCGGGTTGATGGAATGTCCGTTAAACAGTCAGAAAGAACCAAAGAAGAAATAGAATACTTTATACATTATATAAAACAAATTGCTGACCTGGAAGTGGAAGAACGCAGAAAACCGCAGACGGGAAAGATGAAGATATTAAAAGATGACAAGCGGACGGAATGGGAAGTTAAAACAGCCGGTTCTACGGCAGGTGAACAGGTACTTATAAAGAGGATAGAAGAATACAATCTTATGAAGTTCAGCGATCTTGGATTGGCGTCCCAGCAGATCGAGATGCTCGCTCCTATACGGGGAAAGAGTAATGGGTTGTTTATAATTTCAGGGCCGCGAAAAAGCGGAGTAACATCAACTTTTTATACAATGCTGAAGAACCATGATCCCTTTATGAACGACATAAACACTTTAGAGAAAAAGCCTGCAGCAGAGCTCGATAATATTACACAGGTTCTTTTCAAGCTTAGTGATACGGGCACGTCAAGCTATTCGAATAAACTTCAGTCTATACTTCGTCTTGGAGCTAACATAGTAGGTGTGGCCGATTGTGAGGATAGAGATTGCGCCAAGCTTGCGGCAATTGCGGCTGGTAACGATAAGGTTATTCATATTACGCTGGAGGCTACCAGCGCAGCTCAAGCTATTGCGAAATGGCTCAAACTTGTACCCAACAGGGATACTGCGATTGATAATCTTATCGGTGTCAGCAACCAAAGACTTGTTAGGAAACTTTGTGAGAGCTGCAAGCAGGCATATCAACCGAATCCGGAACTCTTAAGAAAATTCAATATGCCTGCTGATAAGATCAAGCTTTTGTATCGAGAGGGAGAGATAGAGTATGATAAGCACGGACGACCTATGCTGTGCGATGAATGTCAAGGCACAGGGTTTACCGGAAGAACAGCAGTTTTTGAAACCATAGTTTTTAGCGATAAAGTGAAGCAGGTACTTAAGAAGACGAAGAATTTACAGGAGATAGCAACATTGCTTAGACGTGCGGGGATGCTTTATATGCAGGAGCAGGCTATCAGGAAAGTTGCAGCGGGTGCCACTTCAATACATGAAGTAATAAGGGTTCTTGCTCCAGCCAAGAAAGCCGCAAAACCAAAATAAAAAATATTTTACTGGTGCCTTTAACCGGGAGCTAAAATGATATCAATTGCAGCAATAATTATAATAGTTTTGTTGACCATGGCTTATTTCTACCTAAAAAGCCCCTTGTTGACTTCAGTTGCAACAATGTTTGCGGCAATAATAGCGGTATTAGTTGCGTTCAATTTTTACGAGATCGTGGCAGAGCAATTATTAAGCAGGGGGCACGGCGGACAATGGGCACAGCCAAGTTGTCTTCTCTTGCTTTTTGTAATTACACTCGTACTGTTGCGTGCTGCTTGTGACCAAATAGTCGGAGCGAACATAGAATTTGGAAGTATTCCCAAGCAGATTGTGGCGGTTGTATGTGGATTTGTTGTCGGCTTTATAATATCCGGAACATTGATCGTGATCCTGGCAATGAGCCCTCTTTCTCCTTCAATGCCCTATGAGCGGTTTCCCATTGAAGGAGCGAAGTTGAATGCAGACAGACTTGGTTCAAATAAGTCTTTAATGGCGGACGGGTTTGTTTGCGGATTGTTCAAACTTGCGAGTAAAGGTTCATTGAGTTCGAAAAAAAGCTTTGACGTATACCATGCTGATTTTCTTGATCAATTGCATATAAATCGCAGGAATACCGGCAAAGAAAGAGGCGAAGTGCCTATAATAGCCGGCAAAAAATCGATAATTGTTCCATCAAAGAACGGTGTACGTATAAGTGAGGATGATTTTACCATTGTCAGAGCCGGTGTGAAATCGGGTTCTATTCAAAAGGATGGAGCGGCTTTGGGAACCAATTCGATATCTCTTACACCGGGCCAATTCAGGCTTGTATGTAAGAAAAAAGCAGAAATAGCGGATATGCAGGGGAGCGCAATTGCGATATATCCTCTGCAATATCAGTGGGCAAGTATGGCACAGAGGAACCCCATGGATGAAGATTCCAAAGTCGATCTTGATGAAAATATTGCTCTCGATACCAGGCAATTTATTGCAAAAGCTGCTGGCAGAGCGGCATGGATGGATCTTGTTTTTAAGGTTCCTTCC
>JAFGKL010000066.1 GCA_016928585.1 Sedimentisphaerales bacterium
CCCGACAAGGGTGGATTTGTCTGGGGTACCGGAAGAAGAAAAAGCAGTATCGCACGTGTACGCATCAAACCCGGTTCAGGAAAAATGCTGATCAATACGAGAGAACTTGATAAATATTTTGCCCGTGAACAGGACAAACAGGCAGTAGTGGCACCTTTGAAGGCTCTCGATATAGAAAAGAATTTCGATATTTTTATAAATGTTGTAGGCGGCGGAACGACCGGGCAGGCGGGCGCTATTGTTCTGGGTATTGCAAGGGCGTTGAAGGGATATGATCCTGCATTTGTTCCTGCTTTACGTGACACGGGCTTTTTGACCCGCGATTCGAGAATGGTAGAAAGGAAAAAGCCCGGCCAGAGGGGTGCAAGAAAGAGATTCCAGTTCTCAAAACGTTAATTTGCAAAATCTCTATCAGACTATTACAATGGCCGTTGGCAAAACCAGCGGCCATTTTTTTTGGCTTAATAAAATAAATCCGGAAAGGAACTAAAATGATAAAGGTGGCGATAATCGGAGCAAGCGGATATACGGGCGTTGAATCGATAGAGATATTGCTGCGTCATCCGGAAGCGGAACTTACGTATTTAACGGCGCTTCCCGAGGAGTGCGGGCATGTTGCCGAGACCTTTAAGCAGCTTAAAGGTCGGCTTGACATGGAGATAGAGCCTCTCGATCTTGATAAGCTTTCAAAGAAGGCTGATGTTGCATTATGCTGTCTGCCGCATAAGGTTTCGATGGGCTTTGTGCCAAAACTGCTTAAGGCCGGCGTGAAGGTTATAGATTTTAGTGCCGATTACCGGTTGAAAAATCTGGATGTTTATGAAAAGTACTATCAGAAGCACACCGATCCTGAGAATCTGGCAAAAGCAGTGTTCGGTTTGCCGGAGCTTTTCAGAGAAAAGATAAAAGGCGTCGATCTTGTTGCTAACCCGGGCTGCTATCCGACGGGTGCACTGCTTGCGATAGCACCGCTTTTGAGCAAAGGGTTAATTGAAACAAAAGGAATAATCGTAAACTCTGTTACGGGTGTTTCCGGCGGAGGCAAAAATCCGTCGCCAGTGTTCCATTATCCGAATATGAACGAAAACATATTGCCTTATGCTGTTGGTAGTCATCGGCATATGCCGGAGATGGAGCAGATAGCATCGGAAGTTGCCGGCGAGGCGGTTGAAATATTGTTCCAGCCGCATGTAGGGCCGTTTGACAGGGGGATACTTTCGAGCGTTTATTCCGATCCTAAAAAGGAACTGAGCCAAAAGGAGCTAAGCGATCTTTACAACGATTTTTATAAAGATGAGCAATTTGTTGTGGTTTTGAAATCTCCGCCTGCGGTTAAAAATGTTGCAAAAGGCAATTACTGCCATGTGTATCCGACGGTTGCCAAGGGCAAGGTGATCTGTTTTTCAGCTATAGATAACCTTATAAAAGGTGCATCAGGTCAGGCTATACAAAATATGAATATTATTTTTGGCCTGGATGAAACTTTAGGTATTGCGTAGGAGAACTTGTGGGTCGTGGAACTTTACATATTGCAACGTGTCAGTTTGCTGTTAGCAGTTCCATCACTGATAACGCTAATTTTATCCGAGATTTCATGCAGCAGGCGAAGGAAGCAAAGGCAGATATAGTTCATTTTGCCGAGTGTGCGTTGAGCGGGTATGCGGGTACGGACTTTGCGACTTTTGATGGATTTGATTGGGGGCTGCTAAAGAGCGAAACAAAACGCATAATCTTCCTTGCTGAAAAACTTAACCTGTGGGTCGTATTGGGGAGTTCACACAGGCTTACCGAACCGAATAAGCCTTACAATAGTCTTTATCTTATCAGTCCGGAGGGGCAGATAGTTGACAGGTATGACAAGCGTTTTTGTACGGGTGTCGATCTTGAAAATTATACGCCGGGCGACAGGTTCGTTACGTTTGAGATCAATGGCGTAAAATGTGCGCTGCTGATCTGCTTTGATCTGCGGTTCCCAGAGTTGTACAGGGAGTTAGTGAAGCTTGATGTTCGTTGTGTTATTCAGTCGTTCTATAACGCAAGGCAAAAGGGACCCAGCGTACACAGCGAGATCATGCGGCAGACGATGCAGTGCAGGGCGGCGACTAACAGCATGTGGGTCAGTATGGCCAATGCGTCAGGGTGGCTTTGTCCGTATCCGTCGTGCTTCATTCAGCCGGACGGCAGGATCGTAAAACAGCTTGAAGACCATCGTGATGATATGATGGTCAACACGGTTGATATAAATAAAGAATTCTATGATCCGTCGGAGCCGTTCAGAAAACTTGCCATGGACGGGGTGCTGACTAACGGTGCAGGGCAGATCGATGATCCGCGGTCAAAGGATAAGGGCTGTTTTTAGCTTTGGTTTTGTTGTTGGTTAAGCAGAACAGCGGTATTTTTATAAAAAAAGGTAAAAAGTAGCCGGATTTCTCTTGACAAAAGGCGGTTTTTTGTGTATAAGGGGGGTAATCAGTAGAGGCAGTGTCAATTCTTTTACTGCATTTCGAGGAAGGGGGTCGGAAACTATCTTAGAAGCAAGGCTGAGCAAAGGTTAAACGTTTTTTATCGTGAAATTGGTGTGTGTGTGTGAAGTATGTAATGTTTAGCCGGGATAATCAATTTTACTTGTTTCGCTTGTAACTAATTTAGTTTTTATGACCTGCAGCAATTGTTGATTTTGTAAAAGGTGTTTTCAAACGATCAGTAAGATCTTATAAAGGTCCTGTGCGCCGATTTTGCGCGGATCACGGCAGAAGATCTTAGTGGTATTGCGTTGAAGGTTATATGAACGAAACACTGACGGTCGGTCTTTGCCAGGATCGATGCCGAGAATGTTTATATAGACAATCTAAAGCTATCCTTAAAGATCGTTGCTCCTCCGGGGCCGCGTATATTTTTTGCTGGGATTGGGTGATTATAAGAAGCGGAGAGTAAGAGAAACTTTCATTTAGATAGGGGCTGCCGGCAATAGCTAGCGGCCCTTTTTCTTTGGGTTTATACGATATTTTCATGCTTTTTTCCGCTCAAAAGCAATTATTAGAGCTACTTTAATATTTAGAAGCCATCTTTGAAGCGAATCTTGCAAAGGTTGCCTGAATGTGTTATAAACCCAGTACCTGACCCTAAAAGAGGCAATAACTAGCATGGAAATATCCGAACTCAAGATGGCAATTAGCGAATTAACGGCCCGGATCGAACAAATCCGGGACTGGCTTTGACTTACCTGCCAAAACAGCACTTCAGACTGAGCTGGAAGATAAGATTGCAGTACCCGGGTTCTGGGATGACCAGAATTCGGCAAAAAAAGTAGTTTCTCAGCTTAGCGCAATTAAATCAATCACCGAGCCTGTAAAAGAGTTGTCTGCCGCGGGAGCCGATCTTGCGGAACTGACGGAGCTTGCAATAACTGAGAACGACACCGAGACATTAGAGTCGATAGCTGAAGATATCGAGAAACTTACCGATCGGTGCGAAAAGATCGAAGTGGCTGGTATGCTAAATGGCGAAGATGATATGCGTGGTTGCTTTTTCAGCATTCATGCAGGAGCAGGCGGTACAGAAAGCTGTGACTGGGCGAATATGCTGCTTCGGATGTATACGAGATATTTCGAGCGTAATAAATATAAGTTCCAGGATTTTGAAATTACGCCTGGTGAAGAAGCTGGGATCCGGTCGATCACTTTGCAGGTCAGCGGACCTTTTGCCTTCGGTAAGCTATCATGTGAAAGCGGCGTACATCGACTGGTACGGATAAGCCCGTTCGATTCTCAGAAGAGAAGACATACAAGTTTTGCGGCGGTTGATGTTGTGCCGGAATACGATGAGGACGTCGAGATCGAGATAAACGATGACGATATCCGCATAGATTTTTATCGTGCCAGCGGTGCGGGCGGTCAGCATGTAAACAAAACAAGCTCGGCGGTTCGTATAACCCATATGCCGAGCGGTATAGTAGTTCAGTGTCAAAACGACCGCAGCCAGCATAAGAACCGTGCACAGGCAATGAAGATGCTTAAGAGTAAACTTTATATGCTTGAGGAGCAAAAGCGCGATGCAGAAACGGCGAAACTTTACGGGAATAAACGCGAGATCGCATGGGGCAGCCAGATACGCAGCTATGTGATGCAGCCTTACCAGATGGTAAAGGACCACCGGACAGATCTTCAGAAGGGGAACGTTGAAGCGGTTCTTGATGGGGATATTGAGGAATTTATCGAGAGTTATCTTAGGTATAGATCAAGCGTTAAAAATAAGAAATAGAATAGCATGTGCTGTGTAGTGTATAATTCAGAGTTCATAGAGATATAAGGAATTTAAGGGAATAAAGATGGCAAAACAAATAATCGATGTTTCCGTCAAAGCAAGGAAAGGCAATGCGGTCGAAATTAAAAGTGATTTGCTTGCGGTTGTGGTTTTTTCGGATGGCAAGGGCGGCAAACTTTGTAAGACAATAGACAAGAAGCTTGGCGGGGCTATTGAAAAGATCAAGAAGATAGGGGATTTCAAAGCGAAAGCCAATGAGACAGCAATAGTTTACAGTGACGGCAAGATCGGAGCGAAACGTGTGCTTCTGGTTGGGCTTGGTGAAAAGAAAGATCTTAAGGTCGATACTATCCGTAAGGCGGCGGGAGCGGCAGCGAGTAAAGCGGTAAGCCTAAAGGCCAAAACGGCTGTACTTGCATTCGGAGAGGCAATAGGCAATAAGATCGATCCGGTGACGGCCGGTCAAGCGGTTGCGGAAGGAATTTACCTGGGCAGCTATAGGTATGATGAATATGTCGGTAAAGGTGATGACGACAGGCTATCCGGCATAAAGGTCGAGATAGTCGATGATGACGGGGCTAAAGTCAAACAACTTTTCAAAGGAGTAGAGGTTGGCAATATAACAGGCGAGGCGCAGAGTTTTGCACGGACGGTAGCGAATCGTCCCGCGAATGTCATCTATCCGGAAGCACTTGCCGACGTTGCCAAAAAGCTGGCAAGGCAAACGCCGGGGCTGAGTTGTACGGTGTTTGACGATAAGCAACTTAAACAGAAAAAGATGGGCGGGATACTGGCGGTTGGCTCCGGTTCTGTTAGAAAACCCAGGATGATCGTTTTGAAATATACACCTGCAGGCAAAAAGGCGTCTAAAAGGATCGGGCTTGTTGGCAAGGCGATCACATTCGATTCCGGAGGGATAAG
>JAFGKL010000067.1 GCA_016928585.1 Sedimentisphaerales bacterium
AAATATCGATAAGGCAAGAAAGATTTTAGGATATAACCCGAAGACGGACCTTGTTGACGGTATCAGGGCTGAAGTTAAGTGGTATAAGGACAAGGTTTTCGGAAAGATAGATTTTTGAAAAATAAAGGAATAGCATTAGATGTCAATGATCAATTTTTTTGGAGTAAATTAGCAATGCAAGTACCTCTATTGGATCTAAAGGCGCAGTACTCAAAGATCAGGGAAGAAATGCTGGCGGCAGTTACAGAAGTTCTGGATTCACAGATATGCATAGGCGGACCTAAGCTGGCTGAGCTTGAAGAAAAGATCGCAAAGATCAGCGATTGTAAATACGGCATAGGAGCGTCAAGCGGGACCGATGCGATACTCAGCAGTTTGATGAGCCTGGGGATCGGGGCAGGCGATGAAGTGATAACTACGCCGTTTACGTTTTTTGCGACAACAGGATGCATTCATAGGGCAGGCGCGAAAGCAGTTTTTGTAGATATCGATCCTAAAACTTATAACATTGATCCGTCAAAGATAGAAGCAGCGATAACGGAAAAAACAAAAGCTATTTTACCGGTTCATCTGTTCGGCCAGATGGCGGATATGGATCCTATAATGGAGATTGCTAAAAAACACGGGCTGTATGTTATCGAGGATGCGGCACAGTCGATCACGAGTGTGTATAAGGGCAAAAAGGCCGGTAGCTTCGGGGCGACAGGGTGCTTTAGTTTTTATCCCAGCAAGAATCTTGGCGGCATCGGTGATGGCGGGATGATAGTTACCAATGACGAGGAAGTGAAAGAAAAACTTTTGATAATGCGCAACCACGGCGGCGGTCATAAATATTTCAATGAGGTTGTCGGAGGCAATTTTCGTCTTGATGCATTACAGGCGGCGGGACTGCTGGTGAAACTGAAGCATCTTGATGAGTGGTCCCAGGGACGGAGAGATAACGCATCGTATTATAATAAGAAGTTCAAGGGAACGGCAGTGGGGATACCATATATCGATCCTAATTGTATTTCAATATACAATCAGTATGTTGTACGTGTTCCAAAACGTGACGAAGCACTTGCATATCTGCGTGAGAAAAATATCGGGTGCGTTGTATATTATCCGTTATGTATGCATATGCAGAAGTGTTTTAAATATCTTGGGTACAAAGAAGGGGACATGCCGGAATCAGAAAAAGCCTCTAAGGAAGTTATGGCGCTTCCAATATATCCGGAACTGACCAATGAGATGAAGGATTTTGTTGCAGAGTCCCTGCTTGAATTTTTGGGGTGATGACACGACAAATCGTTTTGTTCAATAAATTTTACAGGAATTTAATTTAGAAGGATATCTGAGCTATGAGTTTATCTTTAATAACTGGAGGAGCAGGATTTATCGGGAGTAACATGGTTCGGTTTCTGCTGGAAAAGGGTGAAAAAGTCAGAGTGCTTGATAATTTTGAAACAGGCAGACACGAGAATCTTGAAGAGATAAAAAGCGACGTTGAAATTATCGAGGGAGATATACGCGACGAAGCAACGGTCTCTAAAAGTGTCAAGGGTGCAGATGTTGTTTATCATCTTGCGGCGTTGGGTTCGGTGCCGCGTTCTATAAAGGACCCCAGGACCACACATGATGTAAATGTCAACGGCCTTTTTAACATTCTTGATGCTTGTCACCTTGCCAGGGTAAAGCGGATCGTGTTTTCGTCGAGTTCATCGGTTTATGGTCAAAGTCCTGTACTTCCGCAGCACGAAGGACTGCCGCTTGCACCGATCAGTCCTTATGGGGCGAGCAAAGCCATAGGTGAGATATATTTTAAGGCGTTCTACGAAACTTTTGGTTTGGAGTCGGTTTGTTTGCGTTATTATAACGTGTTTGGTCCGCGTCAGGACCCTAACAGTCAGTATGCCGCCGCGATACCTTTATTTGTTTCGTCATTGCTTAAAAATCTCCCGCCGACGATATTCGATGATGGGGAACAATCCCGCGGGTTTACTTATATTGAGAATGTTCTTAATGCGAACTGGCTGGCAGCCAATGCCAAAGAGGCGCATGGTGAAGCAATTAATATTTCTACAAAAGATGCGGTAACGGTAAATACTGTCGTAAATACGATAAAGGAATTGCTTGGGAAGAATATAGACCCTGTTTACGCACCGGCTCGTGCGGGTGATATTAAGCACTCGCTTGCTGATGTTACAAAGGCCAAAGAAGTTATCGGTTATGAGCCCAGGATCAGTTTTGATGAAGGAATAAGAAAAGCTATAGACTGGTATAAAGAGAATCTTGGATAAACGTTTTCAGTTTTTAATTTGAGGAAAATAGATATGATAAAGATCATTTGTGTTTGCGGTGCCAGGCCTAATTTTATGAAAATAGCTCCCATCATGCGTGCATTAAAAGCTAAGGGCTGCTTTGAAACGACTCTTGTACACACCGGCCAGCATTACGATGAGAAGATGAGCAAACTTTTCTTCGATGAGCTTGAGATCCCTAAGCCTGATATAAATCTTGAAGTTGGTTCTGCAAGTCATGCGGTACAGACCGCTGAGATAATGAAGCGATTTGAGCCTGTAGTAAAAGATATTAAGCCGGATTATGTGCTTGTGGTCGGTGATGTAAACAGCACTATTGCATGCGGTCTTGTTGCGGTTAAGCTTGGTGTAAAACTGATCCATGTTGAAGCAGGACTTCGCAGTTTTGACAGGGGGATGCCCGAAGAGATCAATCGATTGCTGAC
>JAFGKL010000068.1 GCA_016928585.1 Sedimentisphaerales bacterium
ACAAAAGGTGCGCAGCTTATTTTCTGCGATTCGTTTAACCATGTAAACCTCTCGAAGCTTACACGGTTTGTTGCAGGTTCGGCGGTAGAGCTTGATATTTCAACGGACAACGATGTTGTTCCGGTCAAAGAGGATATGTTTTTGTACCGGGATATAAAACGAAAGCTTATTGCAGAAGGCGTTCCTGAAAACCAGATTGCTGTTGTAAGAGAGTACAAATCGACAAAGGCACGTGAAGACCTTTTTGAGAAGGTCAATCAGGGCAAGATCAGGATACTTATCGGCAGCACCTCGGCGATGGGCGTAGGTGTTAATGTTCAAAAGAGGCTTTATGCGATTCATCATTTAGATACTCCCTGGCTGCCCGCTGATCTTGAACAAAGACAGGGCAGGCTTTTACGTTACGGTAATATCCATGAGATAGTCGAAGAATTGTCATACGGTATGGAAAGCACATTAGATGCCGCTATCTATGCCAAGATTGTTCGTAAGGCCAAATTTATATGGCAGGTGTTAAGCGGGCAGGTAACTGCAAGAGAGTTTGAAGACCCCGCCGGTGCGCTGGTCTTATCGGCTGAGGAACAAATGGCTTCGCTTGCAGGTGATCCGAGGATATTCGAGAAAATCGAGCTTGAAAACAAGCTGCGTCAAATGCGTATGGAGCAGGATTCACATGCAGACGCTGTTGCTCGCAGCAGAGAAAGCAAGATAAAGGCAGAAGAAGAGATTGCTTTACTCGTAGATGAGACAATACCGGCTAAGTCAAAACGTCTTGAAGAAATCCAGAAACTTATTGATGGTGATAACTGGACGCTCGATGGCAGGCAGATTCAGAGAAAAGACCTGTCAAAATATTTACAGGAAAGAATCGAAAAACGTACTGCCTGGATACTTGATAATACAAAAAAGGGTATCATCGAGCCGTATAATCCCAGAGGCATTGCACCTGCGACAGAGAACAATACGGTTCTTGACGTGAAGATTAACGGTTTTGATCTTAAAATGATTTTCGGTGTCTTTAAGGTTGCTGCCGATGATGCTGATGGCAATCTATCTTTTAACTGGAAGCCGGAACCAAGAACTATTATCAGCTTGGATGGTACTAATGTTTATAACAGCGATGCCCATACCGGCGCTGGTATCATGGCTGTATTTGCCGGTATCCCCAAGCAGGTTCAAAGGGAACTTGATACAGCAAACAACCGTGTAGGCTTCTTGAAAAACAACATCAAAGAATACGAAACGATAATCGACAGCACTTATGACAGGCATGAAGAGCTAATGGAAGGTGAGGCAAGGCTTGCCAGGATTAATGAGGAACTTGTTGATGACACCAAACATAATGTAAAACCTTCGCTTCCACAGAAGGCTGAACCTGTCAGAAGAACTGTGACTCTGAAAGCCAAAACAGAATCCGGCAAAAGACTTATAAGGACTTTGCAAAGGGATAAAACCAAAGGGCCAAGAACGATAGTTGAGTTTGTAAATGACCTTATTTTTGCGAAGATGATTGTTGGCAAAAGCCAGACAACCAAAAAACACCCGGCTCATTATTCAGAGCAGGGACATATAATCCGCAGCAGAAGCGGATTCTGGCAGCTTAATTTCCATGAGGCAGGACACGCGCTATCAGGTATGCTTGCGGATGCTGACCCCGGCTGGCAGGCGAACATGAAAGATGAGTTGGTGAAATTTGCACAACGTCCCGGTTCTATGGCATCTGCCAAATCAGCAGAGGAAGGTTTTGCCGAAGCAATACGCTGTTATGTTGTAAACCCGGCAGAGGTTCCGGGTAAACTGCTTGATAAAATAGAAAAAGCAATACCTTCAGATATACTTGACGGCTTAAAGGATGGGCGTAAGGCATACGAGATGTTCCGGTCAAAGCCTGTAATAGAACAAATGGAGGCTATCCAGAAGGACAGGCCGCCTAAAAAATCAATGCTCGATTCGGTTATTAAGCTTGGGTATCGCAGCCTCTATACTCTTTTAGGCGGCTCAGTTGTTATGCACAGGCTTACAAGGTCGGCTTTTGGCCGGATTGCCGGTAATGATAAATTGTCCGCTGTCGATGTTACAGGTATAATCGGGCTTGTCAGAGCAAAGATAAACAAGGCGTTTAAATCCAGACTCAAACTTGCAAGAGCTTTTAGGGATCAGATCAAAAATACGCCTGCTGATATTACCAGCGCATACCAAACGATGATACATTTACGTCAGGAGGTGCAGCGTTGTCTTTACGGTATGAAAAAAGGCAAAGAAGGAATCCGTGTATATGCAACCGGAAAAGGGTTTGCGGGGCTAACCGATAACAAAATTAAGCTTCTTAAAGAAGCGGGCTTTGAGTTACCTGAAGAAAATGTAAAACATGGCCAGTGGATATATCTGTCAGATAAATCTATCAGCAGGATAAAACATGATGTCGGTTTTGAGAACTGGCAGGCGTTCTGTCTGTATGGCCAATATCGTGCTGCACTTGAGCGTTATCACAAAAAACGTCACGAATACCCCGGTATGTATGATGGGCTTGATCCGGTGAAATTAGAGGGCTGGATAAAACAGCAGACTAAAGAACATTCGGGCTGGGATGGTTATTTTAAACAGATACAAAAATATATGGATCAGCTACTGCTTGTATCCGTTCTTTTCGGTGAACACACAGCGTCCGAGGCGGTAAAGATAAAATTGGCATGGGAAGATTACTGGCCTCTGCCAAGACAGGTCGAAGACAGGCACATCAAACATACAGGCTCAGGTGTTGACCCGGATAGCGGTATCAGAGCTGCCTTTGGTTCAGGTTTACCGTTTGCGACCTTAGACGAAGCAATAGAAACACGTACCAGGATGGCATTAGAAGCATACTATACCAACAGGCTTATGCAGTCTGTAATTACATTCGGCGAAAAAATAGATGGCATGAAGAAGTTACCGTTTGATGTCAGAAAAGGCGCTTCACAGATAATGCTTCCGTTGCAGCTTGATACTAAGGTTGCAGCTACCATGACGGATTTAGAGCAGGCCCGGATTATAGCGGACTACCTTAACAAAAAGCAGGCAAAAGAGCTTGGTATGTCGATTGCAATGCTGAAAATGACAGGTCAGGCGATAGACCCCGAAGATGTTGTGATAACGCATCCCGGCAGAAAGATATGGCGGTCAACAAAGCCAAGAGCCGTTCACGTTGCCAGTGTTTTTAACAACGGTAAACGTCAATATTACCAGGTGACAGACCCGCTTTTATTTGAGATGCTCTCCAGAGGCAACAATCCATCAAAATACTTTAGCTGGATTTCCAAAGTTATGACCTCGATGATAGCACCGTGGCGCAGAGCCTTGACCCAGAACATTGGATTTGCTTTGGCAAACACTTTAAGTCGTGACCCTGCCAATGCGGGTTTTATGGGTAAAGATGATGTCAAATCGCTTATACCATACTATTATGCAGGTTGCGGTTTTGTCAACCGTCTTAAAGGGAACTCTCTTAATGCCGATGCAGTAAGTCAGTCTGAGCTTTTAAGCAAGGCTCTTGACCATACGACCAAAGATGCTCATCAGGGGATTGTCGGTTCATTTAAAGAGATGCTAAAAGAAGGTATCATACTTACCGAGTACAGAGAATTATCTTTAGCTGACAAAGCAGCGGCTCTGCCCGGCCAGATAATGAGTACACTTATGAAACCGATAGATATATTTAACTGGACAACCGGTGGACGATGGCTTAGTCAGACCGGTGAAGAATTGCCTCGTGAGGGTGCTTATATATCCGCTGTCAAACGAGGTGCAAGCCCTGAAGCTGCACAGGTGGACTATGATTATATAACAGGTGATTTTGGGGGAAGGCCGGGCAATGCCAATGTAGCATCGGTTGTAAGGGCAGCGGGCTTTTTAAATCCGGCATTACGGATTATGTGGGGACAGCTTGCCCGTGTAACCGACCCTGACCCGAAAGTACGCGCGTTTAATACTGCTGCTAAAATACCTGCACTTATGATGTGGGGAGCGATAGGAGCAGCCATCAACTACCTTATAATTCATGCGATTAACCCGGATGATGATGAACGTGAGGCAGTATTAGAGCAGATGAGAGAACGGCCAGATGATAACCGGCTTGGATATATGGCAATCGCAGGCAAAATACGACTGCCATTCGATTATGGCCTTATAGGTGCAGCATGTTCTTACGGCTGGAACAGTACGGAAGAATGGTTATTGTCCGACCCTATATCAGCTAAAAAGAAAGCAGAGGCACTGCTTGGACGTGCAAGAGATTTGCCCGGTATTACAGATATTATTAACCCATACATAAAAACCGGTACTGAGCTATGGCTTAATCATAGTTTCTTTTACGATGATGAAATTGTTCCTGTGTGGATGGAAGCGGCATGGCCGTATAATCCTGAGCTGCACACCTGGCCTAACATGCCGGACATTTATAACAAGATTGGTAGGGGCTTAAAGGTTAGTCCCATTAAGGTGCGTTATGCTGTACAGAATATCTTTACACGCCAGATGGACGACGCTGTAAAAGCAGCCGAGAAGCTTGCCGGTAAATCACCGTATAACGAGCAAGCGGATTTGCCGGTAGTTGGCAGACTTATACATCGTAAATCTATCGGTTGGCAGTCACAGTCTGTTAAAAGCCTTGCCGAGCTTGACCGTCAGTATGATGCGCTGAAATTACGATTAAAGGACATGGAAAATCACAAGGATCACCGTAAGGATTATTGGCAGTTAAAACGCCAGATCATGAGGTTAAAGCCTGTCCATAATGTCATGCTGTATATAGAGAAGCTCTGGAAGCAGATAAAGGTCGAATCCGCAAAGCCTAAGCCGGATAAGGTGAAAATCGAGAGGCTAAAGCGACAAATGACCCAAAAAGCAAAGATATTTTTGAAACGAAACAAAGCGGCGTAAATAAACCATAGTATATTTTAGACAGTGGTATGAACGCTAAAAAGAACCCTCAAGGAAACGGTGAAATAATCGATTGCGGACAATTGCATCAAAGCAATCACCGCAGAAGCTGGTTTGGAGAATATTAGCAATTTTGAATTCATCCGTTTCCACAAGGCAAATCCAATACATGTGCACCACGAGAAACGTTTCCTAATGCTTTGGCAACGCCTTTTTTTCCTGGTGATCTATTGACGTTCCTACCAAGCCCGAAGCATATTCTTGAGCTTTATATTTAGTTCCGAAACGAGATATGGTTTTCTGTACGGACAATGAAACGTTAAAAGTGCTCGCAACGGTTTTTGTTATTACTGGGAACTCAATGATCTCCACAGCTTCATTACTTATAATTGTGTCTCATATTATTAAATGAAACTAAAAGGTGCAAACAACCCCTTATAGCAACCATTACTGACAACCATCTGTTTCAGTAGGTGGAGATAACTGGTGCTATAAGCGGAGAGGTCCTTATTTTACCACACTTTGGTTACTATTTTTTTCGACAGGTGGTTCGGTGGCTTTTTCAGCAAGAGTTTTAACTTCCGTCTTTTTGTCCTTATCGTAAGTAGCCGCCTTCTTTTTACAACCGGTGACAAAAATGCCAACGGCTAACAGCAAAACCAAACTTAAAACAGTTAGTTTTTTCATGATTTGCATCCTTTCGTATTTTTTAGTAAAATCATCCTGATTTGCTCTGTAGAAAAGCTTTAATTTCCCTAATTTAAAACTTGCGCCATCGCCTTTTCCTGGTTATACAATCGAGGATGAGCATAATA
>JAFGKL010000069.1 GCA_016928585.1 Sedimentisphaerales bacterium
GCCGGTATGCATGGTTCGATAAGCAGTCCGTCATAATCTGGCTTAATTCCTAAAATGTATTGCGAGATCGCATAAAAATTCCATGCCGCGGTGCCTGTCAGCCATGAGTTTTTCGCTTCGCCCGGCTTATGTGCGTCTTTGCCTGCGATCATTTGTGCGTAAACATAAGGTTCCGTGCGATGAAGTTCAGCGATATCTTCAAGATAACTCGGAGAGATCTTTCGGTAATATTCAAAGGCCCTTTCGCCTCTGCCGATCATTGTCTCTGCGATAACAACCCACGGGTTGTTATGGCAAAACACACTTGCGTTCTCTTTATATCCCTGCGGATAGGTCGATATCTCGCCGAGGTTTTTATGGTATTTTGTAAATGCCGGATTGTTCAGAACGATCCCGTAATCGCAATCGAGATATTTTTTTACCGAATCGAGTGCCTTCTGTGCCTTGCCGTCACCCAGTCCGATTCCGGCCATAACGCAAATACCCTGCGGCTCGACAAATATCTTGCCCTCTTGACATGTGTTGCTGCCTACTTTTTCACCGAAATAATCGTAGGCACGTAAAAACCAGTCGCCGTCCCAGCCATAAAGATTAATGGCCTCTCTCATATCGGCGATATGCTTCTGGATTTTGATCATCTCCTTGGCATACACGGTTTTTTGGCAGAGCCTTGCGAACTCGCTGCCGTACAATACGAACATCGCTGCGATAAAAACAGACTCTGCTGTTCCGTCGGTTTTATTGCTGGTCGTCTGGAAAGACTCGTCAGGATTATCAGAAAAACAATTCAGGTTCAGGCAATCGTTCCAGTCTGCCTGTCCGATCAGCGGAAGTTTGTGTGGGCCCAGATGATTTACGGTGTAATAAAAGGACCGCTTCAAGTGTTCGAACAGCGAGGCGACTTTGCCCTGATCGTTGTCGAACGGTACCATCTCGTCAAGAATTTCGTAATCTCCTGTTTCCTTAATGTATTCCGTAACCGACAGGATCAGCCATAACGGATCGTCGTTAAAGTTTGAGCCGATCTCATCATTCCCGTTTTTGGTTAGCGGTTGATACTGATGATATGCTCCGCCGTCCTCGAACTGTGTTGCCGCTGCATCAAGGATCCTTGCTCTGGCACGACCCGGTGCCTGGTGGACGGAACCTATCATATCCTGGTTGGAATCCCTAAAGCCCATTCCGCGACCGATACCGCTTTCGAAATAAGAAGCGCTTCGGGACATATTGAATGTTATCATGCACTGGTATTGGTTCCATACATTCACCATGCGGTCCAGTTTTGGGTCATGGGTTTTAACCTGATAGTGCGAAAACAGTTCTCTCCAGTGTGATCTTAATTGCTCTAAGGCCGCATCGGCTTTCGCCGGCTTATCAAACCGGGAGGCCATCTCTTTTGCTTTTGTTTTATTGATTACCCCAGGCTCTTGCCACTTCTCGCCCTCGGCGTTCTCAACATATCCCAACACAAAGACCAGTTCCTTTTCTTCGCCTGGCTCAAGAGACATCTTTATACTGTGTGATGCTACCGGTGACCATCCGTGGGCATTTGAATTGGATGACTTATTCTTAAAAACAGCATCGGGACGATCTGTCCCGTTATACATCCCCAAAAAGGCCTCGCGATCCGTATCATATCCGTCGATCTTCGAATTTACGGAATAGAAAGCATAATGATTTCTTCGCTCTTTATATTCGGTCTTATGATACAGAACAGAACCCTCTGTCTCCACCTCTCCCAGCGACAGGTTCCTTTGGAAGTTTGTCATATCATCCATTGCGTTCCAGAAGCACCATTCAACGAAGGAATAAACCGTAAAACTCTTTTTTACTTTCGACTTATTTTTCAGCTTAAGCTTCTGAACTTCGCCGTTCAAACCAAGCGGTACAAAACTCAGCACTTCCGCACAAAGATGATTCTTTTGACCTTTGATTTTTGTATAACCCATTCCGTGTCTGCATTCATACTCGTCAAGCGTTGTCCGTGTCGGCTGCCAGCCCGGGTTCCAAACTTGACCGTTATCGTTGATATAAAAATATTTCCCGTTTGAATCGATCGGGATGTTATTATACCGATACCGCGTTATCCTGCGGAGTCTCGCATCCTTATAAAAGCAGTATCCCCCCGCAGTATTGGAAATTATCGAAAAGAACTCCTCGTTCCCAAGATAATTGATCCACGGGTACGGCGTATCGGGGCGCTGTATTACGTATTCCTTGTTGTCATCATCAAAATGTCCGTACTTCATCGTCGCTTCCCTTTGATCGAATGATCTAAGTTGCCTTTGTAAAATTCATGTTTTTTATATAATCTCATCACTCCACTTCTCTTATTTGATTAATAGTCCGTAAAATCGGCCATCCAGTCGGGCCAGCTTGCCGAAGTTGCTCCGCCGGCTAAAGTATACGGACCGCTGGTATCGTAAGTTGTGTGCCATTTAAACTTCCATAGCTCCTTTAATCCTACCTTGCGGGCAACGCCGTCCATAAATACAACGTTCTGTATTCCGTTGCCGTGGCGGTTTTGAACAATACGCCAGAAAAAATTATCACCTGACCACGCGGTATCTTCTGCCGGAGGCGGCGTGTTAGTTGAGTCGGGCCAGCAGTCGATCCATTGTGCATCGAACATAAACGGTACCGTACCGCCGCGTGTTACCCGGATACTCTTGTTCCAGAACTTTTGTTCGTCTGCCGCCAATGCGCTCTTCATACTTGCTGACTTTTCATCGAAGTTTTCCAACCATCCGTTGGCAGCATAGCTTCCATAATCATCCTCTCCGTCAGGATCTATCGCACTGAAAAAACCGGGATTGTATCCCCATGCCGCGAATGGCCGCTGGGCTGAAGTGGCGTTACCGTTCAAATCTGCTTCGGGCATTGTAGCGGTCGGGCAGCATCTTATCTCGTTGATGTCTGCATAATACGAACGCATTGCACCCATCCACCAGTTGCTTTCGGTTGCAGTATTCCCCCAGCCGCACCAGAATTTATCTTCGTTATCGGAAAGATACAGGTTTAAACAAACGTACCATTGATGCAGGTTTGACCTGCAGATGACGGCTTTTGCCTGCTCTTTGACTTTTGTCAGTGCCGGCATAAGGATTGACAAAAGAAGCGCGATAATAGCGATAACAACAAGCAGCTCGATCAACGTAAATCCGCGCCTGCCGGTTGCTATTGTCCTTGTTTTTGTAGACATGAACATTAACTTCTTCCTCATCCTTATATTATCCCTGAATATTTAACCTGCTCCTGTTTTCGATTATAACACAAAACGCAAATATTAAACCCGCATTTTTCTCATTATATCATTAACCGAACATTATTTACAATAAGCCGGCAAGATATCTTGTAAAAATAAGAACTTAAGCCTAATACGCTTTTGTAAGAAACGCTCACCTTTTCCCGCCATTATACCAGTATAGGGCAATGATTATAACGCCATTTTTATATATCACTCCGCCGTTTATGGAGAAATTGCTTGATATCAAAAGGCCTTATTGATATAATTGGATTATGCTAAAAAGCCACAAAATAGCAATGTTCCTTGAGGATTCACGCCATTATGGCCAGGAACTAAAGAGAGGTATAGCCAGGTATTCCAGGACCCACGGGCCATGGTCTTTCTACAGGGAGGATCAGTTCTATGCCAACAGGAGAAAAAAAGGCAACGTTTCCTTTTTAAAAAAGTGGGGAGTTGACGGGGTCATAACGCGTGATTTTAAAGGAGCAGTCTCTTTGCTCGAACTTGGAGTGCCGGTTGTCTCAGTGAGGAACCTGGGTTTTTTAGAGGGTACGATCCAGATCACCGCTGGCAATGAAGCCATCGGCAGGATGGCATTTGAACATTTTTCAACAAAGGGCTTCAAAGAATTCGCCTACTGCGGCTTTAGCAATATGCCTTGGTCAACGGACAGACAAAAGAGCTTTACAGAAGCGGTACAACTTTCCGGAACCAATATCTATTCTTTCAAGTCTCGTTCATCTTCGCGAATGTTAAATCGAGAAGATGAATACAACAAAATCGCAAAGTGGCTCAAGTCTTTGCCTAAACCTGTCGGCATTTTTGGTTGTAATGACGACCGTGCTTATGACATCATTGAAGCATGTAAGATAGCCGAACTTGAGGTTCCTTATGAAGTTGCGGTATTAGGTGTTGACAACGACCCACAAGTCTGTGATTTTGCCAACCCGCCGCTTTCCAGTATTGTACTCGGCATTGAAAAAGCAGGGTATGAATCCGCCGACGTCCTTCGCAGATTGATTGAAGGTCAAAAGATTGACACCGACCAGATCATTGTGGCACCGATTAGTGTTGTGCTTAGACAGTCGACCGATATCATGGCATGCGAAGATAAAATGATAACGGCAGCATTGCAGTTTATCAGGGAAAATTCTCATGAACTCATACAGCCCATCGATGTTGCCAGGAGGGTCGGTTCATCGAGAAGAAACCTCGACGAGAAATTTTGTAAAGTACTTGGCCATACTGTCTTTTCAGAAATTAGAAGAGTTCGTTCCGAAGCAATCTCACGTATGCTGATTGAAACCGATCTTACAATATCGGAGATTGCCATCAAACTCGGCTACAACGACTCGGATCATATAGCAAGGGTGTTCAGAAAAGCAAAAAAGATCACACCAATAAACTTCCGCAACACTTACAGACACTCCACAGACCGTCTGCGTACTTAAAAACGGCGTTTCTCTTATGCATCATGTTGTTTTACCTGGTCCTATAATCGGCAATGGCGGGTACAGGAAGAAAAAACAAGGCAGGAAAACCGATTATTTCGTGCGATTTTCCC
>JAFGKL010000070.1 GCA_016928585.1 Sedimentisphaerales bacterium
AAGACATCTGACAGCATAATTTTATGAAAAAGCCCGAGCCATGGCAGATAAGCGGGTTGATGTGCAGAAAGTATTATCTTATATGCTCCTTGGAACTTGTAAACGAATTAGGTTCGGTTTTTGTAATATCCTTCTCGTACTTTCATGGGATTGCCGGTAACCAGAGAATAGGGCGGTATTCTAACACCATTAACTATTGTACCGGCTCCTATTACGCTGTGATGACCGATATGCGCCCCGCCCTTGATAACACAATGAGACCCGACAAAAACATTGTTTTCAAGAATTATGGATTTTCGGGCGATCTCTTTTTCGATCTCCAGACATCTGTTGTGTGAATCTGCACAATTGATCGCAACAAACGAGGCTATGTCGCAATTATCGCCAATGACGATCTCCGAATTCTTGGCATTAATCTCTGAAAAAAAACCAATGCTTACATTCTGTCCGATCTTAGGCTGGCCGTTAATAAAAACCAGCGGATGAAAAGGGTTGTTGCGCAGTTCAAGAGTTTCTACCAGCAAAGAAAGAAATTCTTTCTTTAACCCTTCTTCTTTGCAAATATTCGAAATTAAATTTGAAATCTCTTCTTTTTTCATTTCTCCACCACAAAATCGATCATATGAGTTGATTGCCAGAGTTTACTGTTAATTGGCAATTCATAACATTTGGAAAAACCTGTCTTGGAAGCCATTTTACCGATTTCTTCGATATCAAACCATAGCCTTTTCTCTTCCATTTCCAATGATTGTTTAATTTTTTCTTTGTCCCAGTCAAGTCGATTGTACGAATCCAGGTGTGCTGCTTTTTTCTTCAGATCGGGATGATGAGCGAACATCGCTTTGCCGCCGGGCGCCATTACCTTATATATATTAGACAGGGCTGTCATAACCTGCTCTTTGTTCTCCAGGTATTGAAGGATTGAAGCGGATATAACCTTGGTAAATTGGCCGTCTATTTTTTTCATGAAAAGAATGTCATCATGCTCTACTTGGATATTATCAAAGTAAGCAGTTAACTCTTTTGCCTTACTTACCATTTCTTCGGCATAATCAAACAATACTATTTTTTTGACAAATGGCGAAATAAACATGCTTATCCATCCGACAGCCGCTCCGGCATCTAAAACTATATCTTCTTTGTTAAAGTCTAATGCCTTACATATATCCCTTATCGCCAAAGCAAATTCTAAAGGCGTGTAGCTGCTTCTTCCGATCTGAACGAACATATTGTCTGAAGCAGCATGTTGATTCCATAACTTTCTCCAGAAATCCCTGACGTTTTCCATTCATATCCCTTATTTAACAAATTTTATCAAAGCTGATCAATTCGTCTTTTTTAATATCTACGTTAGCTTTTCGGCCCAATACTTGCTTTGTAAATTTTGGCGCAAGTCCTGTTCCGGGTTTTTTAATATCCAGCAGATCTTGTGTAATTAATTGATCTTTTTTAATGTCCTTGGCTGCAACGATACTGCGCCTCATGAGTTTTCTCATTTCCAGCTCTTTTGGTGTTGGTTCTACAACAGGGCTGCCCAGAGATTTCTCTGCACATCTTACGGCCTCGACGAGCTGACGCAGTTCTTTCGGGTCGGCGGAAAACCAGTGATCCGGACCGGCTGAAGTTTTATCTAAAGTAAAATGCTTCTCGATTACACTGGCTCCCAGGCTGGCCGCTGCAGAAGCAGCACACGTTCCGATAGTATGGTCTGAAAACCCGACAACAACGTTAAAAGCCTCTCTGATCGAAAGCATCTTCTGCAGATTGGCGTCTTCGATCTCAGCGGGATATAAAGAGACACAGTGAAGAACAACCAATTCTTCGTTACCGGTTTTCCGAATAATATTAACCGCGTCTTCGACCTCTGAAAGATAGGCTGCTCCTGCTGAAATGATCAAGGGTTTTTTCTTGGAAGCGTAATATTCTAAATGTTCCAGGCAAGTCAGATCGTCAGCCCCTACTTTTATGGCAGGCAGATCCGTTATTTTTAAAATAGAATCCAGGTCTGATGGATTTTGCGGTGCTACAAAACAAATTATTTTTTTACTTTTACAGTGATCGAATATATCCTTCCATTGCTGAACTGAAAAAGTGTATCTGTTAAACATGTCCAGCATGGACTCAGTGATTTCTTTTCCCTGCGATTGGTATGTGTAAGTTACTTTTGGGTCAGATATGAACTCTTCCGGTTTAAAACACTGAAATTTTACGGCATTTACACCGCAGTCTTTTGCTGCATCGATCATCTTTTTGGCCAGATCAACTTCACCGTTATGGTTGATCCCGATTTCTGCTACGATGAAACAGGGGGCTTCATTGCCAATATAACAATTGCCGATTTTAATGTTGCTCATATAATTCTCGTCAGAAAGAGACCCGGGAGCTTAAAACATGTTCCAAAATCCTTTTTGCTCCCTGCCCGTCTACAAAACTTTTTCCGATTTTATTGCATCTTTCACGTTCGCTATAAGCTGCAAGGGCACTGATAGACGCTGCGATTTCTGTAAATAGGTTTTTATCATTATACCAGCCGAAATAATTGAGGAATCCTTTACTTTTCCATCCTTTCAAATTCTCTGTCTGGTTCTCGGCAAAGCAAACAGCAACACTTGCCGTTCCGGTCCTGGCAAGTTCGTAAAGTGTTTGGCCGCCGGCTGAGATGCAAATGTCACATTTCAACATCAATTTACACATGTCCATGGCATTGAGATTTGAATACATCTCAATCTCGGCACCATCCGGAGAATCACGGCCGGCAAGCTTTTGAGAAGGGGCCACAATGTTGTAGGTTAGGTTATCAAATTTTTCATTCAAGAACCCGATAAGCCTTTCAGCAAGATCCATTTGGCCATTGCCGCCGAATGTGATCAAAACATTCTTTACCTGCTTGCTGATAACTTTTTCCGGCACCGACCAGAATGCCTTTCTGAGTGGGATAAAATTGCTGCCTAACAAATACTCCGTATCTTCGCGTTGCGGGCAGTACGCTTCTTCGGCACATATAGCTCCGTTTAATAATATCCCGGGAGGGTATTCAATCCTTTTTGTATCATCCAGACATACAAGTTTTTTCGCCGAATTATAAAGGCTGTCGTATAAACTCTTATCTGCAAGATAGGAGTCGATAAATATAATATCGGATCCTTTAACGGTATCGAAAAGCAGTTGTCTGTCATTGAGCCAATCAAAGGTTTTGGACTCTCTGTCTTCTAACAATTTGCTTGTAGCGGCCTGTTTGTTAATAATGAGTACCGGTTTGATTCCGGCTTCTTCAAATGCCTGACAAATAGATATACATCTTGTGATATGTCCGAAACCGATATCTTCTCCGCCTTCGGTTATCATGTAAACTTTCATTGTCAATATCGCTTTAAGGTTCTCTTGGCCTGCTTTGATTTATGGATATTTGATAATTGGCAACGGCCTTTAAAACGGCTGTCTTTGCAGACAAAACTATCAGTTACGTACGGAATCCTTGTTAATGAATTTTAGCCAGGGCTTGCTCTCAAATAACTTGATAATATCTCCGGCGTTAAAAAATTCATTTTTTGGATAGAGGTAGTCAAATACGGCACAAAGCAAAGTGTAATCACTTTCTGTATCAATCGTAATTCTTATGTCAGGAGCAGTTAAACTT
>JAFGKL010000071.1 GCA_016928585.1 Sedimentisphaerales bacterium
AAACAACAACCGCCGTCAGGATCAGCAGCCTGTCAAAGAAAACCAGGACGACCCGCAAAGCGAAGAATATAAAGATAAAGACAACATAAAAAACGAAAATAATCAAGACGACCGACAGAATAACGACAATAAACAGGAACAATAATGGCAAGAAAGATCGTTGTAACTTCAGCACTACCATACGCCAACGGACCGATACATCTCGGACACCTCGTAGAGTACCTGCAAACCGACATCTGGGTCAGGTTCCAAAAACTTAATGGAAACTCCTGCTATTATTTCTGCGCCGATGACACACACGGAACCCCGATAATGATAAGGGCAAAAGATGAGGGCATAAAGCCTGAGGATCTTATCGAACGCGTACACACCGAACACCTCAGGGACTTTACTTCATTTGGAATTGAGTTCGATAATTATTATTCGACCCATTCGGATGAGAACAGGCAGTTCAGCGAGCTTATATATAACCGCTCTGTCGAAAGCGGCGCAATAGCAAAAAAAACTATCGAACTGGCCTATTGCGATAATTGCAAAATGTGGCTCCCCGACAGGTACATCCGTGGAACATGCCCAAGATGCAAAGCCGAGGATCAATACGGCGATTCCTGTGACGCCTGCGGCGGAACACATCAGCCCACAGAACTGATTAATCCCGTCTGTGCCAACTGCGGAACAGAACCCGTCCGCAGGGAAAGCGTCCATTACTTCTTTAAATTGGCCAATTATGAAAAACAGTTAAAAAAGCTTATCGAAGAAGGATACACACAGACTTCAGTCCTCAATAAACTCGAAGAGTGGTTCAGGACAGGCCTTAAGGACTGGGACATCTCACGCGACGGCCCTTACTTCGGATTCAAAATACCCGGCGAAGAAGACAAATATTTCTATGTCTGGCTAGATGCACCTATAGGCTATATGGCCTCATGCAAAAATTACTGCGACAGGCATGGCCTTGATTTTGATAACGTCTGGAACTCCGATGAGTACGAGCTTTATCACTTCATCGGCAAAGACATCATGTACTTCCACGCCCTTTTCTGGCCGGCAATGCTGATGAGTGCGAATTTTAAAACTGCAAACAAACTTTTTGTTCACGGCTTCTTGACCGTAAACGGTCAGAAAATGAGCAAAAGCAAAGGTACTTTCATAAAAGCAGAAACCTATCTGAACCACCTCGACCCTGAGTACCTTAGATTTTATTACGCAAGCAAGCTTACCGCCACCATCGACGATATAGATATGAACCTTGAAGACTTCCTCCTGAAGATAAACTCGGACCTCGTCGGCAAACTGGCAAACCTTGCTTCACGTTCCGGACCGATGCTTACAAAAAAACTCGACGGAAAACTCGGAAAACTTGACGATCAGGGCAAACGCCTTATGGAAAAACTTACCGCAGCCAAAGACGAAATAATAAAAAACTACGAACAGCTCAACTACGCCGCGGTAATAAGAACTGTCGCTGCCTTAGCCGACGAATCAAACCGCTACTTCGACGCCAGGCAGCCGTGGACAACTATAAAGACCGACCCCGAAACAACAAGAACGACCCTCACGGCTGCTTTAAATGCCGTCAGGGTATTAACTATTTATCTAAAACCGGTACTTCCAATGTACGCAGAAAAGATCGAGGCCTTTTTAAACATCGACAGCCTCGCTTTCAGCGACGTCGGGCAGATCCTTCAGGAACATAAAATAAACGAATTTGCCCGCCTCGTTGAAAGAGTAGAAAAGGAAAAGGTAGACGCTATGATAGATGAAAGTAAAGATTCCGATGCAAAACAGGTAACTCCTCCTCAGGTAACACTTGACGAGCCCATCGAGGCTGAATGTACCATAGAGGATTTCATGAAGGTTGATCTTCGTGTTGCAAAGGTCGTCCTGGCCGAAGCTGTCGAAGGCGCCGACAAGCTCCTTCATCTCGAGCTCGACATCGGTGGTATAAAGAAAAATGTCTTTGCCGGTATCGCCAAAGCCTATGATCCTCAGGAACTCGTCGGCAAACAGGTCATCTGTGTCGCCAACCTTAAACCAAGAAAAATGAAGTTCGGACTCTCCGAAGGAATGATCTTGGCAGCCGGCCCGGGAGGAAAAGATATATTTATGCTCAACATTGACCAGGGCGCTCAGCCGGGACAAAGAGTACACTAAAACACTAAAAAGACCCGGGAAAATGAGAAAATCTATCGAAAACATTGCAAAGGACGACGGCAGATACAACGCCATGGCTTTTAGGTTCGTCCACGACAGCCTCGGAAGGATCGTAGAAAGGATCAGGGATTCCCGTGGATACGAGCCTGAGCCGCACCATATCTCCGGACAGGAGCTTGCCATCGGAATCGCGGAACTGGCAATAGACAGATGGGGAAGACTTGCAAGGCTTGTCTTTTATAGATGGGGAGTAAGGTCCTCACGCGACTTTGGAGAAATAGTCTACCTGATGATAGAGAACAAATGGATGACCGCACAGGAAACAGATACCATCGAAGACTTCGACGATGTATTTGATTTTGAAACCGTTTTTGAAAAACAATTCAAATTTGAAATGAATTAAACCATTTCAAGATCTTTTCTTGCAGCCCCTTAACCTAGCAGCTCTAAAATGATATCCTTATAATAGTCCTTTGCCCTCTCAACATCCGAAAATTCGATGTATTCATCGGGCTTGTGGCAAACCTCCGGCTTACCTGGACCAAAAATAACTATCGGCGCCTTCAATACCCCAAAGAAAGGCCCGTCAGTTGCAAATCCGACCGCAGTACTCTTCTCGACTCCGGCTTTCCGGCAGATCGTTTTAACAAACTCGTCTTCACGCTCCGTTTCAAGTGCCTCGACAGAACGAATAACGCTAAGCTCCGAGTCAAAATCCTTGCTCGATCCCCTAAGCTCGTCTAAAACGGTTTCAAGCTCCTTAACGATAGACTCATTTTTCTGGCTGGGCAGCGTCCGTATGTCGATCCGGATAAAACAATGATCGGGGATAACATTCGTTGCCTTGCCGCCGCATATTTCGTTTATACTCATAGAGCAGCCGCCAAGCTCCGCGTGTTCCGAGTGCCGAATACTATAACCATCCAGCCGGTTAAGAAGAACGTTCATAGAGCTTATAGCATTGACACCTAAATGCGGCATCGAGCCGTGAGCCGTTTTGCCTTTTGTTTCGATCTGTACCCAAAGCATACCCCGGTGCGCCGTTACTACTTCAAAATTCGTCGGCTCCGGAATAATTACCCCTGCCAGTCCCGACAAATTAGATTTGTTTTGCTCGATAAATCTTTCAGCTCCGCAGCTATCGGTCTCTTCCCCCGCGGTCCCCGCAAAAATAACTTCTCCCTTTAGTTTGATATTTTCCTTTACTATCTCGGCCATCGCTCCGGCCAAAGCCGCTATACCACCCTTCATATCCGCAGCGCCCCTGCCGTAGATCTTCCCGTCAGTTTCAACAGCCTCGAAAGGATCGGACTGCCACTTTGCCTCTCCCGGTGGAACGACATCGAGATGGGCTGCAAAAAGCAGTCCCCCATTCTGGCCGCAGGAACCTATACGGGCTGTAATATTGCCACGATTCCCATCCCAGATGTCAGACACAGAATCTATACCCGAAGAACAAAAATACCTCTCAAGGGCATGCATACATTCAGCCTCGCCATTTTCGACCGTAGGAGCGGTGCCGATCAGTTCTATAAGCAACTTTTTCATAAGTATTAAATCCAAAAAACCCGATTTAACAACCATAATCCTATTCAATGCCGGTTAGTACAAAAATATATCATTTTTTAAAAAATTACCAAAAACAAAAAAAAATTGTTGAAGTTTTTTCGCTCTAAGGCATAATAATCGTTTATGCTAATTGTGGGCGGATTTAAAACAGAATAAAGGAGATATATGGGACCGGTACTACATGGGTTGATTAAACTTCAAAGTATTGAAAATCGACTCCGTGCTGTCAAGTCAAAGCTCACCAGGTGCAGACGAACAGTTATCTTCCAGGAAAACCTCCTTAGAACTCTTCAAAATGGCCTTGAGGCAAAACAAGAAGAGGTCAAACTCTCCAAAATACAGATCGACAGGCTCGAACTCGAATTGAAAGATAGGGATGATCATATCTCTAAATACAGAACGCGGCTGAACCTGGCAAAAACTAATAAAGAATACGCTTCAATACTCACTGAACTGAACACTTCAAAAGCGGACAATTCAAAGATCGAAACTCAGATACTGGACATGATGAAGAATATCGATGCTGATACGGCAGAGTGCCAGGAACTCCAAAAACAGATTGAAGAACAAAAAGAAAAACTAGATGAACTTAGAAAAACTTCTGAAGAAAAGGCTCAGGTATTCCTCGATGAAATTGAGCAAATTCAAGTCGAGTGGGATGCTGCCGCAAAGGACCTGCCGGGGGATGTACTTGACATCTTCAAAAGGGTGGCTGAAACTTACGACGGAGAATCGCTCGCTTATGTAGAACTGCAGGACGAAAAAGTACAGGTGTATAGTTGCGATGGATGCTTCATGAGCATTCCGACAGAAGTCGCTAACCAGCTTATGACAAAGGACGAGATCATTAGATGCACCAATTGCACCAGAATTCTCGTACTGAGAACTCCCGAGAATCAGTAGGTCTTCATCTGAACGGATTCCGCACGGGACCTGATATCTCTATTATTGAATTGACGAGGTTTTCCGATTGAAAAAACATTTTACCATTTACACGGATGGTGGAAGCAGGGGTAACCCCGGCGAAGGAGCGGCTGCCTTTGTTATACTCGACAAAAACAAAAAGATCGTCGCAGAAAAAGCCGTCTATTTAAAAAAAACCACTAACAACATCGCTGAATATACCGCAATGCTAAACGCCCTAAAGGATGCAAAAAAACTGGACGCTGCAAGCGTCGATGTATTCAGCGACAGCGAGTTAATGGTCAGACAGATAAACGGACAATACAAAGTAAAAAGTAACAACCTAAAGGATCTCAACCTGAAATGCCTCGAGTTGCTTGAAAATTTCCAAAAATGCAATATTATGCATATCAGAAGAGAAAAAAATACCCTAGCCGACAAACTCGCCAACAAGGCAATGAATATGAAAAAAAACATAGAAATCACACATGCTAAGAAAAAAAACAAAAAGCTCAGAATTGCCATACTGTTAAGCGGTGGCGGAAGAACAATGATGAATATTCAGAAAAACATCGACGCCGGGGATCTGGATGCTCGAATCGTTTTGGTCATAAGCTCCCGTTCCACTGTAAAAGGAATTGATCGTGCAAGGCAGATAGGACTTGAGCCAGTAATTATACGAAAAAAAGATTACCAACAGACAAAAGTGTTCAGCAAACGCATCGCAGAAGAACTTGATAAGGCAAAAGTTGATCTCGTCGTACAGGCCGGGTGGCTCTGCTTGTGGTTTATCCCGAAAAAATACGAGGGACGCGTCATGAACATACACCCTGCTCTCTTGCCGAGTTTTGGCGGAAAAGGCATGTGGGGACACCACGTACACCAGGCCGTTATTGACGCCGGCTGTAAGGTAAGCGGATGCACCGTACACTTTTGCACAAACGAATACGACAAGGGATCGATCATAGAGCAGGAATCTTGCGAAGTAAGACCCGACGATGACGCAGACTCACTCGCGGCCAGGGTCTTTGAAAAGGAATGTATAGCATACCCTAACGCAATAAGAAGGTTCATAGAAAAAAACATATGAAGGCTGCTTTTAAATGAATCCCAGGCAAAAATCGATTATATTGAATTTTGTAACGGTCATTATCATTACGACCGTATTCGTCTTAATTATGGCAAACGTAAGGGATCTTTTAAACAAGTCTGAAGCAATACGTTCAATGGAACTGCTCGGACAAAGGGTCAAATCCTATCGACAGCAGAGACACTCAACTCCGCCAAAATCGTTTGTAATGGGAGGCGACCAACCGATAAGTATGGCAAGGCTTGGCGATATAAACTACAGGGCACACTGGATAAGTTATAATGCAAAGCCGGATACCATCCTCGGATACACTTATAAAAATTTTGGATTTCTTGCCGGAAAAGGATACGTCGTAATGTTCCTCGACGGCAATGTAACGTGGATGGAAAAACATCAATTCGAACAACTACTCGCAAAACAGCAAACGCAGGCCGAAATTGAACTGCTGCAAAAAAACCTGAAATTCTAAGGTCCTTTTTACTGTCTATGGCTGGAAAAATACGAATAAAAAAGGCCGACTGCCTAAAGACAGCCGGCCTTATAATTATTTGCTCCAAATCTATTCGCCGTTAGAACCGCTGGCTGCTTTTTCCTTCGTCTTCTCGGGCTTGTCTTCCTTCTCAATATTCTCAAACTTAAGATGGTCCTCGTCAAGCACATCTATCCTGATAACTCCGGTTCTCTTGTACTCGCCTCTAAGCAGCCCTTCAGACAGAGGGTCTTCTATATAGTGCTCGATCGCCCTTCTAAGCGGCCTTGCTCCGTACTCGGGACTGTAACCCTTATCGATCAGGAACTCCTTGGCCGCATCTTCAACATCAAGCTTCAAACCGTGCTCTATCAAACGCTTGAACACCTTGTTAAGCTCGTACTCGACGATCGTCGTAAGATCTTCCCTTGTAAGACCTCTGAACACGATCTGCGAATCGAGCCTGTTAATGAACTCCGGACGGAAGTGACGCTCGATCTCTTTAGAAAGCATCTCTTTCATCTTCTCATAGTTCGATTCTACCGTACGTTTTCCAAAACCAAAACCTGACTGGTTCTTAATAAGATCGGCACCTATATTACTTGTCATGATAAGGATAACGTTCCTGAAATCTATATGACGTCCGAACGAATCCGTCAGCCGCCCTTCTTCCATGATCTGAAGGAGCATATTGTAAACATCCGAATGGGCCTTTTCGATCTCGTCAAGCAGCAGAACCGCATAGGGACGCCGCCTGATTCGCTCGGTAAGTTGACCGCCCTCTTCATAACCGACATATCCAGGAGGTGCGCCAACAAGACGACTCACGTTGTGCTTTTCCATATACTCGCTCATGTCGATCTGTATAAGAGCGTCGACATCGCCAAACATAAATTCAGCAAGTGCCCTTGCAAGAAGCGTCTTACCAACACCGCTCGGACCGATGAACAAAAAGCTGCCCATCGGACGGTTCGGGTCTTTAAGACCGCTCCGACTCCGACGGACGGATTTGCTTATCGCATTAATAGCTTCGTTCTGAGAAACAACCGTTTTATGAAGCTCGGCTTCAAGCTCAAGAAGACGCTGAGCTTCCTGTTTTTCAAGACGTGTCAGAGGAACGCCTGTGATCTTGCTGACAACTTCGGCAATAACTTCCTTGTCAACTTCACCGGAAACTTCCTTATTGTCCTCTTTCCATTTCCGGTGCAGTTCGTTCTTTTCATCGTGAAGCTTCTGCGTCTCATCTCTGAGTGAAGCGGCTCGCTCATAATCAGCATTCTTTACCGCCTCGTCCTTTTCGTGCTGAAGCTCCTCTATTTTTGCTTCTATCTCTGCCATGTCTGGAGGAGGCGTCATATTCTTAAGACGGATCCTCGCACCTGCCTCGTCGATTACGTCTATAGCCTTGTCTGGCAGACAGCGACCGGTGATATAACGAGACGAAAGCTCCACCGCCTGAAAAAGAGCCTCATCAGTAAACTTCACCTTATGATGGCCCTCGTAGCAGTTACGAAGACCTCTTAATATTTCCACTGTTTCGTCTCTTGAAGGCGGCTCGACCAGGATCGTCTGAAAACGCCTTTCAAGCGCTGCGTCTTTTTCGATATATTTTCTATACTCATCGAACGTCGTCGCACCGATACACTGGACCTCGCCGCGCGCCAATGCCGGCTTCAAAACGTTAGAAGCATCTATCGCCCCCTCTGCGCCGCCCGCTCCTACTAATGTATGAAGCTCGTCGATGAAAAGGATAACCCTCCCGGACCTGCGAACTTCGTTGATAACCGCTTTAATGCGTTCCTCGAACTGACCGCGATATTTCGTACCCGCAACCATCATTGCAAGGTCAAGAACCACAAGACGTTTGTCCTTTAATATCTCGGGCACTTCCTTATCGACGACACACTGTGCAAGACCTTCGACGATAGCTGTTTTTCCAACGCCCGCTTCGCCAAGCAGAACAGGGTTATTCTTAGTACGGCGGCAAAGGATCTGGATCAGCCTTTCGATCTCGTCTTTTCTGCCTATTACAGGGTCAAGCTCGTTCTTGGCTGCAAGTTCGTTAAGATCCCGGCCAAAGCTGTCAAGTGCAGGGGTCTTGCTCTTTTGCTTTTGACCGCTGCCGGGGCTCGGCATCTTCATGTTCATACCCTGGTAAGAATTGTCAACGCCCGCTCCAAGAAGGTTAAGAACTTCCTGCCGAACGTCTTCGAGCTTCAGCCCAAGGTTCATCAATACCTGTGCCGCTATTCCTTCCGTCTCTCGCAAAAGACCAAGAAGGATATGCTCCGTACCGACGTAGTTATGGTTAAGCGCTCGCGCTTCTTCTATCGCGAACTCGATCACCTTCTTGGCTCGGGGTGTCTGCGGTAGCTTACCCATCGTAACCATATCGGGACCGCTCTTGACAAGCTTCTCGATCTCGAGTCGAAGCTTCTTGATGTCAACGTCAAGGTTCTTAAGAACGTTCGCCCCTACCCCGCTGCCCTCTTTAACAAGGCCAAGAAGGATATGCTCCGTACCTATATATTCATGGTTGAACCGCTGGGCTTCTTGGTTCGCCAAAGCCATGACTTTTCTTGCTCGATCAGTGAACCGTTCAAACATAATTTTTTATCCTAAATCAAGTTATATCTATAGTTGATTGTAACACACATTACGCCGCTGTCAAACATTCGCTTAAGTTATATAAAAGTCACCTACTCATAGCTTATATGTCTTCTTGGGACATTTGTTCGGCTCGCTTTGGGCCGTTTAGACAGATCGAGTATAGCTTGGACCCGCTGACCTGATTATCGGTCAAATAATGGCTCTACTTGACCCAATTCAAACGCAAAAAATGCTCTGGCACAATAATAAATGCGTAAATAACAGCCGCTAATACTGGCATTCGGAATTGACACCAAAAATGTTTTTTGGCCGGCTTTTATATTCTAAAAATAAGACGCTTATTATAGGCCCTTGCCTTAAAGAAACTTTTTAAAATAAGTATTTCCCCGCCCGCCACATCTGTTAATATTGTCCGAACTGTCCAACCCGTCCGAATTGTCTGACTTCCCACCTCCACTGTCATCTCTGAAAGCGTTATCTTATAACCCTAAATTTATGCCCTAGGTATTCATGCACAAGGTAGGCTGCGAAGGATCTGCAGATCAGTTTACGCCTTAGCTTGCACCATAGTTCACACCCTAGGTGGTGTTTACACCCTGGGTGAAAAATTCCATTACCCCAAAGGGGTAAAAAATTCATAGCCGGCTTCTGCCAATCTTGCGAATACACAAAAAACATACGACTTCCAGATATATGTTATGCTTAACCGACTAACGGTTCACAATCTTATAACCCTAA
>JAFGKL010000072.1 GCA_016928585.1 Sedimentisphaerales bacterium
CTTGCCGGCTCATCGAGCCTGCCCCCCTCCCATTGATCGGTACCCATATGCATAAGCCCGCGAAGAAAAGTACCTGCTGTGATGATGACCGTTTTGCCTTTGTATTCCCGGCCGTCTTTGCATCTGACCCCGCAAACTCTTTTACCTTTGGTCAAAACATCGGTCGCCATCGCTTCTGCAATGGTAAGGTTCTCTGTTTCTTCGAGACGTCTTCTTATATAGTCTTTGTATTTATATTTATCCGCTTGTGCCCGAGGACTTTGCACCGCCGGCCCCTTCGAACGATTAAGCAAGCGGAACTGTATTCCCGTCGCATCAATGGCCTGACCCATCAGCCCGCCAAGCGCATCGACTTCCCGTGCGATCTGTCCCTTGGCAAGACCTCCTATAGCAGGGTTGCAGCTCATCTTGGCAATAGTGTCTTTGCTTATCGTAATGACAAGGGTTTTTGCCCCCATCTTCGCGGCTGCGTGCCCCGCTTCTGCGCCGGCGTGACCTGCCCCAACTATAATGCAATCGTACTCGGTATTCATTTTACCATGGCCAGTGCAACCGCAGATGCTATTGCAAAATTAGCGGTATGAGTAATGCTGATTGTTACCTGTTCGACCTGTTTTTCATTTGCGATCTTTTCTACCTCCCCCGTAAAGCTGACCTGCGGCTGCCCCAGAGAATTGTTTATAACTTCTATATCCGTCCATGCGATCTTGCCGCGCCAGCCGGTACCGATCAGTTTAAGTACCGCTTCTTTGGCCGCAAATCTGCCGGCAAGTTTTTCAACTCTGCTGCGAGCATTCTGCGCATCTGCCTGCTCACGCGGCGTAAAAACACGATCCAAAAACTTCTGCTCGTGCCTCTCAAGCATCTCCTCGATACGGGAAAAATCAACTAGATCTATTCCATGTGCTACTATCTTCATAATGTTCTGCATGTTTAACGACGCATCGATGCCTTACGAAATGCAAGTTCGACACAATAGTTTATAAAACCTTCCATGTTGCTGATATTGGCTTGCGCCAGAAGCCTTGAGTACATCTTTTCGAATTCCAATCTTCTTTTGATGCTCTTGATATCGGCTTCGATCTCGTCCTGAACCTGCTCAAAAGGTATACTCCCGGCTTCTTTTTTATCTTCCAGTCGGATTATAAAAATATGTCCTTTTGTCTCAATAGGTTCGGAAATTTGATTTACGTCCATACTCTGTGCTTCTTTTTCAATAACATCATAAGGACTTGCAAGGTTACCTTCGGTAACTTTTTCCCAAAGCCCTCCCGCAGACGCTCTGTGTCCCTGGGAATATTTCCTCGCAAGCTCGTCAAAATCATATCCGGCTCTTGCCATCTGAACGATCTGCCTGGCCTTTTCCATCGGTGAATCGTTCGGGTCAACCTGATCTGTTTTGATATCGATCAAACGAAATTCAATGTACCCGTTCCAATGGTATTTCTCAGATCTTAACTGATCGTAATACTCTATCATTTCATCATGAGTAACCGGCATGTCCTCCGGGATCTTCTGCTGGATATAATTTTGCATAAGAATTATTTTTTTCATTTGATCTCTGAATTGCTGCCAGTTTTTTCCTTCTCTTTTCAGGGCTTTTTGTGCCTCGGCATAGTTCCCGTCATGTTTCGCCACGAAGTTATCGACTTCTGCCTTAACGGCTTCTTCCATTTTTTCATCTATATTGTCGGGGGCCTCGTTCTTTGCCTGTTCGTACAGCAATATATCTACGACTTTGGCCTTGACCAGGTCCTGGATGGCCGGCTTGGCAGTGGCATAAAAACTTTTTTCGTCAGCAACTAAAGCTATAGCCGTAAGGGTACTGTTAAATGTATCCGCTACTTCGTCGGCAGTAATCGTTTCTTCACCAACACTCAATACAAGCCCGCCGGCAGGCAGATGATTTGTCGTCCTTTTGGCAAGAGGAAAGTTTTTCATCTGTTCTTCGCTGAACTTGCCGGTCCTCGTCTTTGAGCTGTCACAGCCGGCCGCACAGATAAGGCCGCACAGAAACAGGACTGAACACATTTTTAACCATTGATTTACATGCATATCAAATCTCTCTTAAAACCACATATTCCTTATATGGATCGTATATCGGCGAATTATATATTATTCCAGCGCTTTGTGCGATACTATTTTTAAAAACTCAAACGGGGATTATTTTCTCGCAACCGCCCCTGACAGAAGTCTTCGAAGCACCGTAAGCAGCGTTTTCGGCTCAAAATATTTTTTCGTAAGCCTGATATTAACGGTCCGGCTGTCGATGACCCTGACGCTGCCGGGAGCACGCGCAAAAAGATCCTTGGCGGCTGCCGATTCGTCAAAGACAAATTCAAGATCAAGCCCTCGGGCTATAAGACTTTTGATCCCCCAGCCGCAGGTCAATATTCGAATTTCCGTCTGGTCGATAAGCATGCTGACCTGCTGGGGATATTTTCCAAACAGATCTATCAATTCTTCTTCAAGCAGTCTTAGATCCTCGGTGTTTTTTGCCATTGCGATACGCCTGTAAACATCCATTCTCTGACGGTCGGACGGTATATAACTTTTGGGGATATAGGTCGGCAGTCCAAGATCGATAACCGCCGACGGTTCCTTTTCAACAGGTTCGTCCTTTAATCTTTTGACCGCTTCGGCAAGCAGCCTGCAGTACAGCTCATAACCGACTGCATGAATGTGACCGGATTGCTGCGGGCCCAGAATATTGCCCGTCCCTCGTATCTGAAGATCGCGAAGCGCAATTCTGAAACCGGCCCCAAGCTGGGAATATTCTTCGATAGCTTTCAATCGCTTTGCAGCAACAGGAGTTATGCTTCGCGACTTCGGCAATAACATATACGCATACGCCCGATGTTTATATCTGCCCACTCTGCCCCTGAGCTGATGCAGCTGGGCAAGTCCGAACCGGTCCGCATCGGATATTATCATTGTGTTCGCATTGGGAATATCAAGCCCCGATTCTATTATCGTCGAACACACAAGAATATCTGTCTTGCTCGTAACAAAACTTATCATAGCTTTTTCCAGTTCTTTCTTAGGCATCTGCCCGTGAGCGATATCGATCCTGATGTTTTTGTCTTCTATGATCTCCGAAAGTTCAAAGGCCGCTTTTTCTATACTTTGTACACGATTGTGAACAAAAAATATCTGGCCCTGACGATTAATCTCATTCATCACCGCCCTGCGAACCAGATCCTTGTCAAACCTGCAAACACGTGTAACAATGCTCCGCCTGTCCAGCGGCGCCGTAGCAAGAGAACTGATATCACGAAGCCCCAAAAGCGACATATGCAGCGTTCTGGGAATAGGCGTGGCTGTCATCGTCAGGACATCAACGTTCACGCGAAACTTTTTTAGTCTCTCTTTATGTTCAACGCCGAATCGCTGCTCCTCGTCTATTATCAACAGACCGATGTCCTTAAACCCGACATCTTTACTTAAAAGACGATGCGTACCTATGAGAATATCAACTTTCCCCTGCCTGGTCCTTGCGATAATATCTTTTGCATTTTTTGTCGTAACAAAACGGTTCAATACTTCTATTGTTACCGGAAAATCCGCAAATCGTTCGGTAAACGTCCGGCCGTGCTGAATACAAAGCACCGTAGTCGGCACAAGAACAGCAACCTGCTTCCCGCCTTCGACCGCTTTGAACGCCGCCCGCATCGCAAGCTCTGTTTTGCCGTACCCGACATCTCCGCACAAAAGCCTGTCCATGGGTATATCTTTTGCCATGTCCTCTTTGATCTTATCTGCAACCGTCAACTGGTCCGGCGTCTCCTGGTAAAGGAACGACTCCTCGAATTCTTTCTGCCACAGCGAATCCTGCCCGTAAGCAAACCCGCCAAGTTTTTTGCGTTTTGCCTGGATTTCAAGAAGTTCGGCAGCAAGCTCCTGTACACCGGATGTGACCTTGTCCTTTTGATTTTGCCATTTCTTTGAACCGATCCTGCTTAGTTCGGGACGCCTTTCCATGGTTCCGATGTATTTATGAACTAACGATATATTCTGCACCGGAACATATATCTTTACCTTGCCCGCATACTCGATCGTCATATATTCACTGGCGGTACCGTCCTTGTCCATTGTCTGTATGCCAAGGAACTTCCCAATACCATGGCCGATATGAACGACATAATCGCCCCTTTGAAGATCAAGCAGGCTTCCTACCGGCGTTGCATTCTTGATGGTTCGTATGCGGCGGCGGACCGCATACTGTCCGAATATCTCATGGTGACTGATGACTACCGTCTTAAGCGAAGTAAGAATAAATCCCTGCTGAATAAAACCTACCGGCAGTTTGAAGTTTTCAGGGACCTGGCCGTTTATCTGTTCGATGATCTCTTTTAGCCGGTCAACCTCCGCAGAATTTTCGCAATAAAGAAGAACATCCTTCCCGCTGTTCTTCGGCAAAAGTTCTTCAAGGATCGCCTTGTTGGATTTCCAGCTTGCCGCCCCTTTATGTTCGAATTGCTGGGCACTTGAAACATCGACAGCAATATCTGCACCCGTTCCGAAGCGAGATATCTCAAGTCTAACATAATTTTCCAGCGCCTTATCTATCGCCTTCCACGAATAAAGTCCGCGGGGATCTTCTGTCCGTTCCAGGAAAACATTCGAGACCTCGGCAATATCTATCGGCTCCTCGAGTATAACTATCGTATCTTTTGGCAAAAGATTTACGAACTGCTCGGTACTTGCCTCAAAAAGCTTATCAGAAATCCCCACGATAGAAACACTTTGCAATTGTTCGCTCGAACGCTGATTATCCAGATCGATCCGCCGAATACTATCGACTGTGTCCCCGAAAAATTCTATCCTGACAGGTTCCGCCTGGTCGGCACCTCCAAGCGAGAATTTTTTTGCAGACCGCATGGTAACCGAAGAAAAAATGTCTATGATCCCGCCCCTTTGAGCGTACTGCCCCGGCAGATCGACCGCGTCAACCCGCTCAAAACCGTTATCAAAAAGCCAGTTGACAATAAGCTCCGGCTCAATGGTCTGGTTGACGCTTACGCTCAAACCCGCCTGTTCGACAAGCTTCGGAGACGGCACCGGCTGATTAAGCGCTTGAACACAAGTGCTGATAATAAACTCCGAAAGATCTTCATCCCCGGCCTGCGAAAGACCCAGCGTGATCCTTAAACGTTGACTGGATATTTCATCCGTCGCGTCAATACCGTCCGACTGCCCTTCCCATACCGGAAAAGTCTCCACCGCTTTTCCGGTAAACACCGCAAGGTCGTCGCTGACATTATCCGCGTCGTCAATGTGCGCACTGACATAAAGGATTGGTCTTTTCAGTTCACTGCAAATATGCCCTGCCAGCATTGGCGCAAAGGACCCCCATGTCCCGCTGATTTTTAGGGGGCCATCGCTCGGCCTGATCTCCTTTAAACGGGATACAATTTGACCGATCTTTTTATCCCTGCCAATATTCACTGACAAAGGAATAATATCATATCGGGAACAATAATACAAACAGTGTTTAAACACTTTATATCATTGAGATTTATCAGGGTCGGGAATTGCGAATGATTTTTTTTGTATTTCCACCACCCCCCAAAAAAATGGTGTATACTTTAGTTAGGATGAGGCCCTTGAAAAGTTCCATTTGGGCTCGGTGCTAGGTAGCAGGGCAATGGAACGGGGCCATTATGATATTAGGGGGCACAATAGTTGTGCCCCCACTTTTTTTATGCCCATACTGTTACCCGGCTGTCAATATCATTAGCCAGTTAGCTCTATGTACTTTTATGGCTGGCATGATCGTTTAATTCGTGTCAAAGGCTTGTTTTCCCCCTATCAGGAATGGAGGCGGCGGGAATCGAACCCGCATCCCCGCGATGCGACCGCGGTGTACTCCCATTATACGACGCCCCCGAAGAACGCTACATAATACTTATAATTTCGATTTATTCAACTTTTTTCACCTCAATAACGGCACTAAAACTGGATATGATCGGGTACAGCTTGTTTTTTTAACGAAAAATCCCCCTTTTCGCTTTAAAAGATTGACTTTTTAACCGATTGTCTATATGTTCTTGTCTTTTCGGGCGATTAGCTCAGTTGGCTAGAGCGCCTGCCTTACAAGCAGGAAGTCACAGGTTCAAGTCCTGTATCGCCCATTAAAACAAAAGCCCTGTTCCCGTCTCAGGAATGGGGCTTTTTCTTTATATCTGCCTCTATATAACTTCTCAAATTCTCCCCGGCAGCACCACAGCATCTATGACATCCTTGTTTTAAGTGCTAACTGAGTTGGGAGCCAGTTGCATTATTCGGGCATTTCATTAAACTATACGAGTTAGATGTCGGTACAATGAGTAAGATGAGTTTTGACATACTTCTGAAACGGTATTTTGAAGCAGTTGGACAGGAAGGTTTGGGTTGGGAAAAATGATCACCCCTGGAATCAAACAGAAAACAAAAAAAGGTCTGATACAGAAAGAGCAAATTAAAATAACGGCAGCCGCGAATGAACGATAGCAAGGAAAATACCGTTTCCCTCTACGATGATCGGAGATTGCGTTTTAAAACAATGCGATACGTTGTCATAGAGGGTGTATTCAGCATTATTGCCATTGGATTACAGCAGGCTTTTTTCATTCCCTGCCTAAATTCCATGGGAGCAACCAGTTTGCAGATCGGCATCGGAGCCGGAATTCCGGCCTTCTCAATGGGGTTAGTACAGATGTGGGTTCCCGTTGTGTTCCGTTCGGCAAAAAACTACAAAAAGATAGTCCTGGTGAGCGTTTGCTCCCATGCTTTCAGTTTTTTGCCTTTTGCAGTGATTACTTATTTGAACTGTGAAAATTCAGTATGGCTTATAATTGCAGCAGCAAGTATAAATGCGCTGGCCATGGGAGTTGGAGCCGGAATGTGGGCGGACTGGATGAGCTATCTGGTTCCGGGACGCAGACGAGGTGTTTTTTTTGCTAAAAGAAACCGTATACTCGTAGCTATCCAGGTACTTATTTCTCTTTTCGCCAGCACGATACTGGACAGGGCCGAAGGCAAAATACTTTTGATATTTTCACTGATCTGGACGCTCTGCTTTTTGACGCGAATGCTGGGAGGTATTTTCATTGCATTGCAATATGAACCGCTGAAATTAAAAAAACGCCCCACGGAAGATGCGTCCTTCATTAAATTTATCAAGCAGATCAACACGAATTCATTTGGGCGTTTTGTGCTGGCTTTTTCACTGCTAAATTTTGCGGCTAATATCAGCGGTCCTTTTTTTGCCGTTTACATGCTTAATGACCTGCACCTGAGTTATATGGAATACACGATTTTGTTTATTACACCTTCGATATCAACGGTTCTTTCGTTAAGTATTTTAGGCCGCCTTTGCGACAGGGTCGGTTATGTAATGCCTATGCGACTTTTTACGACATTCATTCTTGGCTTGCCTTTAGTCTGGATATTCACTAAAAATTACTGGATGCTTTTGCTGATTCAGATCGTAGCGGGCATTACCTGGGGGGGCATGGCCCTGGCCAGTTTCAATTATACATTAGATGCCGTAGACCCTTCCAACAGGTTGAACAATATATCTTACCTGAATGTGATTTCATCAGTTTGTATCTTTATGGGTGCAACATTAGGCGGCTTTATATCACCTTACCTGCCTGTCATTACCAGCTCTCCGTTGCATAGTGTGTTTTTATTCAGTGTTCTCCTGAGGTTTTTTCCGTTACTTCTTTTTCAAACCGTATCCTCAGATAAACCCAAAAAAGTAAAAATGACCGCATTTGAAAGGTTTTTCTTCGATCCGAAACTCTCACTTAGAGACAGTTTTGACAGAGCTATTTTTGGAAAAAACAGGCGATCTCTTTAAGCGACATGAACCTGTCTTTGTTTCTTAAGGTAACCTGAAATCAGTAAAAGTTAAAAGTGTTTTCAGTTTTATCGTCAAGACTCAAACCGGTCCCTGTGACTGCTGACTATCATTTCCTTAATACGCAAAGCGGCGAAGGGAAACATGTTTACTGCCGGAAGAATGGAGTTTATGGATTCTCGTTATAAACGAGACAATGAAAACTAATTCCCTCACCCCATCAACCTATCCAGTCCTTTGACAGCCTTCTTCTTATTCTTGACTTGCTCCTAAATAGCCATATAATGCCAAATATATACTGACAATCGGCTTAGCCCAGGTATTTTTTTAGGGGATCCTTTATGGAACAATTAATGGATTGGCTGCAGGGACTCAATAGCATAATCGTGATAGTATGCCAGTTTCTTGGCATGGTCGTACTTTCCGTTGGCATATTGAAAGCATTGAAGATATATCTGGCAGATGTGTTGACCCCGGGCCGATCGGCTGATTCTGTAAAAGAAAGCCGTCTTGAGCTGGGACATTCTTTTTCTCTGGCTCTTGGCTTTCTCATCGGAGCGAGCATCCTTAAGACAACACTTGCCCCAACGTGGACCGATATTGGTCAACTTGGAGCCATCATCGCAATTCGGACCATCCTCAACTACTTCCTGCTGCATGATATTGCTATACAC
>JAFGKL010000073.1 GCA_016928585.1 Sedimentisphaerales bacterium
CCCTCCGCCGTTCCATACCAAAAGTTTCCAGACCTCTTTTGCACGTTCGGGATCTTCCTTTAAAAGCTTAAGATACAGATACACCCCGTCAACATGATTGTCCACTGTCAGGATATCTGTTGTTTTGCCGGCATCTTTAAAAGCTTTCGTTCTTGCAAGTATTCTTTCAATGGCCGCCCGGCTTTGGACGTGTGTAAGATCCTCATTGAAGATCCCTTCGCCTCTTCCGCTTGGAACAAGATGATAAAAGCAGGCTCTTTCGATATCGTTGTCATCGAAAAAATCGAAAAGCCTGTCTATATCCTGAACATTTCTTTTAGTAAGTGTAAGTCTAAGCCCGACCCGCACCCCCGCGGCCTGACAATTCCTTATCCCGTTAACGGCGCGTTCAAAAGCACCTTCGACACCTCGAAACTTATCGTTGACGTGGCCTATCCCGTCAAGGCTGACCCCGACATAAGAAACCCCAACATCTTTGATTCTTTTCGCCTCGTCTTTTCCTATCAAAGTTCCGTTAGTAGAGATCACAACACCAAGTCCTTTGCCCGCTGCATACTCCATCAACTCAAAAAGGTCTCCCCTCATCATAGGCTCACCGCCGGAGAACAACACCGATGGCACACCAAAACCAGCAAGGTCATTCAGCACCACTTTGGCTTCCCCGGTCGTTGCCTCATTACTGTCTCTGCCCGTACCGCTGTTGTTGTAACAGTGCACGCATTTAAGGTTGCACTTACTGGTAATGTTCCAGACCACTATAGGACGTCTCTCGGATGCCTTTTTCGGAACGGCCTTCTCCCGGTCAGCATCTTTTTTACCGTACCTTAGCCAGTCGCCGGGGGTTATCTGATCGCAATAAAGTTTTGTAATATTGATCATGATCTTTTTTTAGCCTTAGGAGGAACATATTCACAGAACGGCTCTTCGGACATGTAGTTTCCCGTTTCCGCATAGGCCCTTGCCCTGCAACCACCGCAAACATTTTTGTATCCGCACAGTCCGCATTTACCTTCCAATTCGTTTACATCTCGCATCCTTGCAAGGTCCCTGTTTCCATACCATATATCTTCAATGGTCCGGGCGGTAACGTTCCCGCAGTTGATCGGCAGATAACCACAGGGAAAAACATCCCCGTTGTGCCCGACGAACAATACACCCAGCCCGGCAAGACAACCCTTTGATGCTCCGCCATGTCCCGGATGTTTCGTATTAAGATCGGACCTGCTGCGATCCTGCGCCAGGCCGCTTTCTCTTATCACCCTTTCGTAATGCGGGCCGCAGGTAACTTTAACGTGCAAATCACCTCTGCTATCCATCTCCGCTATCTTGAGCATCATCTCCTCATACTCTGCTGCGTTTAACATTTCATTCCGGTTGAACTGTTGACCGCAGCCTACCGGAACAAGCATAAACAAATGCAGCGCAGCCGAACCCAGTTCTTTTGCAAGTTCATAAATCTCCTCCAGCTGATCGCAATTATATTTCGTTATGGTAACATTGATCTGGAACGGCACTTCCTTTGACTTTAAATGTTCGATCCCCTTCATTGCCGACTCGAACGATCCAGCCTGCTGCCTGAGCTTATTGTGAACATCGCTCGTCGCACCATCAAGGCTTATCGAGACACGGCGAATTCCGCTTTGCATGATACGCCCGGCAATTTTTTCATCTATAAGCGTTCCATTGGTCGCAAGCGCAGGCGTCAACCCCTTTGCCCCGGCATACTCCACCACTTCAAAGAGATCCTCCCTGCAAAGCGGCTCACCCCCGGAAAAAACAAGTATCGGCATAAAACCCTGACGAATTCCAACTTGTGCCAACTGATCTACCATCCCCTTGGCCTGCTCCGTTGACATGTCGAATGTCGCAGCTTCATCGCCGGCTACCCTTCGACAATGAGCGCAGCTCAGGTTGCATTTTATCGTTGTCTCCCAGAACAAAAGTCTGAGCATTTGCTTGCTTATATCCGGCTTCACTCTTTTAGGTTCTTTTCGATATCTTCTGAGATTATTTCTTCGGCATGGGCAACTATGCTGCTCGCGAATTTCTTTGCATCTTCAATACCGTGTTCTTTGGCAATAACATCTATATTTTTTATTACACAATGCAACAGCTTGTTGATCACTCTTGATACGGTCTGCTCCATTACCTCCCTGCAATAGGCATCCTTTCTTTCACCAACAAAAAATCTCTCCATTTCATTCTGCCTGATCCTCTCAAAATCAATCTTGATCCGACCGATAAGCGGGCCGATATCTTTTGTTTCAAGCCAATCTACAAATTCGCTTGTTTTTTGACAAATGATCTCCACTGCCTGCTCGATATCACCTTCTCTTGCCTTAACGTTTTCCTCGGCAACATGTCCAAGATCGTCTACGCTGTAGAGATAAACATTTTCGATATCGTTTATTCTCGGGTCGAATATCCTCGGGACCGCAATATCTATTATCAAGAGCGTTTTGCCCTTTCTTCGATTCATCACTTTTTTAAATTCGTCTTTATCGAACAAATACCCCTGCGTCGTCGTCGCCGCACCTACGACAATATTAGCCTCGCATAAATGCTTAGTAAGGTTTTCCCACCTGTCAAACAAAACCTCGTGTTTGCCAGCTATCGTACCGCCTTTGTGTTCCGATCTGTTTATTACCGTAATATTTTTGCTCTTTATATGCAAAAAGTGCTCTATCAGAAGGTCTCCCATCTGGCCGGCACCGATGATCTTTATCTTTGCAGATTTTATATCCTCGAACAACTGTCGTGCAAGTTCGACCGCAACGCCTGCCACACTCACCCTGCCGCTGGCTATGGATGTTTTGGTATATATCTCCTTGCTGGTTGCGAATGCACAATGAAAAAGCCTGCTTAGCACCTTGCCAAAACTCCCGGCCCGATTCGCAAGACGAAAACTCTCTTTGACCTGCGCAGTTATCTGGGATTCGCCTACCACCATACTGTCAAGGCTCGCCGTAACCATCAAAAGATGTCTTGCCGCTTCTTCATTATAGAGAATATAAAAGAAGTCCTTAAATTCTTCCGTATCGATATTTTTGATTTCGGATAAAAATGCCAGTAAATCTTCAGCGTTTAAACTGCCATCATCCTTCACGGCACAATAAAGCTCGACACGGTTGCATGTCGAAAGCAAAATAAACTCCCCGTCCGGATGTCTTTGCTTGAGCCGGGCCAATGCATCTATCGTCTCCTGCGATCCGAACGCAAGCCTGCCCCGAATATCGACCGGTGCTGTCTTATGATTAAGCCCTGCAAGAATTATCTGCATTATTATTTACCCGCTTCAATTGTACTTATCGGCCCGGCACTGAAATCATGAGCCGAGCCGCAAAAAAACGTAGCGCCGACTATTGCAAAAAGAACCAAAAATACCGCCGCTATCGTCATCTGAGCAACGGCCCTGCCCTTCAGGGGTATCATCCGTTTCAAAACCAGTATCGCCCCGACAAGTATCCATGCTGTTTCGATGATCACTATCTTAGGATCCGTCATCCACTCGGCTGCGCTTATCGAAAGCGTCTCGGACTTTACTATCGCAACCCCTGCCCCGCTTACCAGACCAAAGGTCATCAACACAAAACATATCCCAAGGCCGAGAATGTTCATTCTTTCCAGTTTTTCTATATTGGGCAGCCTTCCGACTACCCTGGCTAATTGTTTTTTCTTAAGCCGCCGCCTGCAAAGCAGGAACAATATCGCCATCGCACCGGCAAAAACTATCGTTGTTCCGGACAGCGCCATAAGCAATGCATGAAAAATAACCCATGGACTTTGCGCCTCGACCTGGAGCTGACTTGCCGGATGGGCGACCGCTGCCGACAGCATTAACATGAAAAAAAGGAGCCACGCCATAACCGACCCAAACCATACCTGCTCGATAACAATACCCAGCAATAAATAAGTCAGTCCTAACACGACCGTTAAGATTATCATCGATTCAAATAATCCCGTCAGTGGAAAAGCTTTCACTGCAACCGCCCTGAATACCAGGATGATCAACTCAAGACACACTCCAAGTGCAATCAGCAGTGTCAATATTTGTTTATATTTGTCTCGGCTGCGAAAAAGCTGTAAAACCCCCGCAACGGAACTCAAAGCAAAAATTACAAGCACCGATATAAATAAATTCTTCTCTATTAAAGGTAGTTCCAGCAAGCCGTTTCCTTAAACAGAACTGTCATCGTTCACGATATAAACAGGAGGAGCCTTTTTTAGTTCTTTTACCGTAGCAAGCCCGAGATAATCGTTGGCCCCGCATAATCTGCTCATCTCCTTAAGTGTCTTTTTTACCTCATCGATACTTAGCCCGTGTACCATCGTATAAAGATTATAGGGCCAGCCTTCGCTCGCACATCGCTGATACACATGAGAAACTTCTTTAAAGGCCGCAAACTTATTGCCAACCTCTTCAACATGATCCGGCTCAATCTGCCACACAGCCATCATCCCCGCCTGCAAACCAACCTCAAAGTGATTTACGATCGCACCTATCCTTCTAAGTTTCCCTTCGGCCTTCCATCTTTTAAGAACGTCAAGAAGCTCTCGCATTTCGATACCGGCTTGCTTTGCCATATCTTCATAAGGCGTAAGGCTTCCGGGCATGCCTCGCTGAATAACCTTGATAACGCTGCTTTCAATATCAGTCAGTGCCATCTCCAAACCTGATAATTCATATATTAAACCGGATCTTATTTAGTAGAAGACGAATTATTATATTGGGATATGGGCCAAAATACAAGGAAACTCTATAAAGCCGCATATATAGGCACCTGCTGAAAAAACTGGCTAACGAACCCTAATACCGCTATAATCGTATGCAAGACACCTGCAAACGCCGGCGTGAAATAAGGATATTAGATGACGAAGATCAAACGTATTGTGATGTGGATGACACTGCTGGCGATATTGCTGCTTATTGTCCTGTCGATCATAGGTGCTTTTTGCGGGGCCCAAAAAGCAAAGTCGATCTTCAATTCCATACCTGTTGCTGTTTACTGGTTTATTCTGGCAGTACTGCTGGTCGCCGGCCTCTTCATGTTCCGTCGGCTCCTTCACAACCCCGGACTGCTCACGATACACGCCGGCTGTCTGCTGGTTCTCATCGGCGGTCTGTGGGGTTCGCAGGCGGGACACAAACTTGCCGAACAACTTTTAGGCATACAAAAAACCCCTTCCGGCTATATGGCCGTTTTCGAACAGGATACCGAAAAACATATAACAAACGAAGACCTCGAGATACCGATTGCCGAATTGCCCTTCGGCATTCTGCTTAAAGATTTTCGTGTTGAATACTACGATGCCGATGAAAATTTTATTCCAAAACTAAATATAATAACCAGGAAAAACCAGTTCTTCCAGGTTGCGGCTAAAGCCGGACAGGAAATTTCTTTGGGTCCTGATTACGGCCGCCTCAAAATAATAAGAACTTTTAAGAATTTTAAGATCAGCGTCAAAGATGACAAAAGGATCATAACCGATGAGGGACCGGGTGCAGAAAACCCTGCTGTAGAGGTTGAGATCCAAACGCCTGACGGAGCCGCTTATAAGGACTACGCCTTTGAGCGTTTCGCCGGTTTTAGTCACACAAAAAACGATCTTCAACTAAACTATATTTCGCAACCGCCTCGCATTGTACGCGATTACTATAGCGATGTGGTCATTATTGAAGACGGCAAAGAGGTATTGAGCAAAACGATCGAAGTCAATCATCCGCTTCATTACCGGGGATACCATTTTTATCAGCATTCATATGATTCACAGGCAGGCAGATACACCATTTTGTCCGTAACATCCGATTCCGGACTGTATACCGTCTATGCCGGATACTGGCTGCTTACTTTTGGAGTATTGTGGAACTTCTGGCTAAGGCATATTAAAGGCAAAAAGCCCGGTGAGGTGACGATATAATGGCAACCAAATATACATCCGAAGGTCTGCTTACTTATATAGTCATAGCTGCGTTCCTGCTTGCATTTCTGACTACTGCACTTGGAAAAAAAAGAACAGGACAATATATTTATCTGACAGGATTTATAGTTACCATAGTTCTCTTTGCTTATCGATGGTACAACGTTCGCCATGTCCCGTTTCAAAACATGTATGAAGTGTTCCTGAGTATGGGAATGATGGTCTATCCGCTGTCAATATTCTGCCGACGGACTCTTAAAGTTGGAGGAGAAATATTCGACATGTTAACAGGGGCAATATTATTTGTGCCCGTTGGCTTTATATTTCATGCCGAACCGATGAAGCTGCCCCCCGCCCTGCAGTGCTGGTTGTTCACTCCGCACGTAGCTGTATATCTCATCTCATATGTGATAATGACAAAAGCCTCCGTACAGGCAATTTGCCAATTGACCAAAACCGACGAACCAAATAGTTTTGTATCCTTTGAGGAAGGTACATATAGAATGGTTTGTCTTGGTTTCCCCCTGCTTTCGCTGGGCTTGATACTTGGTAGCTGGTGGGGCAAACTGGCATGGGGCGATTATTGGGGCTGGGATCCAAAAGAACTTTGGTCATTGGCTTCATGGCTGGTTTACGTTGGATATTTGCATTTTAGGTACATGTTTGGCAAAAAACACGCTCGAATCAACAGCATTTTAGTCCTTCTGGGGCTGACAACAATTATCATAACGCTGCTCTGGGTTAATCTTTCCAGGATTTTTGCAGGTATGCACAATTATGCAAGTTGACGGATGCAGACCCTGATAACTTTTATCAAATAAACAAGCATTTCGGACCTAAGCACAAAAAGCACCTTTATCTGGACCTTTATTCAATTCTTTTTTTTAATACTTAGTTATGCCCCCCCCCTTTTTTGACGATTATATGGGCTAATCGTTAACAACAGTTTTTTAATTCTTGCTTTTTTAAGGATTAATGCCCATTAGCCTGCTGTGGTTAGACCTGATTTAAGAGGATATTTTGTGAGAAATTAATGGCTTTAGCGGTTTTTTAATCAACATTTTATCCGTTAGCAACGGCCATATTTAATGTAACAAATTTCGTACATTAGTTCTGTTACAGGAGAAACTGATGAAAAAAATAGTAATTATGCTCATGGTGTGTTGTGTTTTACCAACCGTGACAGCTCAACCCACATTAGAAGTATATGAATCGGATGGGCAAACTGTATTCAACGGGCACGATTTAATGGTCGGCTCAAAATTAAAGTTTATTGTAAGCCAGGACAGTACTGATTATTGGTCTGGGGGTCTCTTCATAGCAAATTTCAACACATCCCTCGGTACCCTGACAGCAACGGATTATGACCCGAACATTCCATACTGGCAAGGAGCCAATTACGGGGACTGGCAAGGGGCTCATTACAGCAACGCCGGCGAATATGCAAAAGTAACCGGCTGGAAAGACTCTGAAAGACGAGGGTTTGACTTGTACGGATCGGATGAGGAAGAGGGGAGTTCTGTTGGCAATTGGTTTGTGATAAATTACGAGGCCATTGAAGAAGGTGAGCCCAACGTATGGTTCTGCGATTACGATGTCAGCTGGAAGAACCCCGTATCATTCCAAACTTTCACTCAGGTACCTTCAAGAGATTTTAATGATGATGATATCGTGGATCTTGCCGATTTCTCCACTTTTAAAACCTTTTGGTTATCAGACGATTGTCAGGATCCGAACTGGTGCGGCAAAACGGACCTTGACAGGGACGGAGAGGTAGATACGACGGACTTGTCATTATTTGCCGAATATTGGTTATGGCAAGCTGAATACAGACCTGAAATTATTATCGAAACTATTACGATCGACGACCCCAATGAACCGGCACCGACACCTGACATAGATTTTATATATAGCATTACCGATCCGAACGGGCTTGACGAAATAACACTGACCGTAGGACATACTATTACCTTATATGTAAATATGGCCGCTATTGATCCTAATGCCGTCCTGAACATTGTCGATATTGAGGTAGATATATCAGATCCCAATCTCGGATCCATTGACAACACCGAATATGACGGAGGCACCGCACAGATACTCGCTGAACCAAGAGCCGACGCATTTGATTATTGGGGTCCTGGTACAGAACAGTATGAAGGTATAGAATTATTCTGTGTAAACATTGGAGATTCGATTTCCGAAGGACAAATCGCAAGCTTTGAATTTACCTGCCAGGGTCCGGGAGACGTAACTCTTACATTGGTAAATTGGGGTTTCCAGAATGCACTGCTCCAGGAAATGCTTATCCATCAAATCGAGAGTCAGGTCGATTTCCTTGAAAGAATATGGAATGAGGATTCGGAGCTTCAACTGCAATATACCGAAGAAGAATGGAACGCATTCGTCGATAGTACAAGAAATCCAGAATAAACAACTTGTTAATGTTATAGTACATAATCAATTAGAAACTTTTCAATTATATGGAAGGCTTTGATGATGAAAAAGTATTTGATTTTAATATTTGCCATAATGATCCTTGCCAACGGTATTGCATTTGCAAGTAGAGAATTAGATACAACCGAGATATTGCAAATAATTCAAACATTGACAGCTAATCCGCTTTCTACATGGATCCCGTATGGAACTATAGAAGCAAATCATCTTGAGTACTCACAATCTACCCAGGCAATAATTGAATCAACCGAAAAAGTTAAGTTCGATGGCGACAAATTTTACTGGGAGATCAGTATCTCCCCGCTGGACGGGGACGAAAGCAATCTTAATGAGGAAGTTGTTACCGATTTGAAGGTTAACGCAAGACGTGTTTTTGTATGGGACGGCAGTGAATACGTTATGTATTTTGACTCCAGCAACAACGCTATGGTATTCGAGGACCCAAGCGGCATGCCTATTAGCGTCAACGGCCCGCTCACCGCAGGGATAATACCGTGGGGATTCGGTGTATTCACTTACGACAGCCTTTCAACTGCAGAGCTGTCCGCACAGGAAAACTATCAGCAGCAGATCGTTCTTCAGGTCAACAGGCAGGATTCTCCGGAAATGGAATTTTTGCTTGATCCTTCTAAAAATTACGCCGCTTTGACTTATTCTTTAAAAAATAACGGCCTGCCATTCATAAAAAATTCCTATTCGGATCTCCAATTAGTTAACGGCAGGTGGACACCAAAAATCATTGTTACTGAACGATATGACCAAAGCAATTCGGCGTTTGATTTGATCTCACAGGATGAATGGGAAATAACCGCTATCAGTACCGACTTGCCTCTGCAAAACGATTTTAACGTATCGTATAGAAATAACACATTCATAGAATTCCGTTCTCCGGCAACAGACTCTTACTTGTCGTATAATTTTTCTGATGCCATAGATACCCGGTCTGTTTTAAATCAACGACTTGCAACCGCTTTAACAAGTGACGACCCCGCTCAGAACTGCGCAACAATCGCTATGAAATACGTACTTTCCAAATTAAATAAAGAACCTTCCGGGCAGCAGCTTGTCCAGTTGGTCAACTCCGAACGCAGTACAAATCTTTACGATATGCGTCAACTCGCACGTGACCTGCAATGCAATGGCGCCGCGATCAACACCGACCTGCAAACGTTGAAAAATACACAGGGCGTTCAAATTATTTTATATCTGCCCGGATCTAAGCATTATGTCGTTCTTGACCATATCGACTCTGAATACGTGTGGCTTGTCGATCTCAACAATGATAAATTCTATTACTCCGTTTTGATAGATGATTTCGAATACCTTTGGGGTTCTAAAATTGCCCTGCTCATCTCCGATGACCCTCTTGGCCTGGAAGAAGGCACAACCGAGATCAGCGACAATGACTTAAGAAATATAACCGGTTCAACCGGCGAAACAAAATACTCCTGCACCGATCTGATCCAGGACAGTCACACTGATC
>JAFGKL010000074.1 GCA_016928585.1 Sedimentisphaerales bacterium
CAAAGGCATTGTTCAAACGTGTTATGCTTTTTTTGTATTGTTTATCAAGGTCGCACTTGGCGGCGATGTATATTATTTCTTTGCTTTCAATAAGGTTTAGTACTGATATATCGTCGCTGAAGTCGTCTTTGGTCATGTCGATGCAGAAGAGGACGATGTCTGCATTTTTTAAAGCTTCTGCAGCGGCCTGCTGTGCGATATTATCTAGCAGGGATGTTTGTCCGGAGGCGGGAGATAAGCCGGCACAGTCAAACAGGGCGATGCGATTTTTTTCAAGAGAGAGCGTGCCTGTCAGGACGTCCCTTGTGGTAGCCCGGGTGTCAGAAACGATGCTTCTTTGGCGGCCAAGGAGAGTGTTCAAGAGGCTGCTTTTGCCGGCGTTGGGAGCACCGGCAAGGCCTACGGATGGCAGGTCTATCATTTCTTCATAGCGTATGGAGTTGTTTAATATGTCGTTGAGCTGATCTTTAATTGTCTCGATGGTTTTGACAGCGTTTTTTTGCGAGACAAATTCGATGTCTTCGCCGCTAAAGTCGAGACCTGCTTCGATGAGGCTTAAGATGTCGAGGATATTATTGCGTATGAGGGATATTTTTTGGCTTAGGCTGCCTGCGAGCAGTTTTTCAGCGGCGGCGAGCTGGGCGGTGTTGCTGCTTGAGACTATTTGTGCGACGGCTTCTGCCTGTGCAAGATCGATCCTGCCGTTTAAATATGCTCTTAGCGTGAATTCGCCGGGGCCTGCGAGGCGGGAGTTTTGGAGGAGTTTTTCAAGTACAAGCTCAACGAGGCAGGCGGGGGCGAAGAAGTGCAGTTCTGCCAAGTCCTCGCCGGTGTATGAGTTAGGAGCGATGAAGCCGTAGGCCGTAAGGTCTATGCAGATGTTTTTCTGTAACCGGACGGTTTTTGTTTTTGCGCATCTTTTGTTTATTTTTATGTCGAAGATATCGTCGAGGAGAATGAGTGCTTTCGGGCCGGAGATGCGTATGACTGACTTTGCAATAGTATTTTCTCCGAGAGAGGGAGCAGCCGGGGCCGTGATTGTATCGCTTAAGTCATACACTATATCGAGTTTTTGAAAAATGGTTTTGGTTTTTTCTTTTTTGTTTTTCCGCCGGTTTTACTGGTAGCGGGAACAAGGCCTACCGATTCTTCGGCTTCTTTTTCACGAATGTGTTTTCTTATTACGACCTGCTCAGCGACTCCTGCGAAGGTACTTGCCATGATGTACATGTTCAGTCCGGAGGGTGCCTTGTATAAAAATACCAACATCATTATCGGCATCATTATCATCATCATTTTTTGCTGCTGGGCCACCTGCGGATTGGAGTTACCTGAGCTGTGCGGCATAAGTTTTTGCTGAAGGAACATAGCGGTTCCGAGAAGCAGCGGCAGGAGATTGAACGAATCGATGTGAATGTCCAACAGTGGTATTGTAAATTCAGAAAATCGTACGAGCGCATCCGGCGCGGAAAGATCTGTTATCCAGAATGGCAGGAAGGCTGCGCCCCGGAGTTCGATGTTGGCATAGATGGCGCTGTAAAGTGCTATCCAGATAGGCATCTGTATGAACATGGGGAGCATGCTTGATACGGGAGAGACACCTTCGTCCCTGTAAAGCTGCATTACCTGACGGTTCATCTCGTTTTTGTTATTAGCGTATTTTGCCTTTATGGCTTCAGCCTTTGGTCCGAGTTTTTGCATTCTCATCATGGAGACCTGGCTGTGTTTTGTTACGGGGTGCAATGCCAATCTTACGAGTACGACGAAAATTATTATCACTACTCCGTAGTTAGGAATAAATCCATACATCCATTTCATAATCGCCATTATTCCGAATGCCAAAGGGTTGATGATGAATTTGGGCAGGCAGCAACCAAGAAATTTTATAGAATGGAAGTATCCGAGCTTCGAGTAGACGGGATTTTTTTCAAAGAGGCTTTTATCTTTTGTTCCAAGATAGAGCTGGAAGTTATAGGTTTTTACAGAATTTATTATGCCGACCGGCTCCAATGAAATTATACCTGTTTGCATTGTGAAAGTGCTGTTCTCGTCGCCATTTGGTTTTTTTTCAGCGATGCCCGGGTCGTAGTATTGCGCCGGGCCTGGGATGATGTCGCTTCTATAAAGGCTGTCGTCGTCTTCCGGGACGGCATGTAAGATGGCGGCAAAATATTTGTTCGTTATCGCGGCCCACATGAACTGAGCGGATGCGTCTTTGTGCGTCAGTTTCAGGTCTTCGAGGTTGTTGTATTGTGCAGGCTTTCTCATACGAGAGTTGTCCAGCTTTACGGATTCGATGGTGCCTTTGTTCGTCATATATGCGGCGATGATGTTTCTCATGTCGCCTCTTGCGCCTTCCCTTGAGATGCCGCATGGTCCCTGTATCTGGAATGCCGCTTTTAACGGCTGGAGAGAAAGGTTCTCAATGGTGAGTTTGCAATCGATATCAGAACAGTCTGGTTTGATCGAAAATGTTTTTACGAGTTTGATGGAATCTTTTCCGTTTGCGTCGGTAAGGACGGCCTGGAATACAGCCAGATCTTTGTCTTGTTGATCGGGGACGACCCAGTTAAGCTTGTTGAGGGGGAAGCGTTGTTTTTTATCGACAAGCTCAAAACTTCCGTTTGCCATTGAAAGAACGGTATCCGAGGGTCCTTTTTCTATCGGAGAGAGCAGTATTAACGGCTGCGGGTCCTTCGGGTCCCTGTTGTCGTACATGCTTGATACGGCATTTTTAATGGCCGCTCCCTTACTGCTGAGTTCAAGGCGGAATTGGTAGCCGCTTTCTTTATCGGTGGAGCCTAATGTCAGGGTTTTGTTTTCGGCGTTTGAGGCTCTTAGCTGGGTGAAGTCGTAATCATCGCTTTCGGGGATATTGTCAGCCTGAACGAGTTCCATTTCGCCTGCCAGACGGATACATTTGTTATCGTCTCTGCATGAAGAAATATTGAAAAGCCCGGAATCGACGACGAGAAAGGAGCAAAATAGTACAAAAGTAAATAGAAACGCGAACAATGCGAGTTTTATCTTCATTAGTAAGCCTTTTTGATACGGATCATTTTTATTTTCCTTCGTAAAGCCTGTCGCCTTCAAAGTTGTCAAGTTCCTCAACCTGGTAAATCTTTTTTGCGGTTGCTTCGTAGTCGTATTCAAGCCGAACAAAATTGGCTTTGTCTTCCTCGATATAGACATAGCTTGCCCGATTGTCTCTGTCTCTCGGCTGGCCGACGGAACCGACGTTTATGATCGCTTTTTCCCCTTCGATTATTGGATAAACGTCTCCGAGTTCGTCGGGCGTGTAAAAGTCCGGGTCCTCAAGAAATACTCCCGGCAGATGTGTATGGCCTATGAAACAAATGTGTTTTACCTTTTCAAAGAGAGCGTTTATCTTTCCCGGAGCAGTGTAAACGTCATCGGGAAAGACATATTCGTTGATTGGCTTTCTGGGAGAAGCGTGAACAAAGTCCAGATGGGCGGTTATATCTCCGAGTCTTTTTTTGATAGTCAATCTCATTTTTTGTGAGCCGAGATAATCCCATGGATTGCTGTTGAGCCCATTTCCATTATCTTTTTCGAGTAGATCCCTTGTCCA
>JAFGKL010000075.1 GCA_016928585.1 Sedimentisphaerales bacterium
AGCGACGATGATGCCCAGCAGTATATCGCAAAAGATTATGTTAATACGAGCGTACCTTTTGTTTTCTGTGCGGTCAATGCGGATCCCGAAAACTACGGTTTTGCGGGGAGTAAAAATATAACCGGTGTATTGGAGCGAATGCATTTTGTACAAACCATACAATTACTAAAGCAACTGGTCCCAAATGTTCAAAAAGTAGCTATTATCACAGACACGGGCAAAATGTGGGGGCCTATGATAGACAGATTTAAGCGAAAGGAAGAAAGATTAGACGGCGTTCAGATTGTAAAGTATGAAATCGCTGAGACATTTGAACAGTACAAGAAAATAGTAAAGAGCTATGAGGGCAAGGTAGATGCCCTGGGTATGATGGGGGTTTTCGAATTTAAAGATGAAAATGGTGCCAATGTACCCTTAGAACAAGTCCAGCAGTGGACGATAGAAAACAGTTCCTTACCTGATTTTTCCTTCTGGGCAGATCGTGTTGACAAAGGAACGCTGTGTGCAGTCACCGTGTCGGGAACAGCCCAGGGTCGAGCTGCCGGTAAAATAGCCAGGGACATATTGCTTGGAGAGAATGATCCCGGCAATTATCCAATAAAAGCAACTGAAAGAGGCATACCTGTTATAAATCTAGCCAGGGCTAAAAAGCTAAACATAAATCCAAAATCAAGTGTGCTCTTAACAGCTGAAGTCGTTACAGAAATTTTCAGGTAGCATCTATGAAATTCGGACTACGAGAAAAAATTATAATAATTACGGTTAGCACTTTTTTGCTGGCAATTGGTGTAAATACACTGGTCATGAGCCAGATGTTCAGAACGGAGTATTCCTCTGCATTGCAATCAAAAATGCATGTTATTGCCAACACACTCAAATCACAAGTAGAAGACCTGCTAAAACTGGGAATATCCATAGACAATGTCGAAGGTTTTGAGGCTCAGTGTCAGGAAATACTGCTCAAAAACAAAGATGTTTCCTATGTTATGGTTACACGGCTAAACGGTGAGATCCTATTCCACAATGACACAACACGCCACAACACGATGATAAACAACCAGGAGATACTAAAGGTCCTCAAGCAAGGTCAGCCAACAACCTGCTTATCCGAATCAGGCGGGCAAACATATTACAATACAGTTATACCGGTAGAAAAAGATCAGCCCGGTATTGCCGTAACAGTGGGATTTTCTGCCAGACTTATCGACGAAAAAATAGAATATCTCTGCTATAACAGCTTTCTGGTCTCTTTTATATCTTTAGGCATTACAACACTTTTATTGCTATCCAGTCTTTCAGTTTCAGTAATAAAACCCTTAACTAATCTTTTAACTACGATCCAGAAGATACGAGACAGTTCAGATCTGGACCAGAGAGTTGTAAGCACCTCAAAAGACGAGATCGGTTTGCTGGCAAGTTCATTTAACCAGATGACTGAGGATCTAAAAAAGACAACTGTTTCTGTAGAGACTTTACAGCAGGAACAAAAACGTTTCAAGGATGTAGTAGAAAACACTGAAGAGTGGATATGGGAGGTCGACGTCAATGGTTTATATACCTATTCAAGCCCAATAATAGAAGGAATATTGGGTTATACACCTAATGAGATTGTAGGCAAAAAACACTTCTACGATCTGTTCTGTCCCCAAAAACAAGCAGAGCTTAAAAAAGCAGCATTCGAGGCCTTTTCTAAAAAACAGGCTTTTAGAAATTTTGTAAATCTAAATATTCATAAAAATGGACAGCAAGTCTGGGTTTCTACAAGCGCAATCCCAATTCTCGGCAGCGAGGGAAACCTGATTGGATACAGAGGTGCTGATGTAAACATTACCGAACGCGTAAAGGCAGAAGAAGCACTGAAACAAGCTAAGAAATACGCTGAGGCTGCAAATAGTTCCAAAAGCCTGTTCCTGGCAAATATGAGCCACGAGATCAGGACTCCAATGAACGCAATTGTCGGTTTTTCGGATATTCTTAAAGAGGAGGAACTTACAGAGGAACAAACAAAATATGTCGATGTCATATCAGGAAGCGCCAACGCCCTGCTTCAACTAATAAATGACATTTTGGATTTCTCCAAGATCGAAGCAGGCAAGCTGGAAACTGAAATAATAGAATGCAACGTTGGCGAAATACTTGAACACCTTGATTCTATGCTCAGGCCCAACGCAATAAACAAGCACATCGATTTTGGGGTGTTTCAATGCGGCCAGCTGCCAAAATCTATAAATTCAGATCCGGTCAGATTACGCCAGTGCCTGATAAACCTTGTTAATAATGCGATCAAATTCACCGAACAGGGCCACGTTTATCTAAACGTTTCTGTCGAGGAAGATGATCAAAAACAATACGTCAGGTTTGATGTTGAGGACACCGGTATCGGTATTGAACCGGAGAAGCTGGAAAAAATATTTAACGCCTTCTCACAGGCTGATGGAAGCACGACCAGGAAATATGGTGGAACAGGCCTGGGACTTGCTATAACCAAGCAGTTGGCTGAATTATTGGACGGAAAATTATTGGTAAACAGTACGCCGGGCAAGGGGTCAACATTCAGCATTATAATACCTACTGGAACGGATAAAAATGATACCGAGGGGTATGATAAATATCAATACGTTAACGATTATAATAAAGCCGAAAATGACAACTCAAAGCCAGTTTATCACGGCAAGGTTCTTGTCGCCGAGGATAACATCTCAAATCAGACTCTCGTAAAATTATTATTGAAAAAGGTGGGACTTGAGCCGGTTCTCGTTGAAGACGGACAGGAGGCCGTCAAAAAAGTTCAAAGCGAACAGTTTGATCTTATTTTGATGGATATCCAGATGCCGGTAATGACCGGCCATGAAGCAACAAAATTGATCAGAAAAAACGGCTATATGACACCTATAGTAGCGCTGACAGCAAATGCGATGAAGGAAGACGAGGCTAAGTGTATGGAAGCCGGATGTGACGGCTACCTATCAAAACCGATAAATCGTGATAAATTGTACGAAGTGCTGAACAAGTACCTTGTCAAAGACACACACAAACATGAAAAAACCTCGTAAGTATTACAAAGCTCACAGGATTGAGATTTCCAATATTTAAAAAAGGGGATAAGGCAAGCTCGCCTTATCTCCTTTTTTGTCAATTCCAGCCTTTTAACACATAAGTATTAGTTTAGCTCATCTTGCATATCCTGGATAAGCATTCGGTCGCTGCGAA
>JAFGKL010000076.1 GCA_016928585.1 Sedimentisphaerales bacterium
TCGTTTTTCTTGACGCTGAGTTTGGCGCGACTGCCGTCATCGAGCAATTTTCCGTTACCGATCGCTATGATTTTACCCATCAGGGGTTTTTCTTTTGCACTGTCAGGCAGTACGATACCGCCCGCGGTTACATCTTCTGCCTGATTTGGCTTTATTACGACTCTATCATCCAAAGGTTTAAGTTTCATAATGTTACTCCTGTATTTTTATCTTTAATTTGAATTCAGTTATTTTTAAAACGATCCGGCTACATCATGCCCATGCCAGGCATTCCGCCCATTCCGCCCATGCCGGGCATGCCGCCGCCCATTCCGCCCATTCCTCCGGGCATTCCGCCGGCGTCTTTATCGCCCGGCTTTTCGGAAACAACACAATCGGTTGTCAGCAGCAGTCCTGCTACTGATGCGCTGTTCTGTAATGCTATCCTGGTTACCTTTGCAGGGTCGATCACACCGGCGGCGATCAGGTCTTCGAATTTGTCCTTATCTGCGTTATATCCGAATCCGCCCTTGCCCTCTGCAACCTTGTTAACGATCAGGTTGCCGACTGCACCTGCGTTTGTTGCGATGCAATGACATGGCGCCTTTAGGGCATGCGCTACGATCTGTGCACCGGTTGCTTCGTCGCCGTCAAGTTTTAAAGCATTTACAACTTCAACACAGCGGATCAATGCAACTCCGCCTCCCGGAACTATACCTTCTTCAATAGCCGCTCTTGTTGCGTGTAATGCATCTTCGATACGTGCCTTCTTTTCTTTCAATTCCGCTTCGCTTGCCGCTCCGACATTGATCTGTGCAACACCGCCGGTAAGCTTGGCAAGTCTTTCCTGTAATTTTTCACGATCATAATCACTCGTAGTGTTTTCTAGTTCGTTCTTGATCTGTTTGATCCTGCCTTGAATGGCCTTTTCAGCACCGGCACCTTCGACAATGATGGTGTTGTCGTTGTCGATGGTGACCTTCTTTGCCTGACCGAGCTGGCTTACGCTGATTTTTTCAAGCTCTATGCCCAGGTCCTTGAAGATGGGGCTGGCGCCTGTCAGCACAGCGATGTCTTCAAGCATTGCCTTGCGTCTGTCGCCGTAGCCCGGAGCTTTTACCGCTGCGATCTGCAGTATGCCGCGAAGCTTGTTGACAACTAATGTGGCAAGCGCTTCGCCTTCTACGTCTTCTGCAATAATAAGCAGCGGCCGTTTACTCTTGGAAACGGCTTCCAGTAATGGTACCAACTTGCCGACTGAGCTTATCTTGTCCTCGAAGACAAGAATGTAAGGCTTGTCAAGTTCGCATGTCATCTTATCCTGATCCGTTACGAAATGAGGGCTGAGAAAACCGCGATCGAATTGCATGCCTTCAACATATTCGACGTTTGTTTCAAGACTCTTACCTTCTTCGACAGTAATAACGCCGTCTTTACCTACACGCATGAAGGCATCTGCCATTTTTTTGCCGATCTCGACATCGTTGTTAGCTGAGATGGAAGCAATGTTGACGATGTCATCTTTTTTGGCGATGTCGATGGGTTTTGACAGGCTTTTGAGTTTTTCGGTTGCCGCAGCAACTGCTTTTTGCATGCCGCGATTAAGGCTCATTGCATCGGCGCCTGCTGCCAGATTGCGAAAAGCCTCTTTGAACATTGCTTCGGTAAGTACTGTTGCCGTTGTTGTTCCGTCGCCGGCGATCTTGGAGGTCTTGCTGGCGGCTTCTTTTACCAGTTTGGCTCCCATATTTTCCGCTTTGTCCAGAAGTTCGATCTCTTCGGCTACGGTAACGCCGTCTTTTGTTACGGTAGGTCCGCCCCAGCCTTTATCGATGATGGCGTTCCTGCCTCGCGGTCCGAGGGTCGATTTTACCGCTGCCGCGAGTTTCTCGACCCCTGCAAGCAATGCAGTTCGTGCATCAGATTCAAATGTTAGATCTTTAACTGCCATATCCTTGTTTCTCCTATTTATTAGTTAAAAAACTCTTAATTTTAAACAGACACTTAGCCAGCCTTAGTACAGAAGCAAACACGATACCAATCAAGAGACTTCATTTGGCAGTTTAGGGGGTAATATCTGTAAGTGCTTATTATAAAACACGTTGTAATTGTTAAAAAATGAGGCTAAATATTGCTAATACCTGTTTAAATGCCGATAACTGCCATTTCCGGGGTTTTAGAGCCAGCCAGACCGCCATCTTGACAGGTTTGTTTGCTGAAGCATGTCCTGTGTTTTTGGGGCGGTAATTTGCTATCAGGAAGTTCTCTCCTATAGACTTTTCTGCCTTTTTTCCCAGTTTACTTCCGCCTCCGGCCGGCGCAGATAAAAGGGGACAAGCTGTCCCGGATCAGTAAAAAGTTTTTCCTGAGCCATTTTGTAACCAACCGTGTATGTTTTTTCTGCTGTTGCCGTCCAGTATTGATCATCGACGACTTCCATACCGTCAACATCAAACATGTCCTTGTAATAATGCAGACCTTCGCCTAACAGATATACAGGATCGTTCATATCAGCGAACTCTTTTATAATATCATCTGCTGTCATAAGGCAGTCTGTAGTTGTCTTTATCCATCCGTCATCAATGTTTTTATAGGACGCAACATAAAATTGTTTTCGTTTGGCATCCAGGATTGTCACTATGCGATTGATCTTATTTTTGCTGTCACGCATAATGTCATTTGCATTCTGGGCGATCACATCCATGGTGTTGACCGCGACGATTTTAACATTCGTAGCCAACGCAAACATTTTTGCAGTACTGACCGCAATTCTAAGTCCGGTAAAACTACCGGGGCCGATAGTGATAAAGATTTGTTTTAGGTCGGAAATTCCACAGTTATGCTTCTTAAGCAGTTGTTCTATTGTGGGGAATAATTCTATGCTATGTCGCATCAAACCGCTAAAAGAGGATTGTTCTATTGACTTAGATTCGGTTCCGAGAGCGACAGAACCTGTTCTTCCTGAGGTTTCAATGGCCAAAGAGACGGGATTTAATGGAGTTTTTTTCATTTTTTTTATTTTTTTTTATTTACCATCTGATATTCGGTACGCCAAGTTCTTGTAATAATGTTGTTACCAGTGTTATTAACACTAACCCGAGTTTATACGAACTATTATGTTTTTTTGCACGTATCTTTTTTTGGTATTGTACCATTTTATTTCTAAAGAAAATGACCCTAAGGCCGATATTTAACGTAGTTAATGAGTGAATTTGCGTCTATTTCCAATATAGAAGGCCGAAGGTATCAATTAGATATTCAGGTGTCTGTAATAATTAAATCGTTGGAGGCTTAAGGTGTTATCAGATTATAAATCACCTAAGTTGCTGTGTATTAGCGGCTTGATAATTATCCTAATCATTTCTTCGTCAAATTCTATTTGCTTTGCTCAAGCTGACAGCAAGCAGCAGGCCATGGTCCAGAAAGCACAATGGACATTACGTATCGCCGAAGAACAGTTTCAGCGGGGACTCTATAATGAGGCAGAATATTCACTCACAAAGATACAGCGTGAATATGCCGGAGTTATGAGCGATGAAGATCTGCAAACGACTTCGGACTTGCAATTGCGGGTTCAAACGGCTCTTTCCGAAAGAGCAAGGGTCGCTACATTGCTTAGTCAAAGCGACGAGTTCGCTGCTAACCAGCAATATGACTTGGCCAGGTCAAGATTGCTGGAAGCGCTCAACAGCAACTTCCTGACTAGTACCGAAAGAGAGCAGATCAATTTGATCGTCAAAGATATTGATCAGCAGATCGCGGCACAACAGCCGGCCGGCCAGCCTGAAGTTACGTATGATAGCTCATCTGTCACTTATGACACATCATCTGTTTCCAGTAATTCAA
>JAFGKL010000077.1 GCA_016928585.1 Sedimentisphaerales bacterium
ATCAGGAGCTTTCCACAGGAAAATATTCCCGAACAATACTGGTCAGGGCTCATCCGCGCACTCAAGCCGCTGCGAGTCTATACCCATCGATCTAATGTGGTGGTCACCCTGAAAGTTCATGACTATATAGAAGAAGGCGTATATATTTCTATTCCCATCTCGTCGTATCTTCCCGTAAACGGCGATGACGGGTTTATGTTCGGCAATCTGGTAGAAGACTGTTATATGTACAAAAGGTCGGTCTACAATTAATAAATGAACCGGCTCCGGCTTGTTTTAAGCCTGTTCTTTTTGCCGGTTCTTTTCTTCGAGAAGCTTTTCCCAATCGGCCAGTTCTTTTAATCTGCTGATGATATTCAGGTGCTGTGTGCAGGCTTTTTCGCATTTTTCGCATTCTATACAATCGGCTGCAGCACCCTTCCTGTCAACCAGTATCCCCCAGTTGAAATGATGGTTCATTACGTCCGCCATTTGATCTGCGCTCTTTTCATCTAAAAACTTCTCGTTATAGACCTGCATATAGCCGGCAACAGGAATATTCTTCGTACACATCTCTACCATGCAATAGCCGCAGCCGGTACAGACCGCGTCCATGTTTTTGGAAACATTCTTCCTTATCCTTTCAATGTCATCGGCGGTAAACGGCCTAGCATTTTCTGCAACCTTGCAGGCCATATCTATATGCTCTGTCGTTGTAAACCCGACAAGCGTAATATTTATCTGCGGAGCACTTATGCAAAAACGCAGTGCAGCTTCGGTAGGCGTTTCGCCGGCTGCTGCCAAAAAAGCAAACTTATCTTCATGCCTGGGTATCAACCCTCCGGAGAGCGGATTCATCGCGACAACACCCATACCCGCATTATAAGTTGCCTCTACGCCCTGCCAGCGGTAGAGGAAGTTTAAAACATTAACTCCCATCAATATTGCTTCAACTTTATTGTCTTCTACGATCCTGCAGATATCTTCACCACGTAGATGCGTTGACGTAACAATATGTTTGATCTTGCCCTGCTCTTTACACTTTAAAAGCCCGTCGTATTGCCCGCCCTTTTTCATCGCAAGCTCGTAATGCTTCATATCCCGAATGCACCAAACATGATAAAAATCTATACAGTCAATGTTCAAACGCTTAAGAGATTTATCGACGGCCCCTATTGCTTTGTTCGCAGTATCGAAATCAACCGGCATGCCTTTTGTCGAAACATAGAACTTCTCTCGATCGGCAGCCATTTGTTTTAACGCGATCCCGAAAATATCCTCGCTCTTATCTTCGCAATATCCGGGCGCAGTATCGAAATAGTTGATGCCTTTATCAAAAGCATACCGCAAAAGCTCTGCATTTTTTTCATTGGCAAGCTTTGTGTTAAATTGCATGCCGCCAAACCCCACACTGCTGACGTTGGCACCGGTTTTACCGTATTCGCTGTAATTCATATTAAAACTCCATAAACCGTGTAGGATTATAACATATCGCCGGCCTGGTTTACAGAGTTTTGTTGTAGAATATATTGAAAAGAGGTTGTTGATTATTGATGGCTTAATAAATCAGAGTATCTCAAGTGCTAAAGTTGTAATATCGTCAAGAATCTCCCTGGAAACAGGATTGTCTTTCACCGTTAACTCGAATTCACCGGTCATTTGTTCGACAGGCAGATCGCAGATCGAAAGAAATCTTTCGTTGAAATGAAAAACACCCTCGTCATCATATCCGCCGACATGCGATTCACAGCCGTCGGAATAGACAAATATCTTGTCGCCTTTGTCGAGCTGAATAGTATCCTGTTCATATTCTGCCTGCTGAAAAACACCCAAAAGCCCTCCGCGATTTTGCAGTTGGACAGGTTCCGAATCGCTCTTGATCAGGATCGGATACGGATGACCGGCCCGCGAATATGTAAATTGCATGGTACGAATATTAAGCAGACAATAACAGCATGTCGCGAACAGCGAACCGTTCAGCTTCTGTGCCAGCATTTGCTCGTTCAGATTTTTGAGCACCTCGGCAGGAGCAAAAATCCGGTAGTCATCGCCGACCGTTTGACGCATAACAAGAGCCTGTTTTAAGAACATGGTAAGCAGGGCCGCAGGCACCGAATGCCCAACCGCATCGGCAATATAAAAACCGATATGCTGCTCATCGAGTCTGGCCGCGTCATAGATATCGCCGGAGACCCAGTCCGCCGGCTGAAAGATGACCGACCACTTCATTTTATCGCTGTCAGGAAGGCTCGAAGGAAGGAACGCACGCTGAACCTGGCCGGCCATTTTAAGCTGTACCGCAGTATCCGCAGCCAGTTCTATCGGCTCTCCAAGATTGATGTTAAGATTTATATTTTCTTCAATATTGGGCATTTTCCCTGTTTTCCGCCTAAAAATCCCCTTTTGACCTGTCCAGTCGCTCTACAGAATCTTATTCGGCTGTTAATATAGGCAACTTAACTGTGGTTTGGTGGGTTTTTGGCCGGAAAATATGGGATTCCCGATCTTTAGGATCGAACAAAATGGTGGCTACAGCCCTTTGATCTGAACGGTTACTTTGCGTGAGCGCGGGCCGTCAAACTCGCAAAAATATATCCCCTGCCAGGTACCGAGAACGAGCTTTGAATGCTCGACAAGAACCTGTTCGCTGCAGCCGACAAGTGTGCTTTTAATGTGAGAATCGGAATTGCCCTCCGAGTGACGATAGCCCCTCCGGTCCTGCGGGAAGAGTTCTTCCAATGTCATTAGCATATCATGCACAACCGCTGGGTCGGCATTTTCATTAATGGTAATGCCGCCGGTGGTGTGATTGCAGAATATAATACAATCGCCGTTGGCAATACCGCTGCTGCGTACAACATCGGCAACCTGCGAAGTAATATCGATCATCTGATTACGCTTGCTTGTTTTTACGCTGATCGTTTCGGTAACTATGTTCATATCGTCCTCTACATCTTTTCTACAACTTCTATACCGAGCAGTTTTGTCAGGCCGTGCTGAATGGTTTTTTCCGTAAGTTTGCAAAGCAGCAGTCTTGTAGGTCTCTGTTCGTTTTCCGCAACAAGAACAGGACAACTCGTATAGAATGTGCTGAACTTTTGCGAAAGCTCATACAGATACGTCGTCAAATAATTCGGCCTGCACTCCGCGGCTGCGATCTCTATCGCCTCGGCATACCTTAAAATATGTTTGCCAAGGTCAAGCTCCGCGTCGTCGGTAAGATTTAGCTTCTTTAAACCCTTCAAGTCCTTTTCTATATCCACTCCCTTATCGGCCGCCTTGCGTTCGATGGATTTGATACGGGCAAAAGCGTACTGCATATAAGGAGCCGTGTTGCCCTCCATCGCCAGCATCTTATCGAAGCTGAAAACGTAATCGCTTTCACGGTTGTTGGAATAATCCGCATACTTTATAGCGCCGATCCCGACTGTATTGGCAATATTTTCCTTTTCCTTCTCGCTTAGTTCAGGGTTTTTGGCTTCTACAACGCCTCTTGCCCGGCTTACCGCCTCATCCAGAAGTTCTTTCAGCTTAACATTCTCACCGCTTCGTGTTTTCAGCGGCTTGCCATCCTCTCCAAGAACCGTCCCGAACGTAACATGCTCAAGCTTTACATCATCGCCGGCCCACCCGGCCGCTTTGGTCACTGCAAACAGCATCTGGAAATGCAGCTTTTGCCTTGCATCGGTTACATAGATGATCCGTTTTGCTTTCAGCTCATTTATCCTGTAATGTATCGCCGCAAGATCGGTAGTCGCATAAAGAAACGCCCCATCGGTTTTCTGAATAATAAACGGCAGCGGCTGGCCTTCCTTATTTTTAAATCCTTCAGAAAAAACACATATAGCACCATCAGATTCTTCTGCAAGATTTTGCTTTTGTAAAGCTTTAACAACATCGGCTAATCTATCCGCATAAAAACTTTCACCTCGTTCATTTTCTTTGTGAAGATCAACGGAAAGTCTGTCGTAGATAGGCTGATAGTGCTTACGTGACTCATCAACAATATGCTGCCAGACCATAATAGTCTCTTTGTGGTGATTATGCAGGTTGACTACCTGTTTGCGAGATTCGTCATTAAAGTCTGCATCATCATCACTTTTTTGCTTGGCGTCTTTATAAAACTGTTCCAGATCCCCAATATGGACTGAGTCGGGATTCTTGATAACCTCTGGGTTTTCCTGTTTTAAGTATGCTATCAGCATTCCAAATTGTGTTCCCCAGTCGCCGATGTGGTTCTGGCGTACTACGTCGTGGCCGAGGAAGTCGAGCATCCGCGCAATGGCATCGCCTATGATAGTGCTTCTAAGATGGCCAACGTGCATTTGTTTTGCAATGTTGGGCCCGGAAAAATCAACAACAACGTTTTGTGGTTTTTTAACCTGATCGACCGCAAGCCGGTTATCGGCATCGGCATTTATCTCAAGCATGCTTTTTGCAATAAATTCTTTCTTCAAACGAAGGTTGATAAATCCCGGCCCCGCTATTTCCGGAATCTCGCAAATGTCATCTACGTTGAGTTTCTTTACAACTTTTTCCGCGAGTTCTCGTGGATTGATCTTTAGATTCTTGGCAAGTGCCATAATACCGTTGGCCTGGTAGTCACCAAACTTCGGATTTGCAGAAGGTTTGACCAGTGCTGCACAGTCCGTCTGATCCGTCGCGGCCTTCATCGCCGCGGCGACCCTGCTGTCAAGAATATCAATGACCGGCTGCATTATTTCTTTTTCCTTTTGATCTTCAAATGTTTCGCATCACCCCAAAGCATCTCAAGATTATAATAATCGCGGTACTCCTCGTCAAAGACATGCACCACGACATCAATATAATCGACAAGTATCCATCGGCCCTGCTCATAGCCGGCCATACCGAAACGCCTGTGTCCATGCTTCTTGGCAAAATCGTGTATCTCATCCACGACCGTTTTAGCCTGCCTGTCCGAAGTAGACGTAGCTATTACATAATAGTTGGTAGCCGGGCTGATTCCCGTAAGATCCAGCACGACTATATCAGTACAATGCCTGTCATTGGCGATGATCGCGGCCTGATTTGCCAGCTCCAACGCGGATATATCTGTTTTTTTCGCCAAAATATATTTTTCCTATAAATAAAAAGGAGCAGCCGTTTCGACCGCTCCCATAGATTACATGTAAAAAGCGTAATAGTCAACAATTCAACTATTTGCTAAGTCCGAGCATATCTGAGATCATCGGTGCGAACTTCACGATAACGCCGGAGAAAACAACGCTTACCATTGTCATAAGCTTGATCAGGATGTTCAGGCTCGGGCCCGATGTATCCTTGAACGGATCGCCGACTGTGTCACCAACGACCGCGGCCTTGTGTGCGGGTGAGCCTTTTCCGCCATGTGCGCCTTTTTCGATGAATTTCTTGGCGTTGTCCCATGCACCGCCTGCATTATTAAGAGTGATAGCAAGAACAAAACCGGCCGTCAAACCGCCGACCAGCAAACCGAGAACGCCGGCCACATCAAGGAACAGGCCGGTAAGGACCGGAACAATGATCGCTAATGTTGATGGCAAAACCATTTCTCTTTGGGCACCGCCGGTTGAGATAGAAACACAACTTGCATAATCAGGCTTGCCGGTTCCTTCCATAATGCCGGGGATCTCGCGGAACTGACGTCTTACTTCGTTAACCATGGCACCCGCTGCCCTGCCGACCGCCTTCATCGTCATTGCACAAAAGACAAATGCCATCATTGCACCAATAAATATACCGCAGATGAGTTTAGGATTCATTATTGTAAGATCGTATGCATTTATAAAATCGGCTATTGCAGCGGTCTTTGCTGCAATGGTACCTGCCACCTCACCGTCTTTGCTGAAAAGAACCTCGCCAACTCTATACACGCCGCCATC